>CAUZKZ010000018.1:0-25254 GCA_963580345.1 Verrucomicrobiia bacterium | reverse complement strand
CAAAAAGAAGCGGCCGAAACCGTTTCCGTTTCTCGATCTACCCCGTCAAAAATACAAAGAAATGCGAGAATCGGGGGAACTCGTTCCTGTCTAAAGTTCGTGCCATTCCCATTGACGCTGTAGTACAAAAAGTCTCCGTCGCTGGCGAGTTGGATCCCGGCACTGCTGTTGATGATGGTGGTGAAGCTGACCGAAGAACTGGAGAGATTGCCGGTGGTGCTGCGCCGGATAATGTGATTTCCAAGGACGCACAGCAGGCCGAAACAGTCGACCGGCGCCTGGCTGATGTAGAGGTTGTGCCCCGAGGTCGAGTGGGACGTGCCCGGATCGGCCGCGATGCTCTGGATCTGGCTGTTGCCGGAGGCGGTGTAGATGGTGGTGGCGGCGCCGGTAGTGCCGACAATGCGCACCACGCTTCCCGCTGGTGCATTCGGACTGGGATTGGCCGAAAGCGAGCCCTTCGAGGCGTAGATGTAGGTGGTAAAAAACGGCGACAGGGTGGAGACGGCGTGGATGACGAAATCGGTCACACTGGTTGCGACCAGCGCAACGTTGTTGGAGTCCAGATTGATGCGGTAGAGCCTGCCGTTGCTGAGGAGGACGGCGATGCCGCCGGAACTGCCGATGATGTTTCCGAAACTGAATTTCTGGATCTTGGCGATGGGCGCATTGGCACCGAAGATGGTCTTGACCGATGAGGACGTGCCGGTGATGGGATTGGCCTTACGGATCGACAGGTTCCCGTTGCTCGATGTGTAGTGGCCCCAGTAAATTTGTCCCCCCGAGATCTCGAGGGCGGAGGAACCCTGGTCGGACGGCAGGATGGGAGTGGTGATGGGGAGGCTGACCGTGGTGTGCGGGTCGGAGGCTTTCGCGCCAAGCGGCTTTTTGCGCAGGATGCGCTCGGCAAAGTAATAGACGTAGGTAGCGTCCCGCACCGCGGTGCCTCCCCTGACGTCGAGGATGTTGCAGGCGTTCGAGATCACCTTGAGCGGGGCCGGCGTCTGTCCAGAGCCAAGTCCGCCCCCGATGTTGCGGACCGACGCAACGCGGGGGAACTCGCCTCCACAAACTCCCGGGGAGTCCCAGGTCAGAATAGTGGGGCCGGCCAGACTGGTGGAATCGTAGAGTTCAAAACCGGAGGAGGCCCCGTTGCTGGTCAGGATTTGCGGCTGGCTGCCGCCGTGGGTGAAGCCGGCGAAAAGCAGGAGGAATCCGCTGGCACAGGCCGTGAAGGGACGGAGAAAAAAGGAAGATTCGGAAGCTTTCACAACTCCTCTACCTATAGGGCTGCCGCACCACACCAAGCCCAGAGTGATACGGAATTCGTGACGGTCCACGACACGCGAACGCCATGGTTTCCATCCGATACCGGGAGGGCCTTGGGATGTTGTAAACCGGCGCGGAACACCCCGCGAGCCCGCGGTCCCCCGACGCGGCGGGCAAGTTTGTCAGGACGGATTCGATGAAGCGAGAGAGGGTCAGTTTTTCCTGACGCGATCGAACTTGCCGCGAAAAAAATGGGACGGTCAAAAGGAATTGACGTTTTCGTTAGTGGTGTGCCGGCAGCGGGACGGGGTGCGTGCCGTCTTTGGACTTTCAGGTGGTTCGACCCTGGACTAGATCACGGCATGGAACACCACGTGTATTTCTGGATGAAGGAAGAGCGGAGGAGCGAGGCGGATCTGGCCGCGTTCGAGGAAGGGATGACGAAACTGACGGGGTCCGCGACGTTGGAGGGCGGGATCTGGGGGAAGCCGGCTGCGACGGAAGAGCGCCCCGTCACGGATCACTCGTGGGACTATGGATTGTCCTTCAGGTTCGCCACCATGGAGGACCACAACGCGTACCAGGGCGACGACCCGCACCACGCGGAGTTCGTGGCGGCCTTCAAGGACTGGTGGGCGAAGGTGCTGGTAATGGATCTGGGTTGACAGGGAGCAAGTTCCGCTTTCGTTCCGATCAAGTAGTGTCATCTTGAGAGATCCCCAGGAATGAGAAGACGTGACGTACGACGAGCCAGGGTTCTGGCGGCGGCTTTATTGGCATTGGTGCTGATCGTGGGGTGGGGTGCCGATCGGGGGGAGCCGGATGTGGTTGCCCGGACCGAGGCCAGGAACTTGCGAAGCGGCGATTCGAACCCGGCGCGAATCTATCGTTTGACGGGGTTCGATTCCGCTGTGCATTGCGCCACCCATCCGGTGCGCAAAGGATCCCCGCTTCGCTTCGCGGAGGCGGTGAAAGTCGAGATCACCCCCGATAGGCACGGGGTGTGGGAGACCAGGGAAGGCGCGGCCACTTGGAGACTGGCGGTGGAGGCGCCGGGGGCATTGAACCTGAACTTCGGGTTCAGCCGGTTCTCCCTGCCGGCGAGTGCCGCGCTGGAATTCCGGACTCGCGGGGGAGAACTCCTGGTGCGCCCCTTCACGGCTGCGGACAACGAGGCCCACCGGGAGCTGTGGACTCCCGTCATGGCGGGAGAGACGATCGAGATGGTGCTCACCGTTGCAGAGGAGGACCGGCCGGCGGTTGAGTTGTCGCTGGGAGCCATCAACCGGGGATTCCGGGACGTGAGCATGGCGGCGGGTCGGCTGAAGATCGGAAACAACGGAACACTGGGAAATTGCCACATCGACGTCGTCTGCACGGCGGCGGAGTCGGGGGTTGGTTCCCTGATAGACGCCTACCGGGACCAGATTCGCGCGGCGGGAGCCTACACCTTGAACGGGACCGACAAGTGCTCGGGGGCGGCCGTCAACAACACCCGCAACGACGGCAGGCCCCTTTTTCTGACGGCGGATCATTGCGGGGTGCGCTCCAACAACGCGCCCAGCATGGTGGTCTACTGGAACCACGAGAACAGCACCTGCCGCACCGCGGGAACGGGGGCCAACGCAGGGAACGGCGACGGGCCGCTCACGGATTTCAACAGCGGAGCCATCTTCCGGGCGACCTATGCGCCGGCCGATGCAACTGTGGTGGAACTCGATGATCCCATCGATCCGGCGCACAACGTATTTCAGGCGGGCTGGTCGCGCACCGGGACGCCCAGCATGTCCGTGACGGTCCATCACCCCCAGACATCCGAGAAGCGCATCAGTTTCGATTTTGACGCGGCGCACTCGACGGGTGACAGCTCGGATATCACAGACCCGAACGGCACGCACTGGCGGGTGGTTGACTGGGAGTTCGGATCGACGGAAAGCGGCTCGTCGGGTGCCCCGTTGTTCGACCAGGACGGCCGCATCGTGGGACAACTCACGGCGGGATTCGCCGAGTGCGGCAACGATGCATCGGATTGGTACGGCAAACTGGGCAAGGCGTGGACGGGCGGAGGTACTTCCTCGTCGCGCCTCCTCGACTGGCTGGATCCCGACGGAACCGGTGCCACGACGCTGGACGGAAGGAACGGCGAGGTGGTGGAGGTGAGCATCAGCGGCGGGGAGGTGGTGGAGGGAGATTCGGGCACCAGTCTGCTGCACTTTACGGTGGAACTGAGTCAAGCCGCGAAGCAGGTGGTGGACCTGACCTATTCCACCCGAAACGAGGATGCCTTGGCGGGAACGGACTACGTGGAGGCCATCGACGCTCCGTTCTCGTTCGGGGTAGGGGAGGTGTCGAAGCAGATCTCGGTGGAAATCCATGGCGACACGGAGCCGGAGGAGCATGAGTCGCTCACGGTGGTTATGGCCTTGGTAAGCGGACCCCTGGTGTCCCTCGCCACGCCGGAGGCACTGGGAACGATCACCAATGACGATTTTGTCGCACCGGTGATTGTGCCGCCGGGGGTAATCAACGGGATGGTGGCGGAAAAAGTGGCGGTAGTGGTTGGAGCGCAGAACACGCCGACGACCTTCAGCCTGAGCGGTGCGCCGGCGGGGATGACGATCGACAATGGAGGCCTGATCACCTGGATTCCGGCTGCAGCGGGGACCTTCCCGGTGATGGTGACGGCCGGCAACCCGGCCGGTTCGGATGTAGAGACCCTGACGTTCGAAATCGGGGCAAATCCCCTGGCCGATGCGATCGAGAATTTCGGTGGTCTGGCAATGAGGACCGGAGGTGCGGCCTCCTGGAGCCCGGGCAGCAGCGCGGAGGCGGTGCGCGGAGGGAATCATGCCCAGAGCGGTCTACTGCTGGACAACGAGTCGTCTTGGCTGGAGTTGGAGGTGGACGGACCGGATTTCCTCGGCTTCTGGTGGAAGGTCTCCAGCGAGGAGGGGTGGGATTTTCTGAACCTGGAGGTGGATGGAGAGCTGCGGAGAAGGATCTCGGGATCTGAGGAGTGGGCGCATGTCGTGCTGGCGACCGGCCCCGGGACTCACCTGGTGAGGTGGACCTATCAGAAGGACAGCTCGGAGTCGGAGGGCAAAGACCGGGGGTGGCTGGACTTCGTTCAGTCGGCGTCTCAAGACACGCCATTTCTCATGGAGTCGACCCGGATCGAGGTCGTGGCGGGAATGCCGCTCGACTACCAGTTTCCGACCTTCCTGCCCGGGGCGGTCTTCAGTCCGAGGGCGCTGCCGGACGGCCTGGCGGTGGATGCGGGGGGAGGGCTAAGCGGGACTCCTTCGGGGGCGGGGACGCACGCCTTCGATCTCGAAGTCGAGCAGGAGGGAGAGACCCTGGTGGTGCCCGCGACGGTGGAAGTCCACGAAGACTCGCCCCTTTCGCTTGTGGTCAACCAGCCCGCACTGGCCTGGAAAACGGAGGGCGATGGCGCGGGGCACTGGTATGCGCAAGCGACCACGAGCCGGGATGGCCAGGCGGCCAAGGAGCGGAATGTAAATGATGATGAACGGGCCGAGATGTCGACCTTCGTCTTCGGTCCCGGTCTGGTATCCTTCTGGTGGAAGGTGAGCTCGGAGGAGGACTTCGATACCCTCTCCTTCGAGATCGACGGCATCTTCCAGGATGTCATTTCCGGAGAGCAGGATTGGGCGCCGAGAACGTTCGAGCTGAGTTACGGCTGGCACCAACTCACCTGGGCCTACGAAAAGGACGAGGATCTGTCGCATGGCTCCGACACGGCCTGGATCGATCAAGTCGAGTTTTCCGGTTACACGGGCTGGGCGATGGAGGCCGGAGTGGGCGGAAGGACCAACGTCCAGATTGACGGGGACGGTGACGGGCTGAACCAGCTATTCGAATACGCAACGGGCGGCAGCGCCACGGCGTGGGATCCCATGCCGGTGCCGCTGGTGGTGGATGGGGTCCTGGAATGGGTGGTTCAGAAACCGGCCGGCCTGTCAGGGGTGCACTTTGATGCGGAAGTGAGCGGGGATCTCCTGGAGTGGGAGACCTCGACGCGAACCATCGTGCAGGACGACGCCGAACTGTTCCGGGCCCGGGACGGGTTCGACGTTTCGGCAGCCGGGCAGCGATTCATGCGAGGGACGGTGCATCCGGAGTAAATGTATTAAGTGTCAAGTGTTGAGAGGGAGATGGGTGGCGGTTGGGGGATCATCGAATCGCGAGGAGGGATCAGGGGCAATCGATGACCGGCGGGGAGAAGGCCTGTTGTGACCGGCCGGGGCTCAACGGAACTTGAGGGGGCGGGATTCCTGGCGGCCGAATCCGGTGACCTGCAGGCGGTCGGGGTGGACATCCACAAAGGAAAAGGCGTTTTGATCCTTGGTATCGATCACCACGAACCGAAAACGGTCCTTCCGGACGCTGTAGTAGGTCTTGTCGAGCCCGAGCCTGGCGGGGACCTTGGATTTTGCATCGTCGGGGACGTCGAAGTCGTGGTTGCCGAGGGCATGGTAAAGCTTCGACTTCAACCTGGCGGCGATGGGAGCGAGATCGTCGAAGCTCTTCATATCGCGGTCGATGAAATCGCCGAGATGAAAACTGAAGGCGAGATCGCGTTGGTTGAGTTTTGCGACGGCCTCGGCGAGCTTGCGCGGGCTCTCACGGTAGAAGCGTGCACCCGCGGCCGGCACATCGGCGTACTGGCAATCGGCCATGAGCCCAAAGGAAAAGAGGGGAGGATCCTTTTTCTGCGCGGCAGTCACAGCAGTGGCGGCGAGGGTGGAACCAGTGGTGGCGAGGAAGCGGCGGCGGGTTGGCATGGCAGGATAGCTTCAATGTGCAACGTCGATCCTTCAACGTCGAATTCGCGAGACTGGGAGGGCAACCGGCGGCGGCGGCGCTGCGGGCGGTTCAGAGATTCGGCAACTCGCCGGAGGAATCGCCGAACTTTTCGACCTTGGCGCCGACGCGCTTGAGCATGCCCTGGTAGAGATTGCAGAGGGGGGTATCCCTGTCGTAGCTGAGGCGGCGGCCGGTCTTGAGCTGGCCGTTTGCCTTGCCGGCGAGCACGATGGGAACGTCGTGCGGGTTGTGCTGATTGCCGTCCCGAATGCCGGAGCCAAAGAGCACCATGGAGTGGTCCAGGAGGGTGCCGTTGTCCTCCTTGATTTCTTTCATACGCTGCAGCATGTAGGCGTATTGTGTGACGTGCCAGGTGTTGATGACCTGGTACTGGTCGAGTTGGTTGCCGTCTCCCTTGTGGTGGGAGATGGAGTGATGGCCGCCGCTGACGCCTTCGAGGAAGGAGAAATTGCGCCCGCTCACGGCGTTGCCGAACATGAAGGTTGCGACGCGGGTCGAATCGGACCAGAGGGCGAGGACCATGATGTCCATCATGAGGCGGACGTGCTCGGTGTGATCGAGGCGGGGGAGAGGGATTCGGGCATGAAGCGAGGCCATCCGGGAACGGTCAAAAACTGGGTTATGGCCCGGTTTCGCGGGGCGAGGCCGCGAGTGGAAGTTCCGGAGGCAGTAGGTGCGAGAAACGGGCGAAATCTAGAGAAAATGCCCGGCCGAGAGGGGAATGGGAGAGGGATTAGCTTGATAACCTGGCGGGAATGCGGGGTATAGGTCTCACATCGCGATGAAAACGACTGCAATTGCCGCTTTCGCCGTCACGGCCGCACTGGCCTGGCCCCTGGCGGCTGAACTGGAAATCAAGGACACGGAGGGAAAACACCTCGACGTGGTATCGGGCGAGAAGGTGTTGGTGCGTTACATGTACGAGCACGATACCTCGTCGAAGGAGCGGCACCATGAGACCTACAAGCCGTATCTTCATGTATTCGACGCGGAAGGGAAGAAGCCGATCACGAAGGGTGCCGGCGGACTGTACACGCACCACCGGGGGATTTTCCTGGGATGGAACCGCCTGGAGTTCGCCGGGAAGAACTTCGACCGCTGGCATATGGCCGGGGGGGATATCGTGCACCAGAAATTCCTGAACAAGAGCGCAGGCGGAAATCTCGCTTCCATTGTATCGTTCACCCAATGGCACGACAACGAAGGGAAGCCGTTGATGGATGAGGAGCGGTCCATGCGGATCCAGCAGCCGAGCGGGGGGCCAGCCCGCCTTGTCATCGACTTCCAGAGTGTGCTGGCAGCGAAGTACGGCGATATCTTTCTCAAGGGCGATCCCGAGCACGCCGGAATCCAGTACCGTCCGGCGGACGCAATCGACAGGAAGAAGCTGAAGTACATTTTCCCGAAGGAGGGCACCAACGTGAAAAAGGAGCGCGATCTGCCATGGATTGCGGAGACATACGTGTTGGGGGGACAGGTCCACAGCGTGGTGCAGATGAACCATCCGGATAACCCGAAGGGAACCCGCCACTCGGCGTACCGCGACTACGGCCGCTTCGGATCGTTCTTCGAGAAGGAGATCAAGCGAGACAGTGCGTTGAAGGTCAGGTACAGTTTCGTCATTTTTGACGGTGAGCTGCCCACCCGGGAGGAAATTCAAAAGAGGTGGCAGGCTTATGCCGACGAGAAGTAGCCGCTCGCGAAACTCCTCGACTCCCCGTGGTTTGAAGACCCAATCCCGCATCGTGGTAATGAAGGCCGGAGTTCGATTGATGGTCGCGGCGGGACTTCTCCCGCTGTCCCAACTCCAGGCCGAGAACTGGCCGAACTGGCGGGGGGAGACCGGTCACGGGGTGGCGCCGATGGCGGACCCGCCGGCGGAGTTCGGTCCTGAAAAGAAGGTGGCGTGGAAGGCGGCCCTGCCGGGGCGGGGTTGTTCGACGCCGGTGGTCTGGGACCGGAAGATTTACCTGACCTGCGCGATTGGAGGAAAAGACGGGGTGGTGACCTTCGATTGGAGCGGCAAGGAACTCTGGCGGCGGGTTTACGGAATGGAAACGCCGGCGCGTCACCGCAACGCCGGGAGTGGGAGCAATCCCTCGGTGCTCACCGATGGGAAGCAACTCTTCGTCTACTTCAAATCGGGGACGCTGGCGGCGCTCACGATGGAGGGCGAAAAGATCTGGGACAAGAACCTGCACAAGGAGTACGCCGAAGACGGGTTGAAGTGGGATCGGGGCACCTCACCGATCATCGCGGGCGGTAATTTGGTGGTGGCCCTGATGCACAACCACAATCCGTCCTTTCTCCTGTCCTTCGACCGGAAAACGGGAAAGGAGCTCTGGAGCACGCCGCGCGACTACGAGGCGCCGGCGGAGGCGCAGGATGCCTACACCACTCCGTTCGTGGAAACGATCGACGGAGTGGAAACGATTGTGACGTGGGGTTGCGATCACCTGACCGGGCACGATTCCAAGACCGGCAAGGAGCTCTGGCGGCATGGAGGCTTCAATCTCGACCAAAAGCCGAATTGGCGCGTGATCGCGTCGGCGGCCGCCACGGAGGGAATCGCGATCGTGCCCTTCGGGCGCGGGGACTACCTGGCGGGGGTGAAAATGGGAGGGAGCGGCACTACCACGAAGAACAAGCAGCTCTGGACGAAAGAGGGACTGGGAGCCGATTCCTGCACCCCCGCGGCCTACAAAGGAAAATTTTTTGTGCTGAGCGACAAGGGGACGAAGCGCGGCACGGTGACCTGTCTCGATGCGAAGACGGGGAAGGTGGTGTGGGACGCGCAATTTCCGGTCGCAGCACCGAAGTATTTTGCTTCGCCGCTCGTCGCCGGCAACAAGCTCTATTGCGGCCGTTCGGACGGGACGGTGTTCTGCGGGACGATCACGAAAAAGGGGCTGGAAGACGTCAAGGCGAACGAGTTGCATGAGACGCTGGTGGCTTCACCGGTTGCAATCGGGAAGAGGTTGCTGGTGCGGACCCATGAGCACTTGTGGTGTTTCGAGTAGGAATGTGGCGGCGCATTTCAAGCGCCACGTCCGCCTCGGAGCCATCTCCCTCATTTCCGCGATCCGGAGGGACGCACCGTTCCAGGCTTGGCGCTTGGAAAGCGCCGCCACGATCACCGTTTCGCGCTGCGGTTCCGGAACGGGTAGGACTCCACGATGGCGAGGACGAGGTCCTGAATCCGGTAAACTGGCGCCGAAGGGTGTAGTTGTATTCGTTGCGATTGAGACGGCGGATCGTCACGCGGCCGGGATTCTTTGGAAGCAGGCGAGGAGGCGGCGGGGCTGCACCTCAGAGCCGGCGCGCGCCATCGACCGGGCGGGTGGCGAAGAGTTGTGCCGTGAGGCCGGTCTCTTCCCGATAGCTGTCGGCGAGTTCTGCCGCGATCTGGCGGACGTTGTCGGTGCGGCAGAGGCTGACGGTGGAGCCGCCTAAGCCGGCGCCGACCATGCGGGAGCCGAGGACACCACCTTCGAATCCGATGCGGTTGGCGATCTCGACCATGATATCGAGTTCCCGGCAGGACACCTCGAAGTCGTCACGGAGCGATTGGTGAGAGCCGGCCATGAGGGGTCCGAGAGCGGCGTAGTCGTCCTGGCGCAATTCCTCGGCGGCTTCCGTAGTGCGGGCGATCTCACTGACAACGTGGCGGGAGCGGCGGTAGACGACGTCGCCCACCACTTCCTTTTGCGCTTCGACGTCTTCCATGGTGACATCACGCCAACTGGCCTTGCCGATGGCAGCGAGACCGTCCTCGGTGTTCTGGCGGCGGTTAGCGTATTCGCTGAGGGCGAGCTGGTGGGAGACGGTGGTGTTGGCGATCAGGATGCTCAGGTCCGGGGCGTGAAAGGGGACCAGTTCCGGCTCCTGGGATTGGCAATCGATCAGGACGAGGTGGTCCTTTTTGCCGAAGGCGGCGGCGAACTGGTCCATGATGCCGCAGGGGACCCGGGCGAAATCGTGCTCCGCCTTCTGGCAGAGAAGGGCTTTTTCCTTGGTGTCGAGGACCGTGTCGACGAATCCTTCGAGGAGGGTGGCGGCGGCCAACTCGAGTGCGGCGGAGGAGGAGAGACCGCCGCCGCTAGGAACGCTCGAGACGATGACGGCGTTGAAGCCGGGCACGGGCCAGTTGCCGCGCGCCCGGAATCCCTCGAGCACGCCGCGGATATAGTTCGACCAATTTGGATCCCCGAGCTGCAGTTCTCCCTCGAGGGGAATGATGGCCTCGCCATCGTGGTGGAGAGTCCGGAGGCGCGCCTCCTGGGATCCATTGAGGGCCGCGGCGATGACGACATAACGGTCGATGGCGAGCGGGAGAACGAATCCGTCGCAATAATCGACGTGTTCACCGATGAGGTTGACGCGCCCGGGGGCGGCGGCCACGAGGTCGGCGTCCTGATCGTAGAAGTGCCGGAGGTGCGCTCTGGCATCGACCGCGAGGTCGGCGAGTGGTTCGTTGTGCTGAAGGGGCATTGTGAGGTTCCCGGCGCGGTGAGGAGGCGGTTCTAGTTGGTGGGATCGTGGGCGGCAAGCGGCCACTTAGATTGCGAACAGAGTATAGAGAGCGAGAACGAAGACGATGAGACCGATGCCGACCGGCTTGGCGTGTTTCCAGGGAGTGAGGTCAACGGCGTGGGCATCCTGCTGCACGTAGGGGGAGCTGCGTCTGGCCCCCGCACCGAGAATGGAGGGGAGGAGGGACTGGAGGACGAGCAGGCCAACGAAGACGAGGCCCATGTAATGAAAGCCGCCCGCTTTCCCCCAGGCCGCTTCGATTCTTCCGCCGATCACGAAGGTTCCGAGCACCATCGCGCCGAGGCCGATCACGACCGTGATGATGGCAGTGATGCCGTTGGCGGTGCGGTTGAAGAAGCCGAACATTAAAACGGCGAGGATGGGAATGAAGTAGATGCCATTGAGAGCCTGGAAGTGGTTGAAGAGTTCCTCGACGTTCAGGAAGACGAGGGGCGCGAAGACAATGGCGAAGATTGCCACGAGGGCGCTGCAGATCCTCCCGGACCGCACCATTTCATGCTGGGTGGCGCCGGGCTTGATGAGCTTCTTGTAGACGCCGAGCGAGAAGAGGGTGGCGCTGGAGTTCAGGACGGAATTGAAGGTTGAAAGGATGGAACCCATCACGACGGCGGCGAAAAACCCCGTGAGCCATTTGGGCAGGACGGTCCGCACCAGCATTCCATAGACTTCTCCCTGGTCGACAGTGGCGACGTCGATCTCCGGATCCCTGGCGAAGATCTGGTAGGCCAGCAGGCCGGGGAGCACCAGGATGAGGGGAGCGAGAATCTTGAAAAAGGAGGCGAGGAGGACGCCTTTCTGACCTTCCGCAAGGTTCTTGGCGGCGAAGGTGCGCTGGATGATCTGCTGGTTGGTGGTCCAATAGAAAAAGTTGAGGAGCAGGACGCCGGTGAAGAGGGAGGGCCAGTGCAACGGCTTGCCGGAGCCCGCCAGGGATTTCAGGTTCTCGGGTTTGTCGGCCTTGAGTTCGGAGAAGGCGTCGGCAAAGGATCCGTCGCCGGCGGCGGCGCGCCAGGCGAAGAAGGTCATCATGAGGCCGCCCACCAGGAGGCCCAGCCCGTTGAAGGAGTCGGAGATCGCCACGGCGCGGAGGCCGCCGAAAATGGCGTAGGCGGAGCCCACCACCCCGATGAAGATGACCACGGCCCAGATCGTTCCTTCCTCGCTGAAGCCGAACATCTCCTGGAGGTTCAGCATCCCGTCGAGCCCCTTGGCCCCCAGGAAAAGAACGAAGGGAAGCAGGATGAGCATGTAGGCGACGATAAAGATGAAGGTGGTGAGGGCGCGAGTGCCTGGTCCGTAGCGCTCCTCGAGAAATTGGGGCACGGTGGCGATGCCGGACTTCAGGTAGCGCGGGAGGAAGAAGAGGGCCAGGACCACGAGGGAGGCTCCGGCAATGACCTCCCAGGCCATCACGGCCAGGCCGTCCGCGAAGGCGCCTCCATTGAGGCCGACCAGTTGTTCGGTGGAGAGGTTGGTGAGGAGGAGCGAACCCGCGATGATGGCCCCCGTGAGGCTGCGCCCCGCCAGGAAGTATCCTTCTTCCGTATCGGCCAGTCGTCCCCGGGTGAGCCGCCACGTGAGGACCGCCACCAGGCCGGTGAAGAAGATGAAGGAGATGATGGTCAGGAGATCCATGGTTGATTTGGGGGGCGATGGTCGGGAGGTCGGGAGGTCGGGAGGTCGGCGAGTCGGGGGGGATGATTGTGAGTAGAAAAAGGGCCGCGGAGTTGCGACCCTTGATCGTTGCCCGAGAAGCGACCAGCCGAGATCCGGCACCTACCAGCTGAACTTGCTGACCATGGTGTGGTTGTAGGTGTCGCCGGGCTTGAGGATGCAACTTGGGAATGCGGGGTTCTCCTGCTTGTTGGGGGAATCGGGGAAGAACTGGGTTTCGAGGCAGCAGGCGGTCCGGTGGGCGTACTTGACGCCGCCTTTTCCGGTGGAGGTGCCGTCCAGGAAATTTCCGCCGTAGAACTGGATGCCGGGTTGTTCGGTGCTGAGTTCCATGGTGCGGCCGGTCTTGGGATCGCGGAGCTTGGCGGCGAAGCGGACGCCCTTCCCCTCTCGCAAGACCCAGCAGTGATCGTAGCCTTTGCCTAGCTTGAGCGGGAGGCTGGGCTCATCGATGCGCTCCCCGATGACGGTGGCCTTGGTGAAATCGAAGGGGGAGCCCTCCACCGGGCCGAATTTGCCGGTGGGGATGAGCCCCTCGTCGGTGGGGAGGAAGTTGTCGGCGGCGATGGTCAATTCGTGGTCGTTGATGGAGGTGGTGGGGTCGCCACTGAGATTCCAGTAGGCGTGCTGCACGACGTTGATGGGGGTCGCCTTGTCGGTGGCGGCCTTGACGGTCCACTTCAACTCGTTCTTGTCGTTGAGGGAGTAGGTCACGGTGAGATCGAGGTTGCCGGGGTAGCCCTCTTCGCCGTCCTTGCTGGTGTAGGTGAGTTCGACGCCGCCGTCGATTGCCTTGCCCTTCCAGAGCACCTTGTCGAAGCCGACCGTGCCGCCGTGGAGATGGTTGGCATCGTTGTTGGTGACGAGGGTGTACTCCTTGCCATCGATGGAGAACTTGCCGGCGGCGATGCGGTTGCCGTAGCGTCCGACCGAAGCGCCGAAGTAGGATGAGTTGGTGAGCCAGCCCGCCAGGTCGTCGTACCCGTGAGTGACGTCCTTGACGATTCCGTTTTTGTCAGGGACTTCGAGGCCGGCCAGGATGGCACCGTACTCGATGACCTTCGCCACCACTCCGTCCTTGTTGCTAAACGTAAAGCTTTTCACTTCACGCCCGTCCTCGAGTTTTCCGTAAACTTCCACTTTGGTTTCCTTGCTGGTTTCCGATTTTTCTTTTTTCGATTTGCCCCCGCAGGAGGTGAGACAAAGGCTGACGATGGCGAGAGAGGCGACTGTGTATTTCATTTGAGTGGCGATTGGAGAGAGCGGATAAAATGCAAGCCCGGTGGTCAATGGGTTATTGATTAACCGTTGTTAGGGAGTTTGGGTCCGGCAGGGGTGGCGGACTATTCCCACCCGTCACCGGGCCTCCCTGACCAGCGCCTTGCAGAGGCTGGGGGCAGGAGCCGTCCTGGAAAGTAGGGAAGGGGCTTGGCGCTTGGAAAGCGCCGCCACGTGCGGTGGGGAGATGGGCTTGGCGCTTGAAAAGCGGCGCCCCGTGCGGTGGTTTGGCGGCGTAATGCAGTTTGTGCTCGCGCTCGACCAGGGAACCACCAGTTCGCGCTCGATTTTATTCGACGAATGCGGGAAGGCGGTGGCGTCGGCGCAGCGCGAATTCAGGCAGCACTATCCGCAACCGGGCTGGGTGGAGCACGATGCGGAGGAAATCTGGGCATCGCAGCTCGCGACGATGGAGGAAGTGATGGCAGGGGCGGAGAGCGGGTCCGTGGCGGGAATCGGGATCACGAACCAGCGCGAGACGACGGTGGTGTGGGACGCGGAGTCGGGGGAGGCGATCCACAATGCGATCGTTTGGCAGGACCGCCGGACCGCGGAGCGGTGCCAGGAATTGAAGGCACTGGGATTGGAGGAGAGCGTCACGGCCAGGACCGGACTGCGGCTCGATCCCTACTTCAGTGCCAGCAAGGTGGAGTGGATTCTCGGGCACGTGGAAGGGGCGCGCGACCTCGGAGAGGCGGGACGGCTGCGCTTTGGCACAGTGGACTCGTGGTTGGTCTGGAAACTCACGGAGGGCAAGGTGCACGTGACGGACGTCTCGAACGCCTCGCGCACGAATCTTTTCAACATCCATACCCTGCAGTGGGACGAGCAGTTGTTGGAGACATTCGGGGTGCCTCGCTCGATGTTGCCGGAAGTGGTGGACTCCAGCGGGGTGGTGGGAGATTGGATGGGCATCCCGATCGCGGGCATGGCGGGCGACCAGCAAGCGGCCCTCTTCGGGCAGGCCTGCTTCGAGGCGGGAATGGCCAAGAACACCTACGGGACCGGTTGTTTTCTCCTGATGAATACCGGCGGGCAGCCTGTGTCGTCACAGAGCGGCCTGTTGACAACCGTGGGCTGGCGCATCGGCGGTGAGGTGACGTATGCATTGGAGGGCTCGGTCTTCATCGGCGGAGCGCTCTTCCAGTGGTTGCGTGACGAGTTGCAGATCGTGGAGAGTGTTCCGGAAGTGGACCTCCTGGCGGCCACGGTTCCCGACAGCGGAGGCTGCGTGCTGGTGCCGGCCTTCGCGGGCCTGGGAGCGCCGCACTGGGATCCCTTTGCGCGCGGAGCGATGTTCGGGGTGACGCGCGGGACCTCCAAGGCGCACCTGTGCCGGGCCGCACTGGAAGCGGTGGCGCTGCAATGCGTGGAGCTGTTAGAGTGTATGGAGAAGGACTCCGGGGTGGAGCTGAGAGAACTCCGCGTGGATGGCGGGGCGGCGCGCAGCGACCTCTTGATGCAGATCCAGAGCGACTTTCTGCAGCGCCGGGTCGTGCGGCCGGTCAATATCGAGACGACCGCCTTCGGCGCGGCGGCCCTGGCCGGTTTGGGGTGCGGAGTGTGGGGGAGCCGCAAGGAGTTCAGCGCGAGCTGGGGCGTCGAGCGGCGGTTCGAGCCGGGAGAGGAGGATACGAGCGAGACACGGAGACTTTGGGATCGGGCTGTGAGCAGGACGAAGGGGTGGGCGCAGATTTGAATGGGGCAGTGCCCCTTTTTTGGAAGGGTATATTGGGTTTGAGAGGGGTTTGAGATTTATGTGGAAACTGGGTCGTCGAGTTTTCCGCGCCCACTGGCTGTTCGCGATGAGACACCAAACCGTCACCCCGTTCACGTCCACGCTGGGAGCTGGTTTGGAGCGCGGGTATCGACTGCGAGGTCGAATTGGGAAATCGGGAACCGGTGGTGTCCGGCGAAGACTCGAACCCACAATTTCCAAATAAACTTCAGGCGACAAATCTCAGGGGACCAAACGATTGAGGCTCGAGGAATGGTTCCCCTTTGCGATTTGAGTCCTGGGGATTGAGGGTTATTTGGAACTTGGACCGTGAGATTTTCGCCGCCAACTGGTTGCTCGCGATGAGACTCCAACCCGTTCGCAGATCCTTGCCCCTTCCCTTTGGAATGTGCGCACTGACATTGAAATTTATTTGGAAATTGGTTCGTCGAGTCTTCACTGTGTCGGCTGTGACGTCGCATCGGGGACTCCGGAACTGGTTCTGTTCGGCGAAAACTCGACTCTCCAATTTCCAGATAAGCTTCAGGAGACAAATCTCAGTAGCTCAAAGATCGTGTCCAGGTTGGTCTTGGAACCTCACAATCTCCGATCCCGCTTCCACCATTCGTCTGGCTCCGGTTCCGGGGCGGACTGGCGGTCCTCGAAGTACTCGTCGCCAAGTTCGCGGAAGGCTTCGATTTGTCGGGCGAAGTGGCGATCGGGAAGGGTGAGGCTCAGAATGATGCCGAGCCCGTCGCTGGGACTCTCCATGCCTCCCGATCCGGACGAGAAGGGAATGAGATTCATGACCCCTTGCGCCAGGCCGGCGAGGGCGAGGCCTTGCAGGGCGATCAGGCCGTAGTTTTCGCTGGGGGTGAGAAGGCGCTCGGGTCCGACCACCACGATCACGAGCGCCGCGACGAGCAGATCCGTCCCGGGACCGGCGAAGTAGACGAGGGCATTGCGAAGGCGGGGCTGGCGGAGGTGGGTGGGCACGCACTTGACGAATCCGGTGATGGGGAAAGAGCGGATATCAAGGCGAGCCGCCCCGAGATGGAGGCGCTTCCAGGAGCGACCGAACCCGAGCGTGATTCGTCCGACATGCCATCCGAGGAGTTTGGCGGCGAGAGCGTGACCGGCTTCGTGGGTGGCGAGAAGGGGGATCCAGAAAAGAAGGACGAACAGTCCGCCCAGCTTGGCGGGAGAGTAGTTCACGACGATATCGGCGGTGAAGAGGGCGAGGATGGCGACCAGGAAGATCGCGAAGGTCCAGCGTTCACCGCGAGTCGTCGGTCCGCGCTCGGGGGCCGGGTGGAGCATGGCGATTCTTACTTCTTGTCCTGCTTCCAGTGCTTGAATTCCGCGAGGGTCAGCGAGCCGTCCTTGTTTTTGTCGAGCTCCTTGAAACGTTTTTGCAGGTCCGATTTCCAGGGATCGTCCTTTGTCACGACGAACTCGTCGGAGCTCAGTTTGAAGTCGCCATTCTGGTCCTTCCTCTTGAAGTCCTCCGAGGCGTTCCACTTCGGCTTGTCCGGCGGATTCGGTTTCTCCGCCGGTTTTACCGGGCCGGGATGGGGACCGGGCGCTGGCGCCGGGGCGATTGCATTCGGGTTGACCGGGCCTTGTATCGGGGTAGGCGGGGTGACGGTCTTGCCCGGGTCGCCCCGCATTGCCATCGCGACTCCCAGGGCCACGATCGACAAGAGGAGGATGCTTCCCGTGGCGAGGACCCAGGGAGGAAGGGGCGATTTCTTGGTGCGATCCGGCCCCCGTCCCGGGGCAGACAAGATGGTGGTGGTGGCGGTGGTGTGAGAGTGCAGCCCCTGGGCAGCGGTAGGCACGGGTTGGGTGCCGGTTTCGGCCTCGCGGCCGGTGATGAGGCGCGGCCGGGACGGAACCGATTCCGTGGAGACCGGGGTGGTGTCCTGCTTGGCGAGTTCGAACCTGTCGAGGGCCTCCTGCGCGGTGGCGGGCCGGTCATCCATCTCGCGCGAAATGAGCTGCATGACCCAACGGGCGAGAGCAGGCGGGAGATCCGGACGCAAGGGTGCGAGATCATGGCAGTCGCCCTGGATATGGGCAGCCATCACCTCCGTGGCAGTGCCTCCGTTGAAGGGAAACTGGCCGGTGAGCGCATAATAAAGCACACAGCCCAGCGAATAGAGGTCGGTGCGCACATCGAGGGGACTGCGCCCGAACTGTTCGGGGGCCATGAAGTAGATCGAACCGAGGACGGAGCCCTCCTGCCGCATGGTCTGGACGGCCGGTTTTTCGGTAAACTTGGCGAGCCCGAAATCGAGGAGCTTGAGTTGCATGCGGCCGCTGGGAAGCCAGGTCAGCATGAGGTTGCCGGGCTTGATGTCGCGGTGCAGGAGCTTGGCCTCGTGGGCCGCGATGAGGGCCTCGAGCGCTTGTTCCGCGATGGTCATGAACTCCTGCGGGACGAGGGGGGCACGGGAGACGATCTCGTGGAGGGTCTTGCCCTCCAGGAGCTCCATGACGACATAAGGGCCTTCTTCGTCCTTGGCCATATCGAAGACCCGGACGATGTGAGGCGAATTGATGGCGGAAAGGGCGTGGCTTTCCTTGATGAGGTCCTCCCTGGATTCGCCGTCGTCCGCTCCGTTGGTAAAGAGGCGCTTGATGGCGACATTTCGGTGGAGCTGCCGGTCGTAGGCGCGATACACCGCCCCCCGGCCACCCTCACCGATCTTGCCTTTGATTTCGTACCGTTCTTCCTCCTCCATCGCGACGGGCTCCTTTGGAATAAACGTAGCGCAGAAACGTGCAAGACTCATCCGCTTTCACGGCGAGATTGGGCTGCAGATAAGCGCTTAGGAAACGTTGATCATTGGCGCGGTTCCAGAGTGGTGGAGAAGAAGGAAGGTCCCGCTCCCCGCTCTTGCCGACGCATCGCGGCGGCCCCGGCGCTACCCCAAAAGGGGCAGCTGCGGGTGGCCACATGCTCGATTCGTGACCGCAGAGGGGCCTCATGATTCGAGGCGTGAGCCGGGAGCGGCAGTGGGCCCATTCCCTGGGAGGGATCCTCCATGAGCGCCTGGGATCACTCCTTGCGCTTCAACTGCGGAAAGAGGACCACGTCGCGAATGGTGGGGGCGCCGGTGAGGAGCATGATGAGGCGGTCGATGCCGATGCCGATGCCGCCGGCGGGGGGCATGCCGTGTTCGAGGGTTTCCACGAAGTCGTGGTCGATCTGTTGCGCTTCGCCACCGCTTTGCTCTTCGAAGCGCCGGCGCTGGGCGTCAGGATCATTGAGCTCGGAGTAGCCGGGGGAGATTTCCTGGCCGTTGATGATGAGCTCGTAGACGTCGATGACGTCCGGGTTTTCCGAATTGAGCTTGGCGAGGGGAACGAGCTTGGCGTCGACATGGGTGACGTAGCAGGGGTCGAAAGTCTTCTCCTCCACAAATTTTTCGAAGACCTGCTGGGTGACCTCGTAGTCCTCGAGGCCGATCCCGATCTCGAGGTGGAAGTCGTTCTCGGCGCGGGCGCGGCGTTCCGCGGAGGAGAGTTCGAACCAGTCCTCACCGGCAGCTTCCCTGACGAGGTCCTGGTAGGTGGCGCGCTTCCAGGGACGCGAGAGGTCGATGGTGCGGAGCGGGTTACCCTCCTCGTCCTTGTGCTCGATCTGCAGGGTGCCGCAAAACTTTTCGGCAAGATCGCACACCAATTCTTCCACCAGTTCCGCCATCATCTCGAAGTCGACGAAGGCCCAGTAGGCTTCCAGCATGGTGAACTCCGGATTGTGGCGCCGCGAGATCCCCTCGTTTCGGAAATTGCGGTTGAGCTCGAAGACCTTGGTGAATCCGCCGACCAGGAGGCGCTTCAGGTAGAGTTCGGGTGCGATGCGGAGAGTGAGAGGCATGCCGAGGGCGTTGTGATAGGTCTCGAAGGGCCGCGCTGCCGCCCCGCCCGCCACGTCCTGCAGCATGGGCGTTTCCACCTCGAGAAAGCCGCGGTCGTGGAAGAAATTGCGGATCTCCGCAAGGATCCGGGAGCGCAGGACAAAGAGGTCGGCGCTGGCCTCGTTGGCCATGAGGTCGAGGTGGCGCTTGCGGTACTTGAGTTCGCGGTCCGAGAGACCGTGCCACTTGTCGGGCATGGGGCGCAGCGACTTGGCGAGGATCCGCAGCGATTCCACCTTCACGGTGGGTTCTCCCTTCTGGGTCGTGAAGGTGGTGCCGATGATCCCGATCCAGTCGCCGCGATCTAACAGTTGCCACACCGCCCAGTCCTCCTCGGAGACGCCTTTCTGGTTGAGATAGCCCTGGATTCGGCCGTGGACATCGCCCAGCACAAAGAAAATCGACTTTCCCATGTCGCGGATGGCGAGGAGGCGCCCGGCGACCCGCACCGGGCGATCCTCGGAAAAATCGGCTTTCAGCTCCCCGGGCGAGGTGTCGGTATCGAACCGGCCGCCGTAAGGATCGACCCCCAACTCCCGCAATTTCAGGAGTTTTTCCCGGCGGACCGCGATAAGTTCCGCCTCGGAAGAACTGGGTTCGACCTGATTAGAATGATTCTTGTTCTTGTCGGGATTCATGGGAGTCCAAAAAAGGGAGAAACTGATGAAGGGAAGGTCTGTTTGACTTCGTAGAAGCAGGTTGTGCTCCGGAATTAGCCTGAACAAGGCGTATTTACATCGTCGGAAAACCTCAGAACTTTTCTGATTTAACCTTGTCTAAATACGGAGCGGAGGCATAAACGCGCTAGCACTTTTTGGGGGGGAATAACAGCCCCGCGGTCGCCTCACGGCGCCGCGGGGCTGTTGCATTTCTGGTGAGTGGTCTCGATCGGTTGCATTATCGGATTTGAAAAACGAGCTACGAGTGGGCTCCGGCGCACGGGGACCGCGATCTCCGGCGAGGTTTTCCGATTCGAAGCGTGCTTTGGCGAGGGAGAAAAGGGCCCTCCGCCGAATTCGTGAGCCGCGCTGGCCGGAGGCGAGTCACCGGCAAGAGTTCCGGTCGGATCCTGCGGAAGTCTGAGCACCAATTGCCGAGGGGGCATTCGTGCTTAGATTTGTGGGACCGGCCGCGTAAGATGAGCGACGTTCCCCGAATGGAAAGACTGACCCCACTCATCGCTCTCGGACTGTGCGCAGCCTCGCCCGGTGTCGTTGCTCAGCGCGATTTCTTCGAACTGGCCCCGATCAAGTACAGCGACACGGTCTCGACCGATGCCATGGCGCGGCTGGCGCAGCGATGGGAGAGCGGGAAGATCGAGAAACCGGCGGGCGAACCCCTGGAGGTGGTGGGCACCCTCCTCAAGCAGTTGGGTATTCCGAAGGAGTCGCAGGCCCTGGTCTTCTCGCGCACCAGCAAGCAGAACAACCTGATCCGCTACACGAACCCGCGCGCGGTTTACCACTCGCTCGACACCTACCTCGGGTACGTGCCGGGTGGGCACATCGAGGTGATCGCGACCGATCCGGTTCTCGGACCGGTGTTCTACCTGCTCGACATGGGGAAGGTCGGAAAGCCGGACTTCGCGGGGCGCGACAACTCCTGCCTGCAGTGCCATGGGACCTCGCGGACCGAGCTGGTGCCGGGACTGATGGTGCGCTCCGTGTTTCCGAATGAGAACGGGCATCCCATCCTCGCGGCGGGGACCTACCTCACCACCGACGCGAGTCCGCTCAAGGAACGATGGGGAGGATGGTTCGTCACCGGGCACCACGGAAACTTTCGCCACATGGGCAACACCGTCGCGTCTCAACGCGAGGACGGCGGAGGAACCGATTTCGACTTCGAGGCCGGAGCGAATTGGGAAACGCTGCAGGGGAAGATCGACACCTCGAAATACCTGCAGCCGACCAGCGACATCGTCTCCTTGATGGTTCTCGAGCATCAGTGCAGGACCCACAATCTGCTGACCAAGGCGGCCATGGAGTACCGGCGCCTGACATACTTGCAGCGGGCGATCGACCCGGAGGCGGACCTGGACGATGCGTCCGGGATGTCGGCGCGTTCCGCCCGTGATTCTGCCGGGAAGATCGTGCGCGCGTTCCTGTTTTGCGAGGAGTTCGATCTCGGTGACGGCGTGGAAGGAAATCGCGCTTTCGCGGAAGCCTTCGAAGCCGGGAGCAGGAAGAGCAAGGATGGGCACTCGCTGCGCCAGCTGCGCCTCTACGGCCGGCTCTTCAAGAACCGATGCTCGTTCCTGATTCACTCCGTGGCCTTCGACTCGCTTCCGCCCGCCGTCCGCGATGCGGTGCTGGCGGAACTCTGGGAAGCCCTCCAGGGCCGGCACGAGGACTTCGCGCACCTCGGCGCCACCGAGCGCGAGCGCATCATCTCGATCGTGCGGGAGACCGTAGCGCGTCTTCCGGCGTGCTGGGAGTGAGTTCCTTAGGCGGTGGGCGGCGTTCAGGGTTCGAAGAGGGCGCGAGCTCCGCATCTCATTCCAGCGCACGGCAGTCTGTGCACGAAACCCTGAATACTGAACCCTTCCCCTCCGAGAAAACCTTCAGCGCCAACCTATCCAGGCTGGGACACGGAAAATGAGCGGCTGACGCAGCCCTGGTCGGCCTGCGTGACGGTAGCGGCGAAGTCTGAAAGGTAACCGCGGCGGTAACGGAGGGTGGGTGGGGTCCACTTGGCGCGGCGGCGTTCGAGGTCTGCGGCCGGGACCTCGAGGGAGATCTCGCCGGCGATGAGGTCGAAGGAGATCGCGTCGCCATCTTCGACCAGGGCGATGGGGCCCCCGGCAGCCGCTTCCGGTGCGCAGTGGACGCCGATGGCGCCGTGGCTGACGCCGGAGACACGGGTGTCCGAGATCAGTGCAACCTTTCCGTAGAGTTCGGGGATGGTGAGGATGGAGGAAGCGAGGAGGACTTCCGGCATCCCGGAGGCGAGGGGGCCGAGATAGCGGAGCACGACGACCGAGCCGGGGGTGATGCGTTTTCGCTGTGCGGCCTCGACGACTTCGCGGACGTCGTCGAAGCAGTGGGCCGTGCCCCGAAAGGTTGCTTCCTGGAGCGAAGAAACTTTGAAGACGATGCCATCGGGGGCGAGATTGCCAAAGCAGATCTGGATGTCGGCGGAAGGCTTGAAAGGTGCGATGGCGGGCGCGATGAGGTCCTGGTCCGGCGGGACGGGGGAAGCGTGCGCGCAGCTCTCGGCGAGCGATTTGCCGGTGACAGTGAGGCACTCGCCGTGGAGGAGGCCGGCCTCGAGGAGGTGGCGCAGGAGCATGGCGGTACCTCCGATCTTGTGGAGCTCCGCCATGGTCTTGGTGCCGCGCGGGGCAAAGTTGCACAGGACGGGTGTGCGGCGCAGGATGGGCTGGATGTCGCGGAGGGTGAACTCGACATTCGCTTCGCGCGCGAGGGCGAGAAGGTGGAGAATACCATTGGTGGATCCTCCGATGGCGGCGATGGCGGCGGTCGCGTTTTCGAAGGCAGGCCGCGTGAGGAGATCGCGCGGGCGGATGTTCCTCTCCAACAGAAGCCTGACAGCCTTACCGACGCGGCCGCACTCGTCCTTCTTGGCGGTCGAGACGGCAGGGTTTGAAGAGCTGTCGGGCAGCATGAGGCCGATCGCCTCCATGGCGATTCCCCAGGTGTTGAAGGAGGCTGCAATGCCGCAACCGCCGGGGCCGGGGCAGGCGTGGCGGACCATATCCTCCAGCTCGGAGGGGTCCATTTTTCCCATCGCGACGGCGGATTGGGCAGCGTAGGGCGTGGCGCTGGTGATTTCTTCGCCCCGGTGGCAACCGGGAAGAATGGTGCCGCCGCTCACGATCAGCCCGGGGTAATTCATCCGAGCCAGCGCCATCGCGAATCCGGGACCGTTTTTGTCGCAATGATGGAGGCCGACCAGAGCGTCGTAGCAGTGCGCGGAAGTGACCATTTCCGCACAGTTGGCGATGAGGTTGCGCGAGGGCAGGGAAGCATTGCCGCCTTCCAGGGCCTGGGTGAGGTTGTCGCTGATGCCCGGGGTGCCGAAGGGGAATCCCATGAGACCGGCCTTTGCACAACCGGCCTTGATGTGAGAGGCGAGCTCGTAAGCGTGGACGTTGCAGATGTTGCCTTCGAGAAGCGGGACCCCGATCCCGATCTGCGGCTTGTCGAAATCTTCTTCCGAAAAGCCAAGGCCCCAGAAGAAAGTGCGCATCGCCACCTGCCAGCCGTGCGTGACCTGTTTCGAGTTCCAGTTGAGGTCGGGCTCGGGCATCCTCCCCTGCCTAGCGACTCGCCCGGGGGCCGGCAAGTGGGAAAGTGGGAGGGGCGACACCCCGGGAACCAGGACAAGTGATGGGTCCGTTCCCGGAAGGGATCGCAGCGGCGTGGTCTCTTTGTGAGGGGAGGGCGATGGGGTTCCGAGGTGCCGGGGAAGCCCGAGAAAGGGATCTCAAACGTTGACCTGACCCCTGCCACGCTGGTATGCATGCTTGCTTGTTGACATTCGAACCAAGAATAACCTGGCTGGCAGCATGAAAACCGATCCGATCTTCAATCTCAACGCGCACACCGGGCACAGACGGAACTCGGCCAAGCCTTCCGGCCAGCGAGGAAAGATGGTCTGGACGATCACCATCGGCATATTGCTGTGTGGTTTGGCGGTTGCGGACGAGCAACCAGCGGCTGTTGCCCCGCTCCATCCCGACGCCAAGTCGAATTTCCAGGCGATCGAAAACTCCTTTGGAGGGCCCGACCCGCGCGAGGAGAAGGTGATGGTGCACACCCATGTGCTCTTGTACTGGGCGGGCACCAAGAAACGCATTATGAAGTGCAAGATGATCGACGCGCCGGGCAGGCCCAACGTGTTCCTGGCGGTGTTCGACAAGAAGCTCTACGAAGTGAACAATCTCAAGCTGCCGGTGATCTTATTGATCGAGGGCCGGTTGCACTTCGGCACTGCAAAATCCGGCACCCCACGGATGCGGTGGAAGATTCGAGAGTGGCGGGGCCGCAAGTACAATGATACGCGGCACTGGCGTACCGACCGGGCCGTGTACATCCTCAATCCGACCTTCAAGGCCATTCGGGAAGGCGTCGACTGGCAGGCCCAGAAGGACGCGTGGGTGAAGCGGCGGAAAGCAACACCGAGACCCCTCCAACCCTTTCCTACGGCCGTCGAAGGGCCTCTCTCGAAATAACCGGAAGATATTCTCCGTCGAGTTCGCGTTTCCACCAGTGTCGGGTGCGGCGGCGTTCTTCCCGGGTGGTGAATTCGTATTGGTAGAGCCGGGCACGGAGGTAACGCGGGGGGGCGTCAGGGAAGGGGTTGGCATTGAAGAAACTCAGGGCGGCCGGGTCATTCTCGAGCAGGCCGCGGAGAAGCGCGATCATCCATTCCGCGTTGCGGCTGCGAGGATGGAAGCGGCGTTCGAGGGACGCGAACCACAATTGCCATGCCACGCGCGGCTGATGGGGCGCCACGAAGCGGGGCCGGGCCTCGAGGGCGTCCGGCTTCCACCGGAAGTCGTACTCGCGCCACACGCGGCCGTCGTCGCTCCCCTCGAGAATGATTTCAGGGCGATCGATGGTCATGGTGCGGAAGAGACCGTACCCGCTGACGAGCCGGAAAGGGGCGAGTTGATCGGTGAGGTCATCGGCCCACGGCGGGGTGAGATCGGTTTTCAGATGCGTCTGCGGCAGGGCCGCGTCCTTCATGTGGGGCAACTGCGAAACCTGGTGCAGGTCGTCCAGGATCACGGTGAAGTTGAGGATGGCGAGCACGACGAGAGGTCCGGCGCGCAAGGCAAGGCCGGAGATCCACATCGCGCGGCGCTTCGGTTTGGCCGGCGCCTCTCGCTCCGCCTCCGACTCCGGGTCGGGGTCGGGCCAGGGTGATTGGCCAAAAATGCTGCGAAGCTGATAGAATCTTCGATTGAGCGTTTCTGCTAGACAAGAGCCTCCGGATTTGCAGGATAGGTTCGTGATGCCA
>CAUZKZ010000017.1:0-25620 GCA_963580345.1 Verrucomicrobiia bacterium | reverse complement strand
GGCGGGACCGACTTCGAGGGCGAGAAAGGCGTCATCGTTGGCCGGGTGCCGGGCTCCCTGCTGGGTGAGCGAGGCCCAGGTGACTCGCCAGAGATTGGCGGCGGGGGCGGAGGCCTCGGTGGGGGCGGGCAGCAATTCCGCCAGCTCAAAGTCGATGAGACAGAAGCGTCCGAGGACCGGCGAGTAGGTGACGTTGCGGGGTTCGGGATCGTCATGGCGCACCCCGTAGGCCCGCTCGAGTTCGGCGAAGAGGGCATCGGACTTGGCGCGCGAGATCCCGGGGGCGGGTTGTCCGCAGTTGGTGGTGACGATGTAGAATTCCTCGGGACGGTATTCCAGGAGGCGCGGAACGTAGGGGCACTGGCGCTCTTCGAGCGCCTTGAGGATGCGGGCCTCGTTCGCGCAGCGCTTCTCCTTGTCGGTCCCCCGAAACCATTTGTGCACGTGGCCCTTGAAATCGATCCGCACCTTGGAGCGGATGCCGTCCTTCAGTTCCTTCACTGGAGGCGAGTGAAGGTGAGAGCGCCGGGAAAGGGGAGGGGAAAGTGGGAGACGGCAAATCGTAAGGAACTTCCGGCAGGATACGATGGGCGGCCCGCCGGAGAGTCTCTTGCCGCCGGTAAGGGCGCGGCAACTTCTGCCTGCCAATCCTTGACCTTTAGGGCATTAAAAGCGATTCTGATGGCGCGTGGAAAAGGTCGAGATCCCCAGAAAGGCAATCTATCGGCTGTCGATTTATCAGCGCTGCCTGTCGAAATTGCGCGAAAACGGCAAGGAGACGGTGAGTTCGTCGGCCCTGGCGGCCGCGGCGGGAGTGAAGCCGGCGCAATTGCGAAAGGACCTGGCCTACTTCGGGCAGTTTGGGACGCGGGGCTTGGGATACGCGGTGAAGGAACTGCGGGACGCGATCCGGGAGGTCCTGGGCCGTGAACACCTGCAGCCGGTGGTGCTGATCGGGGCCGGAAATCTCGGGTCGGCGCTCCTGCGCTACCGAGGGTTCGAAAAGGAGGGATTCGAAGTGGTGGCAGCTTTCGACGCGATGCCGGAAGCCGTTTTGAAGCGCGGTATCTCGGTTCCGGTCCTCGATCTCGAGCGCCTCGCCCAGTTCATCCGGGAGAACGAAGTGAAACTGGGAATCCTGTGCGTGCCGGTCGAGGTGGCCCAGGAGGTGTCCAACCAACTGGTGGCGGCCGGGGTGCAGGGCATCCTGAATTTCTCCCCGACCGTCCTGCAGGTCCCCGAGGCCGTCACCGTCAACAACGTGGACCTGGCCCTCGAACTGGAGAATCTCTCCTACTTCGTGAGCCAGGGCAGCGCCGGGTGAGCGGCAGGTTCACCGCGAACCAGCGCGGAGGGCTCGGAATTCCGGATTTTCAGCAACCGGATACAAATAACCCATAAACGCCTAAGAACCTCTCGTTTCAGGCGTTTTTGCTGTACAATGAGGGCCGATGGGCGAATCCGGGAAATCGGTCGAAAGCCGCGAGCAATTCGTGGAGCAGGCCCTCGCGCAATACGAGGGTCCGCTCATCGGCTATGCCCTGGGCATCGTCCACGACCTGGACCGCGCCCGGGACGTCGTGCAGGACACCTTCATCCGCCTCTACCAGCAAGACCGGGAGAAGGTGCAGCGGGGGCTCAAAACGTGGCTCTTCACGGTCTGCCGGAACCGCGCCCTCGACATTCTCCGCAAGGAGAAGCGCATGGTCCACCTGGACGACGAGAAGGCGGCACGCCTCGAGGGCAATGCCATCGCCCCGGACCGCGCCGTGGACTGGGACGAGCGGGTGGCCCAGGTCATGAACGCCCTCGACCGGCTCTCCGACAACCAACGAGAGGTCATCCGACTGAAATTTCAACAAGGACTCAGCTATAACGAAATCAGCGAAGCCACCGGGCTCACCTCCGGCAATGTCGGCTTCCTCATACACACCGGATTGAAGCGCCTGCGATCCATGCTTCCGGAAGATCTGTTAGAGAACTCCCAACGAGAGTCATGAAGCGCATTCATCCCGAAGACCCCCGCGTCACGGCCCATGCCCTCGGCGAATTGCCGGAGCGTGAAGCGGCCGAAGTGGAGCGCGCTGCGCTTGTCAACCCGGCCGTGCAGGCGGCCATGGACGAGGCACGTTCTCTTGCCGAGCTGATCCGGGCGGGATACCGGACCGAGAGCCACGAGCTGGGCGAAGCGCGGCGGGAGGCGATACGCCGTGCCGGCCGTCGGCCCGCACCCGAAAACCTCGTTTCGCTGGATAGGAGCCGCAAGTGGCGGCGGCCGGCTGCTGTGACCGCTGCGGCGGCCGCCCTGGTGGCCTGCGCGGTGTGGATGATGCAGAAAATCCCGGTGGGAGATGATGGGTTGACGGCGGAGCGGGAGAGGGTGCAGCGAGAAGAGCTGCGCAAGCAGATCCTGTTGGCGGCGGCTCCCCGACCAGACCGCGTGGGGCCCGGCAGAGCGCCGTCTCCCGCGGCGCCCCGTTCGAGCCTTTACGAACTGGAGCCCGGGATTCCGTCCGAAGTCATGGACGAGGAGTATCTGGCGCTGCGCAAGCTTCTGAAGGCCGATCCGGACGCCTTCGTGAACCGCGTCAAGGAAGTGGCGCGGACCGCCGCTCTGCCGTCCCTCGCCAACCTGCCGCCCCTGACCGATAATCCCTTCGTCCCGAGCAAGGAAGAAGCGCGTTCGACGGTGCCGATCGTTTCGGGAAATGCCAGCTACACATTGGTGGAGCGCTTCGTGCGCACCGAGAAGAAACTTCCCCCTAAGAACGGGGTGCGCATCGAGGAGTTGATTAATCACGTCACTTACGAGGACGCGGGAGAGGCGGACTTGAATGGCATCAATCTTGGCGCGGAGCTGGTGCATTGTCCGTGGGATCCCGGCGCCATCCTGATGGGGGTGCTGCTGCGAAACGGCTCGGAAGTGCCGATCACGCGGGCCGCCATCCTGCAGGTCGAGGTGAAGCCCGATCACATTCGCAGCTACCGCCTGCTGGGCTACGCCGGAGCGGCGGGACCGGATGCCCACGTCAATTCGGTTCCGCAGGGACTGGACCCGGACAAGTCTAACTTTGTTCTTTATCAGCTGCAGCCCCTGGACCACGAAGTCTTTCAAAAGCATCGGGTAGTGGCCCGGGTGGGCCTGCGCCTCGACCATGAGCATCCCCGCGGACTGATCGTGCCGGTCACGAGCCCGCCTCGCGATTGGGTTAACGCCAGCAACAATCTCCAGACGGCGGTGGTGCTTGGAGCGTGGGGGATGATGTTGCGCGAGTCGCCCTACCGCGGGAAGCTCAATCCAAGACTTCTGGAGCAACTTGCCAGGGATGCCCGCAACGGGGCCGGAGAGGAAGACCTCGGTCGCCGGGAGGCGTTGCAATTGGTGCTCGATTCGCTGCCGTACATTCCGGACGAGGATAACCTTTGAAGGATGCCGGCCCCGTGAGGAGATCGCGCCCCGGTTCCGGTGGCGGGAAGACAGCGTCCGCCGGGCGCGCTGCCGTTGTCGCCTGGCGTGACATGAAAACGGGACCTCGTGACCCGAGGATCGCCGCGGCGGTGGTCCCGGCCGGCGCGGCTGCCGCCGTCCGGTTGTGGGGCAGGCGGGATCTCCCCGGCTGCGAAGCCGGAATCTTTTCTCGCTATTGGCCGGACTCCTGGGGGCGAGTGAGGACGGAAGAAGTGTGACGGCGAATTTTTTGATCGATTTGCTGCGGTGGTGGCTATAGGGATGGCAGCCTAGATTATCCAAAACATGAAAACATTCATCAAATTCGTCTTTGCAGCAGCCGCGATCGGTGTGGCCTCGGTAAGCGCGGAACCATTCAACAAGAAATGTCCGGTCAGCGGAAAGGATGTGGATGCCTCCGTCACCTCCAAGCACACCGTGGTAATTGGCTTCTGCTGCGAGAAGTGCCAGGCCAAGTTCAAGGAGGACCCCTCCGGCGAGAAGTTCGCAGCCGCGGTGAAGGCCGCCGCCGGCAAGCCGGTAAATTCCACCTGCCCGCTCAGCGGAGAGGACATCGACGCCTCGAAGACGGCGGTCCATGAGGGCCAGACGGTGGGCTTCTGCTGCGGCAAGTGCCTCAAGAAGTTCAATGCCGAGCCGGCCAAGTTTATCGCGAAGGTGGAAGCTGACAACTGCGCGAACCAGAAGTGCCCGGTCAGCGGCAAGAAAGTCGATGCCGGCACCGCCACGGTCCACATCCAGGAGGTCGGGTTCTGTTGCGAAAAGTGCCAGGCCAAGTTCAAAAAGGATCCTGCCGCGGTGCTCAACAAGGGGTAACCGGCGGCCGGATCTCACTCGCGAACCGAACCAAGTTTTATCGCGGCGCGGTGTCCTGGAGGATCGCGAGGATGATCTTCTTTTCGTCTACGGGAAGGTAGGCGAACTCGGGGCCGGCGCCGGGTGAGAGCGCGGCTCGAATCTTCTTGTGCACCCGCTGTTTCATGGCATCGGGCAGGGCTTGGAAGGCGCGGCTGTGGATCATGTAGCTGCAGCGGTACTTGAAAAGGCGATCGCGGAGATCGAGGTCGCGCAGGGCGCGGCCCCGGGCATCCGGGAGACGACTGGAGAGAAAAGCCCTGCGGAAGGCGGGGTCGCCGTCGAGACCACCTTTCGGGAGCGAGGCCTCGTCGGCAAAGAGGATGTAGCGGGCCAGCTCACCGGCGCGTGCATCGAGGAGGGCGCCCCGCCCCGCGCGGAGAGATCCGCCGCCTTCCGCGAGGAGCGCGCGGGTGAGATAGGTGGCTGCAATGACCCGATTCGTGAAGCCGGCCTGGTGCTCGTGAACGAGGTGCGCGAGGAGGTCGCTGCCGGGAGCCGGATAGCGGTCGAGATCGAAGCGGTCCCCGAAGAGGAGGTCCTCGGTGACGATTTCGCCGTCGACAAACCGGCCCACCCGGTTGGCGTGGCCCCTGGCGAGACGGGGTGCTCCGCTCAGGTAGTAGCCTCCAAAACGATCTGCGAGCGCAACATGGTGCCCGGTCTCCCCGATGCGGAATCCGTCGAGACTTCCTCCGTTTGGGCCGGGGATGACGGACTTGATGACGAAGCCGGGGACGAATTGAGTCTCGGTGGCGGCATGGCAATTCATGCAGCGCCGGGAGCGGGTCACTTCGAGCGGTCGTTCACCGCGGGGAATCTCGAAGATATGGAAGATCGCCCCGAGGCGTGGATCGACCGAGGCGACCTCGATCTTCCCGCCTGGAATGTAGCCGACCGAGATTTCTTCATTGAAATAGATGGCGCGGGGGTTGCTGGGAGAGATGAGTCCGAGTTGAAGGCTGGTCTTCGAGAAAACGAGGAGCTGCGACGAAGGCGGGATGTCGAGGGCGGCGAGAAAGCTGGTGAGAAAGGCCTTCTCGCTGCTGGTGTCCAGCGACTTCGGCCCCTTCCCGTCTGCCAGGAATCGCGTGAGCCGATCGTCGAGGGGCCGATTCCAGTAGTTGTGTTCCGGCGCCGTCAACTCGGTGTGGCGGGGAAGGGCGTCCGCCGCGACCGCCAGGGAGGCGGCCAGGAGGAGGGCAATGCGGATTGCTGCCACGGGAGGCCGGCTCATGGGCGGGCACCCTAGCGGGCCAGTGGCGCTTCTGCAACTCGCCCTTCCGGCCCGGCAGAGGTTTGGACATCGACTGATCTTGACCTACACTCCCTCCGGACATGGCCGGCGATTCTTCCCCCTGCACGCTCCTGGTAGACAACGGCTCCCACCGGGCGGAGTCGACCCTGAGCCTTCGGCGCATCGCGTGGGAACTGCGCGGAGTCCTTGGAAGGACGGTGCACCCCGTCTCGTTGCTCCATTCCACCAGGGTGGATCCGACCGAACTGGGCGGGACGCCGGCGCAGATCTTCGAGCCGTTTCTGAAGGCGAAGCGTGCGGAAGGGGTCGATACCTTCCTGATCGTGCCGTTCTTCTTTGGCCACAGCGCTGCAATTTACGAGTACCTTCCGCAACGCGTGGTGGAACTGCGCGAGAACTGGCCGGAGTTGGAAGTCCGCGTGGGGCCTTCCATGGTGGCCCTGGAAGATCCCTCCGACACGGCGGTGGCCCGGATCCTCGCCGCGTTGGTGCGAAAGAAGGCGCGGGAAGAAGAACTTCAGCGGCCGGCCGTGACGCTGGTGGATCACGGGACGCCGCGGCTCGCCGTGAACCGGGTGCGCAATCACCTCGCGGCCCAACTTCGGGTCGAACTCGGGGACGACGCCTCGCTCGTGGTGGCCTCCTCGATGGAGCGGCGGGAGGGCCTCGACTACGATTTCAACGAACCGCTGCTGGAGAACCTGCTGGGCTCGGAGGGATTCGCGGGCGAGGTGGTTCTCTCCATGCTTTTCATCTCCCCGGGGCGCCACGCCGGGCCGGGGGGGGACATCGCGCAGATCTGTACAGCAGTGGAGGACAGGCATCCCGGATTGACCACGCACATGAGTGATCTCTTCGCGACCCATCCGGGGGTGGTGGAGATTCTCGCGGAACGCTTCCGGCAGGGGTTGGCCAGTGCTCCGGTCGACGCCGAAATCGCTCCGCCGGGCGGATGACGGCCCCCGTGGCGGCATCGCTCCGCACGTCGATTAGCATTGATCTTGCCTGCCAGGCTCGCCATGGACCGCGCGTGACGTTCGACCGCCTTTTTCTCTGGCGCGATCCGGTTCCGCGTCCGGGTCCGGAGAACATGGCGGTCGATGACTGGTTGTTGGAAACCGCTGGCGATCCGGTCTTGCGGATCTATGAGTGGCAGGGAGACTGGGTGAGCCTGGGCTATTTCGCGAAAATACGGGATGCGAGAGGCATGATGCGCAATGGGGAAGCCGGGCTGGTGCGGCGTGCCACGGGGGGCGGGATCGCCGACCATCGGGTGGACCGGACCTATTCCCTGGTGGTTCCGCGCCGGCAGGGATTGGCTGAGTTGCAGAGAGTTCTGAGTTATCGAGTCATCCATGAGGCCCTGGCGCAGGCCATGAAGGCGTTCGGAGTGGCAGCGCGGCTCATCGCAGAAGATCAGGAAGGAGATTCCGCGGCGTGTTTCGAGCAGGCGGTGGCGTGGGACATCGTGGACGCGGCCGGCAGGAAACTGGCCGGTGCCGGGCAGCGCCGGACCCGCCGCGGGCTGTTGCACCAGGGAAGCGTCGTTCTTCCAGGGCAGCCGGGCGGGCTCTTCGGTGCGCATGCGGCCAGGCTGGCAAGCAAGGTGGAGACGATTCACCGCGAGCCGTCGAGAGAGGAACTCGCGGCGAGGATCGAAAAATTCGCGAACCCGGCGTGGCTGGAGCGCTGGTAGTCACCGGCCGGCGTCTACTGGCTCCGGGCCACCGCCTTCTTCCCGTCGTCCTGGTGGGCTTGATCGAGGTGCTCTTTCAGCACGTCGCGGCCAAAGTCGCCGTTGAAGAGTCGCCACACGGCGTGGGCGTGGTTCGCGTTGTTCTGCGTATTGGCGTACTCGATGAGGAAGATCTTGCCGCCGACGATGCGGAAATAGTGGGGATCGCCTTTCTCCACTCCGCCCGACCAGGCAAACTGCAGGCCGTCGACACCTTCCGCGATCTTTATCAAGACAGGGGCGATGAACTCGGCGCGGGCGTTGCCGCCGAATTCGCGGATCACCGCGAGGAGCATTTTCTTCTGCTCGTCGGTCATGTCGGCGCCCTTTACGCCCTGGTCTGCGGGCATCTTGGCGGTGCGATCTTGGCCGGTGAGGATGTCGCGCGGGGCCTTTTCGGAAAAGACGGCGGGCTTGCCGGCCCCCTTGAGGGACACCACCAGGGTGCGGGCCAGGTCTTCCATTTTACCCAGCGCCCGGGTGCCCTTCCACGGCCCTTGGAGGACGTGAGCGGGATTGGTGCCGAAGAAGGCCGGAGTGGTGATGACCTCGCCATTCACGATGGTGTAGTTCAGCGATAGATGATGGCCTTCGAAACGCCAGCCCCAGGTGCCTTTCTCGGCGGAGGGCTTCCCGAAGACGGCGATGTAATACTTTTTCGTGTCGCGCTTGACGGGATCCTTTTCCATCTCGGCCAGGATGGCCTCGAGGCTCATGATGGTGGTGGCATTCATGAAGCCTTTCTGGCTGAGTCCGCTGGAGAGCAGGCCGTAGGCGTAGTGAGTCTGCGCTGGGTTGAGTTCGCTGAGCTTGATTCCCTTGCGGTCGAGCGGAACGAAGTGCCAATTCTCGCGCTCGTCGTCCTTGAACTCGAAGATGGCTTTCTTTTTCTGTGCGTCATCGAGCCCTTTCAGGAAGGCGGTGGCAGCCTGGGTCATCTCATCGGCGGGATCGTGGCCGGGGTGGGCGAAGGCACAGGGGGCGGTGAGGAGGAGGACAATGGCGAGGCGTGTTTTCATAGTCAGTGTGGGTTCATACGGTTTCGGTTCCGGATTGTTTTCTGCGAGGTTTCCCCGCGAAGCTACAGGCCCAGGAGGGCCCGGGCGATCGTGAAGTAGATGACCATGCCTGTGACGTCCACCACCGTGGTGACGGCAGGGGCGGCAATCACGGCGGGGTCAAGCTTGATGGAGCTGGCGCCCAGGGGGAGAAGGGCGCCGATGAGGGTGGAAGCCGCCACCTGCACACCGAGGGCTGCCGCGACCGCCAATCCGAAGGCCGGATAGGTGATGCCGGCCGGCATCTCGGGGCGAAAGGCCGGCATCACAAAGACCGCCACCAGTCCAATGCAGACACTGAGGATCAATCCCAGAAGAACCCCGAGCCGGAGCTCCTTCCATGCCACCCGAAGCGTGTCGGCTGGCGCCAGTTCGTTGAGCGCCATGGCGCGGATCACCATGGTGGAGGCCTGCCCTCCGGTGTTACCGCCGGCCGCGATGACCATGGGCAGAAAAAGGGCAAGCAGGAAAACCGTGTCGAGAACGTGCTCGAAGCGAAGCATGACATAACCCGACGCTATGGCGAGCAAGGCCAGGACGAAAAGCCACAGGAAGCGCCGGCGGAAGTGGGTGAAAACCCTCGTATTCAGGTAGCTCTCCTCGGACTGATGCCCGGTCAAGCCCGCGCCTTTCTCGATGTCCTCGGTAGACTCCTCGCTGAGGATCTCCATCGCGTCGTCGGAGGTGATGACCCCCAGGAGGCGGCCCGCCTCGTCGACCACCGGGAGGACGACCATGTCGTATCTGAGTGCGGTAACCGCGGCTTCCTCTTGGTCGGTGGTGGCGAGCACGGTCTGCTCCACCGGCTTCATGATGTCGCGGAGGGGTGTTTGCCACGAGTTGAAAGTGAGATCGCGCAGGCGCAGCTTGCCGACCAGTCGCTCCTTTTCGTCGAGGACGAAAATGCGGGTGAGTGACTCGGTGTCCTCAAGGGCGGGCCGGAGATGTTCGAGGGCCTCCTTCACCGTCATCTCGGTGGAGACGCGCCCGATCTGGGTCGTCATGCGGCCGCCGGCGGTGTCCTCATCGTACTTCAGAAGGGTGCGGGTCAACTCCTCCTCCTTGTAGTCGAGCAGACCGATGAGTTCCTGCCTTTTCACCTCATCGAGGTCTTGAAGGACATCGACGCGGTCGTCATCGCTGAGTTCTTCCAGGACTTCGCGCAGCTGGCTCGGCTTGAGGAAAGCGAGGGCGCCCTCCACGAGGCGCTCGGGGAGTTCGGGCAGAACATCCGAAAAATCTTCCGGGCCGAGGGTCTGGACAAAGAAAGCGCGCTCCTCGTCTGAAGCGAGGTCTTCGTAGGCGGCTGCGAGATCGGCGTAGTGGACGCTTTCGGCGGACTTGAGGAAGGCGGAGCCGTCCCGGGCCTCTAGCGCCCTCGCCAATTGCTGCTGTGCTTCTGGCCCTTCCTCCGGCACGTGGGGCAGGGTAGGGAGACGGAGTGGGTTGAGAAGCGGAAAAACGCTGCAACCGGAACCGCGCTCCGGACCTTCCCGGCCCTGGCTCCCGGGCGGCACGAAATCCTCCTCGAGAAGCCGGCCCTCGAGAAGAACTTCTACCGACTCATTCACAAGTGAGCCAAGCCGCCGGAGGCACACACTCATGGCCCTCGCCCCGCACTGGCGGCGAGGGCCGCTTCGAATCGAGCCCGCCGGGAAGCGCTGCACTCCTCGCGAGGCTCTCGCTTCAGTTTTTGAACTTCGTCAGCCCTGTGGGCGTGGCCGGAACGCCAGGATCGGAGTCGTACGAGTAGTCCCTGGGGCAGATCCCGGTAGTGCGTTTGAACTGCGAGGAGAAGTGGGAGACCGATCCGAATCCCAGCGAGTAGGCGACCTCCTTCACCGACTGGGCGTGATCGAGAAGCAGGCAGGCGGTGCGGATGCGCCTCGCGCGCAACCACTTCCCCGGAGGACATCCGAAATCGGTGTGAGAGTAGCGTTCCAGTTGGCGCAGACTCACGTTACAGAGGTTGGCGAGTTTGCCGGCCCGGTAGCAGGCCCGCGGCGCTAGCTCTCCGAAAATCTGCCGGCGGAGCGCGCAGTCGCTTCGTTGATGCTGGGTCATGTGACGGTGTCGTTGGGGGTTGAGCGGTGACCCGTGGACTGCGGATCGACCACCGCAAACATTCCCCATCGGTCCGCTCCTTGCCCCGCAACAAGGTGCAATTTGTGCGCATAATATGCTACGCATAATATGCTGCGCATTCCAACAAATTGCCTTATTCTCAATCTCCAATCGTCAGAAAACACAGTTTATGCGTGCCTTTGGCAGCGGCCCGAATCGGAATTGGCGCCGGGGATTGCAGCCAAAACGGCCGGAGCCTTCCCTAGTGCATCGTTCGTGAAGTTAGACCGCTGACTGATCTCCGAAGATTCTCATCTCCGAATGCACACTAACTTGCGGGGCGGAATATTTCAAGGGTTGATGCCAAGCCTTGTCATGCGGGCCCGGTGCGCGGCCAGACGCTTCGAAAAGTCCTCCCACACTCGCAACTCCTGAGGCGACCAGCCCACTTCGGCCAGGGCGAGAATACGGGGAAACACCTGGCGATCGAGGCGTCCTTTGTCGACGGGCTGGTACTGGAACTGCCGCCACTTGTCCATCCACATTGGAGCCTCGACCCCGAGTATATGTTTGGCCTCGTCCGGCGACAGTCCCGCCGGCATCGGCTCAAACGAATAGCAAGTCGTGATCGGAGTTCCCCCGTCGAGGTAGCAGTGGCTGGACGGCGACATCACGCAATCCATACCGCGCCTGGCGGCCTCGAGGCCCGGTCCGATGCCGTGCCATGACTGAATCGTGGCGCTCTTGGACAGCCCCGCTCGGCCGATCTCCTCCCACCCGTACATTCGCTTTCCCTTGCTTAACACGATCTTTTCGACGCGCTTCATGAAGTAGTTGTAGAGCCCGTGGGGACCCTGGATATTCTCCGCCACAACGCGTGCCTGGCAGCGCTTGCATTCACCCCAGACTCGCTCGTGCGGTTCGTCCCCGCCGCAGTGGATCCAGGGGGCCGGGAATAGTTCGGCCACCTCGGAGAGCACGCCTTCCAGCACTTCAAAGGTCCCCTCGTTGCCCGCGCACATGATCCGGTTGTGCAGCAGGGAGGAACGCCGCGACCACGGGCCATCCTTGACGCATTGCATCTTTGCCGGGAAGGCCGCGATGCAGGCACCGGAATGCCCGGGCATCTCGATCTCCGGGATCACCATGATGTGCCGCGCTTCGGCATAGGCCAGGATCTCACGAACGTCGTCCTGACTGTAGAACTGCCCGGCGGACCGGTTCTTCGGATCGTCCCTGGGCAGATAGTATTTGGTGAGCTCCGGAAACTTCTTGATTTCGATGCGCCAGCCGACTCGTTCGGATAGGTGCCAGTGGAAGCGGTTGAGTTTGTGGAGAGCCATCTGGTCCAGGTACTGTTTCAGCCACGGCATCGGGTGATAGACGCGCCCCGTGTCCAGCATCAGCCCGCGCCAGGAAAACCGCGGCTTGTCCTCCACGGTCGCCACTGGGATCGCCCATTTCACGTCGGTCACCTTCTCCTTGCTCTCGATCTCGGCGGGCAGCAACTGACGGATCGTCTGGATGCCGTAAAAGACGCCGGCGGCCGCGCGGGCCTCGACCACGACGCGGTCCTTCTTGACCTGCAACACATAGCCTTCGTCCCCCAGATCCTCCCGGTCCGCGACAAGGCGCAATTCTCCTTTGATTCTTGCTTTCGAAATTGCATTGGGACCGAGCCGACCTCGGCTGACGGCGTCGATTATTTCGCGAGGCCCCGCGAACCTCGCACCGCCTATCGGTGATTATTTCAGCTCCACCGTTCGATTACGGCAAGCCGCAACGAATACTCCGGCCATAGTTGGCGCAACTCCCATTCAATTTCTTGATCCTCTGCTTTACGAGTCGGGCCGATTGGTATCTCGTCCGACCCCGACTACGTGGTGGAGGCGACCTACAGCGACGTGTCATCGTTCAGTGTTCGCCTTGGCATGACCGGAACGCGCGTTACGGGCCAGACCCGGTCCTACTCGCTGAATTTCTACGACACACCCATCAGCTTTGCGAATGCGGAAACGACTACGGTGCCCGAAGCATCGCTCCGCGCGTTGATGGCGGTGGCCCTGGGGCTCGGAATCTGGCGCCGCAGACCGCAGTCCCGAAGCTGAAGTCCCGTCCTTCGCCGCTTCTCGGAACCGCGGATCGCGCCTTTCTCATGGAAGGGCTCCTTGTGGTCACCGGGGTCGAACCCGGCTCACTCGATCCCCACACTCGCAGTTCCCGCAGGGAGAACAGCGCCCTGCATTCGCGGATCGGACGCGCACCGGTGCGGCTGCCTAGAACTGAATCGTGGCCCCGATGGACAGGTAGTTGGATCCTTCCCCCACGCCCTCTTTCTGGCCGAACTGATTGGTGAAGTCTCCGTAAAGGCCGCTGCCCCCGGAGCGGTGGTGGAGGGCTCCCGTGATCCAGGCATGGTCGAGGCTGCTGACGTCGTCATCCGGGAAGAGCTTGCTGATCCGCGTGACGGTCAGGAGATCCGCCAGGTTGAGCGAGAGCGAAAACTCGAGGTAGTTGAGGAGGCGCCTGCTCGGCTTGAAATTGCGGGTGACGATCTCCGTGTAGGTGTTCTCGGTGAGATACGAGATCCCTTCGGAGAATCCGATGCGGGTTCGCAGGTATCGGTCCCAGGGGAACTTGGTCCATTCCAATTTAATGAAGAGAAGAAACTGCACGATGTCTTCCACGCCGTGACCGCTGAGGTGGTGAAAGGCACCCACGTTGCCCGAAATATCGAGTGGAATGCCCCACGGGTCGCGCCACAGGGAGCGCCCCAGTGTAAATCCGTAGAAGTAGGTGTCTTCCAGGAAATCGATCCGGGCGTGGATGACCTCGCTGAGGATGCTGGTGAGGCCTGACCCGGCCAGGAAACGGATGTTCCATTTGGGATCGGATTCGGGTTCGGAAATGATCGGCTCCTCTACTTCGACTCCAAGAGTGAAGAGATCACCCTGGGCAACATCGCCGACGGGCAGTTGCAGCATGAGCTGGGTGTCCCTGGCCCTGGCGGCCTGCCAGAGTTTCCCATGCCGCCAGTGAACCCCGACCCGCTCGCCTGAATTCATTGCGTCCTGATCGGAGGGCGGCGGGGAAGCGACAAGCGGAGCAACCAGGAGGACGAGGAAGGCGCCAAACATGGAACAGGCTTTTGGAAAAACCGGTGCGCTTCGAACTTGGAAACCCGCCATCAGCAAACCGTTCGACGAGCAATTTCAAGATTTCGCTATTTTGACGAGCAAATTCCTCCCGTGAATCAACAAAGCGGCGAGGTCCCCGGGCCGTTCCTCAGGGAGCGGCAGCGCCTGGACCGTCTTGAGAGAGAGGCGGAGCCGACCGCTGCGGGCCGGAGGATCGATCGTTGCTCCCGCCGTTGAGAAGCTGGTCCACCAGGCCGCTGACGATCAATACGGTGGCCCAAAGCATGTTGCCATAGGCTTGGAGAATCCTGGGCAGACCGCCAACGCTAAGGATCATCAGAACGATCCCGCAGACCAACAGGGTGGTCGAGCGCCGCGCCACCGCCGATCCTTGCTGCTCCACGATCCCTTGAAGCAGGACCGTAATTGGGATCAGGAGCGCGGCAAAGTAATAGTTCCGTGCCAGCGGAGTGGCCAGGGTGATGAGGGCCACCAGGATCGCCCACTCGCGGGCGCGCTGGTAGGGATGGTCGAAGCTCGCCCGGCGGAGCAGGACGAGAAACCCCAGGCCAACCAGGAACGCAACGCCGAGATAGACTCGATTCGCGGTTTCGAAATCGAGATTGAGGACGTTCATATGGGCCGGCTCAGATGGCGGAGTGGTTCCGGTAGGGACCGGGCGCACTAGGCGGTGCGTCATCACGTAGAGCGACTGGTTCTTGTATCCCCATCCGGATTGGCGTTGTGCGAGCGTCAACTCGTCGATATGGGAGATTGCCGGATACCAGATGGACAGATCCTCGAGATTTGTCTCGAAGCCGCGGAACGGGGCGGGCGCCAGGAAGAGAAATGCGAGGGCGCTGATTCCAGCGATGAGGGCGGCCTTGAACCGGCGGCGCACAATCCAGTAGGGCAACACTGCCAGAGGAAACAGCTTGAAGGCCGCGGCGGCGCCCAGAGCGAGTCCGGCCGGTATCGATCGCCCTTTGAAGTCCCATCGAAGAGCCGCGAGAATGAGTCCCAGGAGAATCATGTTGGGCTGCCCGAGGTCGAAGTTGTTGTAGAAGAGCGGCAGTACGATGAGCGACGGCAGCACGACGACGGTTAGCGTTGTCTTTCCCGGAGTGGCGATCTCGACCCCCTGCCTCACGCACCAGGCCCAGGCAGCGAGGATGGCGCCGACGCAGACCGTGTAGAGCGGGACCTTTCCCAGCACGGCAAAGGGGGCGATGATCATGGCGGCGAATGGGCTGTAGAGGAAATCGAGCATTTCGCCCCGGCGTTCCGCGTAGATGGATTCCGGACTCCAGAATGCGAGACCGGTGCGATGCCAGAGCGGATAGTCCTTGGACTTGTGCCCCGTAAACAACTCGTTTCCGACTACCACCCCAAACGCCACCAGGCAGACGGCAATGAACAGTCCGAGGACGATCCAATTCCGGTAGAGATCACTGCGATCCCGGTGTTCCCAAAGCGAACGCATTCTATCGACCTCGCCAGATCATCCACTTGGAGGCAAAATAATTCCAGCCGCCACCGACGATCACACCGCAAAGGCCCGCGAACCACCATGGAAGTCCCTGATCGTAGACCAGGACGGCGAACCACCAGTTTCCAGCGGCTCCGATAGCCGCGACGAGATAGAACGCGAAGAGGCCGAGAAGGAATCCCCGGCCGTGCCGACGCTGATCCTTGAACGTGAGCGCATTGTTGAGGGCGTAATTTGAAGTTGCCGCGGAGAGGACCGATGCGCCCTGCGCCATGGAAAAACCGAGGCTCAAGACGGGATGGAGCAGCCAGAGGATGGCCAAATGCACGAGGGCAGCCAAACCGCCAACGAGGGCAAACGAGATCATGGAGGCCGGGACCAGACCGCGCGTGAGCTTCGCGATCAGCATGACGAGAAAGTCCCAACTCGCCGCGAGATCGAGCTTGCTGTCGCCAGCGCGGCGCTCTCTGAAGGTATAGGGCAGTTCGAGAAAGCGGGGGGTCGGAGTGCTCGAAACGAAGAGGTCGAGGAGGATCTTGAATCCGGCGGGGCCGATATTTTTACCCGCGCTCTCGAGGATGCGGCGGTTGAAGCCGAAGAATCCGCTCATGGGGTCGCTCAAGGGCACTCTGAGGACGAGTTGGGCCAAGCGCGTGGCTGCACGGCTGTAAAAACTGCGCCGAGAATTGAGTCCCTTGGCCGAACCATCGGCGATGTAGCGCGAGGCGACGACGAGATCGCACTCGTCATTTTTTAAGAGGCGAAGCATCTCGGGTTGGAGTGCCTCGTCATGTTGAAAATCGGCGTCCATCACGACGACGTAGGGCGCAGTTGTCGCCAGCGCCCCTTCGATCACGGCGCCGGCGAGTCCCCGGCGCCCGAGCCGGCGGACGATTCGGACCTTGGAATTCCCGCGCGCGAGGTCGGCCACTTCCTTCCAGGTCTGATCGGGCGAGTCGTCGTCGACAAAGACGATCTCAAACCGAGTGTCGTTGTGGATTGCCTCGAGGGCTTCGACCAGGGGCCGCACGTTCTGTGCTTCATTAAAAGTCGGTATGACCACCGCAAGTTCGAGGCCCGAGCGGGCCGTGCCCTCCGGATGCTGCGCGGTGGGACTCTCAGACGATTGCTCGGGCGCCGGGGAATCCCGAAGTTCTTGGCGGGTAGCCATTGAGTTCAGGTCCCGAGTTGGGAGCTGTTGAATTTTGGGCCGGAAATACGCACTGGGGTCAGGAAACTGGAATGCGGGGGCCCTGCGCAAGGTGGCCGCGAGGACCTGCCGCGGCCCAAGCTGCACTGATCGGATCTCACAGGTGCCCATGTTCAAATGATCGGCACATTTTCCTTAACAGATCCTAAACGAGAGACAACCCAAGAATTCAGAGAGATGCGGGGACTGGGCATTTTCTGGTATGAAAATCCGCACCGCAAGCGCCCACAAATCGCCCCAGGGGACACGGACAAGGCGCGCCGCTGAGCTTGACGCCATGCTCTCAGGCCTGAGAGTGGAACTTCCTGACAATGATGTGATATGAGCAAGAGACTGACCAGACGCCGTTTCTCGCAGTTAGGTCTCGCCGCTGGTTTGGGTGCATTCTCCGCGCCTCATATTGTTCCTGCCCGTGCCTTGGGTGCCAACGAGCGAGTCGTGGTGGGCATCATTGGGGTAGGCAACCGGAGCAGAGCCTTGCTCGGGGGTTTGAAGGGCCGGGTCGATATTGCGGCCGTGGCCGATGTCTACCTGCCGCGTGCGCAGGAGGTTGCCGAGTCGGTTGGTGCCAAGCACGTCTATCAGGATTACCGCGAGCTTCTGGACCAAAAGGATATCGACGCGGTTGTGATTGCGACCCCGCATCGCTGGCACGCGCTCAATTCGATCCATGCCGCGCAGGCCAGCAAGGACATCTACTGCGAGAAACCGCTCTCCTACACGATCCGGGAAGGCCGGCGGGTCGTGGAGGCCGTGCGCAAGCACAAGCGTGTTCTCCAAACCGGAAGCCAGCTCCGGTCCAACCGGAAAGTGTACACCGGGTGCATGCACGTGCGAAACGGCTCGATCGGAAAAGTGGCACGCGTCTTGGCGGTGAATTACCACAGCCCCATGGAGTCCGGGCATCCCAAGCAGGACATCCCCAAGGGGCTGGACTGGGACATGTGGTGCGGGCCCGCCGAGCCGCCCCCGTTCAATTTCGTCATCTGGGACAACCGCAGCAAACCCAGTTGGAGTTCGATCCGGCCGTTTTCGGGCGGCGACATCGCGGAAGGCGGACCTCACGGGCTCGATTTGGCGCAGTGGGGGATTGGCATGGACAAGAGCGGGCCAATGGAAATCTGGACCGAGGGTGAGCCCTTCAAGCCGATGACCAGTAACCTCGAGGCGCCCGGCGAACGACACGGAGGGCCGGACTCGCCGAAGATCTTGATGAAGTATCCGGGCGGCATTGTGCTGCAGCTTTCCGGCTATCGGGGCAATGGCGCCGGAGTTCGATTCGTGGGCGAGAACGGCAGCGTCAGCGTTGGGAACAACCATGTCGAATCGGATCCCGCCGAGCTAGTCTCGAAGCCGGTCGAGGACCCCAAGGTCCAACTCGAACGCAGCGATGACCATATCGGGAACTGGCTGGAGTGCATCAGGGAACGCCGCGATCCGATCGCCAGCGCCGAGATCGGTCACCGCTCGGCTACCGTTTGCCACCTGGGCAACATTGCCCGCTGGGTGAGTGAGATCACGGGAGAGACGGGACAGAAGCTAAGGTGGGATCCGCACAAAGAGCGCTTCACCAACAGCCCCGCCGCCAATCGTTTCCTCGAAGGGTCCTACCGGAAGGGGTACGAGTTGCCCGAGGTGTAGGGAGGCGAAGTCTCGGACCTGGACGCGAAGAAAATTTCAACCCACCATTTCCAAATAAATCTCAGATCTCAAATATCTCAAATCTCAATCCTCGCCCTCTTGTTATTCTTGATGGCTTCACCGGCTCCAGCACAGGAGCGCGCAGCCGACACAGGAGAGGATCGCGAGTTCGGTGTCATCGACAACAGCGACGACATGCGCAAGATACCCGTCGCAGAAGTGGCGTCCCTCATGAAATAGATCGGCTACAAAAGTGTGGCGGTGAGTACAGAGGAGCCGCAGTTCGAGGCGAGAATGAAAGCGTTTCGCGAGGCCTCCCTGCGGATCGGAGCCGTCAGCCTGGCATGGACGACCGACGGCAAGTCCGATAAGTTCAACATCCCCATGGATCTTGTGCTCAGCAAGGTTCGTGATACGGGGGCGATCATCATGTTAGCGATCGGTGTCAAGGATGGAGCGGAGGTCACGGAGGAGAGGATCGTCGAGCAGCTGAGAGCACGAGCGAAGGAGGCAGAGAAGGCAGGTGTGATCCTCGGCATCTACCCGCACCTCGGGTTCCGGGTCTCCAGGTTCGAGCATGCCACCCGCGTCGCCAACGCGGTCGATCATCCCGCCCTCGGTGTCTGCTTCGTCCTCTCACACTACCTGAAGCAGAGTGACGAACGGGATCTGCCGGCAAGGCTCCGGGCCGCCAAAAACCGCCTTGTGGCGGCCGTCATCAACGGATCTGCGACCGGCAACACCAAAGCGATGGGTTGGGATCGCCTGATTCAGCACATCGACAAGGGAGAGTTCGACCTGGCAGGATGTCTCGACCTGCTCTGCGGCGAACTGAAGTTCAAGGGCCCTGTTTTTGTGCAGTGTTCGAACATCCAGGCTCCGACCCGGCGCACCCTGGAGGCCACCTGCACCAGGTGGCAGGACCTGAAACGCCACTGTCGGGTAGGACCACCTCTACGGCCAAAGAGGTAGCATGGAGTTTGTCTTTGAGTTCCTCGCGGAGCGGGACGGCAGCGAGTGCCATGCATCGCATTCGTTCGGATCTAGATTTCATGCGTCACCATGTTTCTGCGGCGGCGCCAACGGCGCAACTTCAGCGTAGCCTGGGGCAACGCCCCAGGTATGTCGCCCCGGAGGTCGCACGCTGAAGGAGTGCATCAAATCCCGGGCGAGTGAAGTAGGCCTTCAGCCTACATGGCAACTGCTGCCCCGGGCCCTGGGGCGTTGCCCCAGGCTACGTTGATGCCAGGCCCTTGGCCTTTACCCAACTCACGCCATGAATTCCCAGATGGGTTGTTCTGTTAGTTTCAAGATTGAATGATATGATGACGCAGAGAATATCAATGCGTGTGCGCCAGAGTCTGGGAAAGCCCTCGCCGTCCTACCTCGCTTCCCCACCAATAATCCACTCCACCGCCGCGTCGGGTACGGTTGATTGCTCTCCTTCAAACAACGCCGGTTGCCCGGCGACTCCGGCCGCGGCATAGGTGCGCCCAACAGGGTCCGGAACACTCTTCTCTCCGGCGAGCCACATCTTGTGCGGTGCACAGAGCGCCAGCATGCCGGGCAAATCGTGGTACTTGGCGGCACCGGGCAGGAAATCCGCGTGGCGGACATCATTCAGGCGCGCAAACCGAAAGCCCTTCGTATCGATGGCGATGCTGTCGATTTCATCCTTCGCCAGCGCGCACGCCGCCGCTACCCAATGACCCCCGCCGTTCAGCCCCAGGACGTGGACCTTCGACGGCTTCGGGCTCCGGCTGCGGAGATAACGGACTACGCACAGGAGGTCAAAGACTCGCTCGGAAAAGAGCGGACGACGGTTGCCCAGGGTGTATTGAATCGATGTTCCCGGAATGAGGGGCCGATTCTTCACCGGCTTGCCGACCTCGAGGAAGTCACCCTGATAGAGAAGATCGACCCCGACGACGCTGAATCCCTTTTCGAGAAGTCGCCGGACACCAAGACGCACTCGTTCGCCTTCGAACAGGGACCCTTTCCCTTCCGGTTGCACCCAGAGGACGGCCTGACCTCCCGCCTCCGCTCCCTCCAGCAGGACCAGAGGAAGTTTGGTCCCCGCCTCGACGTTCGACAACAGACCGGCGCTCCGTTTGACGCCTGCCCATTGGGTCTCGGAGGTCACTTTGAAACGCAAGGTCGCAGCGCGCGGCAGGGCGCGACCGATCATGACCTCGAGCGCCTGCTCCGCGACCTCGCGATAGCGCCCCACGGCCGCGGGATCCGAGGGAACCAGGGCGTCCAGTTGTTTGCGGGCGTCTCCCACAAACCAGTCCCGCACGGCTCGTTCATGCGGGCCGCCGACGCACATCCCGGAGGGTTTCGCGTGTGCGGTATCCCACACCTTCATTTCGTCCTTCGTCAGGGGCTTGAACTCCCGCTCCACCACGGGAGCTTGCTCGTCGAGTTTCAGGTGTTTTTTGAGGAAGCCATACATGTATTCCCGGCTCACCGCGTTGTAGTTGTGCGGATGATTCTTGCCGACCATGCCGGCAAACCGATCCTCGATCCCGAGCACGCGATAGTGTTCCTTCAGCTGGGGATATCCGTGCGTCATGAATTCGCCGGTCCAGTCGAGGCCGGCGTTGATGACGCAAAGCGGTCGCGGAGCGGCCAGGGCCGCCGTCCCGATCGTTCCCTCTTCGGTCCGCATATAGGGGCCGTAGGTGCAAGGCGCTCCCTTCCGGCTCACGAAGACCGACACGACGGGAACGCTCACCGCCGGGCGATCATCAACCGCGCACAGCAGTTGAGATTGCATGCCGCCGCCGCTGGCGCCCGTCACTGCCACGCGTTCGCGGTCCACCCCGTCCAATGCGGACACGAAGTCAAAGGCGCGGATCGAGTTCCAGGTCTGCAAACCAGCGGCGTTGATGAGATGCAGATGCGCCTCGGCACTCTCGAAGCCCGGAGGCCGGTGAGCGAGCTGGATGGAATCCGAGTACCCGATCATGTCGTAGATGAACACCACGCAGCCCATGCGAGCCAGATGCACGCATCTCGCCTGCAGCGGGTAGCGCCCGGAGGGATCGAAGCGTTCGAATCCCTTTTGCAGCTGCTCGGCAAAGCTCTTGTCGTCCGTCCGGTTGAAGCGGCCTTCATCCCAGTGCCCGTAAGCACAGAGCACGGCCGGCCCTAATTCTTCCGTTCGGGCCGCGGGGCGATACAGATTGCCCGTCACGAAGTGGCCGGGCAGGCTTTCGAAATAGACTTTCTCAACCGTATAATCTTCGCGTTTCACCCGCCCATGGATCACGGCGTTGAGCGGGGTGCGGGTGGGCAGGGGCCAGAGGCCGAGCCCCACCTTCACCTGCCGCCGGAGAAAGGTCGCCCGCTCTTTCCACTTCGCGGCGGTCTTGCCAGGCACAAACGGCAGATGCGAGAGCTCTCCCAGCCGCTGGTCCGACCCGAGCCGCGAGTCGTCGGGCCGAGGCCCGCCACCCCGGGGCACCGGCGCCGCTTCTGCAACGGCAGATACCTGGAACACCAGGAGATAGAACCCATGCCAGGGAAGGTGTCTCATGCGATAATTTCTTCAGGTGGAACGGGGATTGGGGGCAGTCCTCTTCGATCCAGATTGAAATTGATCTGCCCGAAGGCGATGGCAGAAGGGTCAGGCATAATCGTCCTGCGACGGCGCGTCGAACGATTTCCTGGGAATTTCCTTCTTCAAGGGCCCTGCACCGGTGCAGCGTTCATGCATACGAAAACGTTGCCTGACACCCACCCACTCGGTTCTTTTTTTGTCGCCCCCTGATGGGATTTGAATAAGAACCATCATAAAACTTCGAGTTTGGATCCATGTTCGCTCGTCATCAAACCACTAATCCGCGCGCCTTGTCCTGTGCAGCCGCTCTTTTCGGCGTCGTCCTCGGCAACGCCGCTCCGCCCGTGACCCCCACGATTATTGACGATTTTTCGACGTCAAATCCCGGCAATTACAATTTAGTCGAAACCTTCTCCGGCGATGGGGTAAACAACTTCAACGCCAGTGGCGGTATCTTTGCCCCGAATCAAACCGATCAGGAAACCGAGGTCTGGATGTGGACCGGGAGTCCGGAAAGGTTGGACGTGGGAGAATCCGTTTTGTTGGACGTGCTGACGCTGGAAGCCGATCAAAGCGAAATCGCGATCGTCCTGGGCGTCACGAGTGACCTGGGAGGGGGCCTGGGCACGACGGCGCTTGAAATCCGCCTGCAGAATAATTTCGGGGCCGGGGTCCTGGTTGCCCGGGTCAATTTCGGTGCCGACAACAACAATCCGCTCACAGGCACCTTCGGCCCGTCGACAGTATCAGTGACTCGGGTGGACGATACGACCTTTGACTGGGAAGTGACCGGCAGCCTGACCGGATCGGGCCGCGTGTCATGGCCCGACGCAGCGGGAGTGCCGTTGTTCTTTGGTCTGAATTCGTTCAACTTCGCGGGCAACGCCGAAAATCAGGCCGACAACCTCGCCATCGGGAAGCCCAAAACCGCATTTTTCGTCGACGTTTCCCACGACCCCGGCGCCGACACCCTCAGTGTCCGCTGGGAGAGCCAGGATGGAAGGCTCTACAACCTGCGCAGCGAGACCGACCCGTCCAATGGCGAGCCCGCGACGTGGCCGGTCTTCGGCGGCAATCAGGACCTCGCCGCCACGCCCCCTGAAAACGTCGTGACCTTTCCGCTCCCCGCCGATCCGGCACGTTACTTTGTCGTCGAGGAGTTCCCGGCGCCGCCCGTCCCGGTCTTCTCCGACAGCTTCGAGGACGGCGAGGGCGACTGGACCACGGGGGGGAACCCGGGATCGGATCCCTTCACGAACTGGGAATTCGGCTCCCCCACGGTGGTCGGACCGGCCGCCGCCAACAGCCCACCCAATTGCTTCGGGACCAATCTCTCCGCGGACTACGCGGACAATGCCGAGATCTGGCTGCGCTCCCCGTCGATCGACCTCACCGCCGCGAGCGGGGCGACATTGAACTTCTCGCAGGACGTCGATATCGAGGAGTCCTTCGACTTCGGGCAAATCCGCCTGCTGGACGCCGACGCCGCCCTTGCCGAACTGGCCATCCTTGAAATGACCATCGAGGGGAACAATCCCGCCGGTTGGGAATCATTCAGCAAGGCCCTGCCGGTCGCCGCGTTGGGCAAGAACGTCGTGCTCGAATTCCGCTTCAGTTCCGACAACATCTCGGAACCCACCCAGGACGGCTGGTACATCGACGACGTGGTGGTGACGGTCCCGTAGGGTTTTGTCGCCTCAGATGGCCAAAGAACGTCCGTTGGTCTGTCACGATCTGCGATCTCGATCTGCTGAGATGGGAAGAACAAGAGGGAAACCGGGGAAGGGGCGTTTTCTCGTTTGGGAATCCGCACCCGGAGCCGACCTGCTTGACAGTCTCGCCGGGCCGCAAATAGCCTGTAATCGGCGAGCACGAAACCGAAAGGAACAATTTTCGCCGAGGGAGAACCACCATGAACACACTCTACTTCCCACCGGCGAGCCTCGCCTTCGGCGCCTTGTTGTTCACCTCGGCGCTCCCGGCAACCGGGGAGCGGGCGGAGGGACAGATCGACGTTTTTTTTGGTGAGCCGAAGTTCGAGATGCAGCCGTTGTTCACCGGCGCGCGCCTGCCCAACGTGGTGGTCGCGACGGATGGCACGGTGGTGGCGTCGCACGGCGCGACCGGCGGCCCGGGTGACTGGTGGAAGAAGGGCTTCCAGGTGCGCCGCAGCGAGGACGGCTATATAAAGTGTCCAGGGGCGTGAAGGGGGGAGGATAGCTCGCCCCGCGTCCTCCATCCATTGCTCCCGGACCATGGCCAGAGCCAATCTGTTCGGCCTCCTGACCTACGGCACCGTGACCTCTACGTCGTCGATGTACCATCCGGCGAAGGCCCGCTCGTTAAAGTCGTCGGTAATGAGGCGGAACTCGATCTTGATATTGCCCAGGGCGGCGGCCGGCAGGGCCTTGCTGATCTGTTCCCAGTTGCTGGTCTCGCCGTCGATGTTGTCCTGCAGGACCGCAATTTCAGAATCGTCGCCGGCGTCGAGGAGCCTGACCTGTCCGGAGTCGAAGCTCTCCTCGATGTCCACGTACTGGGAAAAGTTGAGGGTGGCCCCCACTGCACCGCTCAGATCGATGGGGGGCGAGCGGAGCCACACAACGACATCGTTCGTGTAGTCCGCGTCGATGTTGGTGCCGAAGCAGTTGGTCCCGCCGTGGGCGGCAGCGGGGCCGACATTGGCGGGAGCGCCGACTTGCCACAGGGTGCCGAGATCGCCCTCCGATCCGGTCGCCCAGGCGCCCGATCCGCTCTCGAAGTTTTCGGTGAAGATCGTCACGGGCGGGGCGGGGAAGGCCTGCACCACGAAAAAGCGCACCGGTTCGACGGGGCGGGAGATCGTGAGGGTGTTCTCGGGCGGGGTCGCCTCGATATCCTGGTGGCCGTCCCAGATTGGCCAGCCGGCCGGATCGGTCGCAAGACCGGGATCGCTGAGCAGGTTGTAAAGTGTTCCGCTCTGGCTGGTCCAGGTGAAGACAAGTTCGTTTCCACTGGATTCGACGTCCAGCTTGAGCCTCGAGCGCTGCGTGGTAAACGCCGCGTTGTAGTGGGCCTGGATTCGCCCCGGCGAGAGGGCGTAGTTGTAGACGGCGGCCTCATCGATGATGCCCGGGAAACCCGAGAAGCCATCAACAACCCCAACGTAGACTTCGCTCGAGATGCCGAAGGGCTCGGTGGTGGGAGTGAGCGGCCCGGCAAAGGATCCCGTGGCGACCGGCGCCCCGCCGTCGACATAGATCTTCACCTCCGTGCCCACGTCCGCGCTGTCGAAAGTGGCCACCACGTGGTGCCACTCGCCGTCGTTAATGGTACCACCAGCCGCGGCAGAGGTGAAGCCGGATGGGTCTTCGATCCACACTTGAACAGCCCCCCCGTCCTCGTTCATGTAAAGGCCGTAGCCGATGTCAAAGGCCTTGTCCATGATCCGGGCCGAGAAATCCGCGCCGACGGTATCGTTATAAGTGGTATTGACCCAGGCCTCCATGCTCATGGCGTTGGTAAAATCCAGCGTATCGTCGTCGGCCACCTCGACGTATGCCATCGCGGTACCGGTGTTGTCTCCAAGGCCGGCATCCGTGAAGAATTCCACCGCGTTGCCGCCGATCCCAACCAGCGGGTTGGGCACCTGGGTGATCGAGCCGCCGCTGATTTGGTAGGTGCCGGGATTGTTACCCTGGGTATCGACAGCTGGATCGCCATCGGTGACGGTGGCATCCTCAAACTGCCAGTAGGAGACCGGATTGTCGGCCAACACGGCGTCCGAGTACGGAGTGCCGGGGATCTGTGGCGGAGGCGGTGGCTCCGGTTCCGACACCGTGTCGTAATGCGCTTGAATCCGTGCTTGCGACAGGGCGACGTCGTAAAGCGCAACCTCATCGATGAGGCCCGGGAAACCCGAGTTCCCAGCAACAACACCACCAAAGACCTCGCTCGCGATGCCGATGGGCTCGGTGTTGGGAGTGAGCGGCCCGGCGAAGGATCCCGTCGCGACCGGCGCCCCGCCGTCGACATAGATCTTCACCTCCGTGCCCACGTCCGCGCTGTCGAAAGTGGCCACCACGTGGTGCCACTCGCCGTCGTTAATGGTACCACCAGCCGCGGCAGACGTTGCACCCCTCGGGTCTTCGATCCACACT
>CAUZKZ010000016.1:0-26000 GCA_963580345.1 Verrucomicrobiia bacterium | reverse complement strand
AAACGCCGCTTCTGGAATTCCGCATCGCTTTCGCCAACCCAAGCCGCCAGCCGCTGTTTCTGCGCGTCGGAGCGGGCCGCCGGCGTGGTGGTCACCGTTTCTGCCACGTGGGCCGGGATGCCAAAGGACAGAGGATCAGGGTCCGTGGTCACAAAAACCCGGAATCTGCCGATCGGGAAATTCTCGTAGCGGCACAGGAGGGCCACGGTGAGATTCGCGCCCGCGGCGTCCCCGGCCATGACCTCTTTGAACTTGAAGGCGGCCCGCTGGGTGAGTTGCAGGTTCGTCCCCGCGAGCGCCCAGCCCTTGTTCCCCTTGTCGAGATTTCCATCAAAGGCCCGCTTCACGTCGAAGTCCTTCTGGTTGTGGGTGGCCCTCGCGTCGCTGAAGGCGAGTCCCATCTCCTTTTCCCCCTCGGCCTTCTTTTTCCAGCGGGCCTGCAGTTCGGTGAGGACCAGATTGCCGCTCGGGTTCAACCCCGCCCCCTCGCTGAGGGCCGGATCCGGGACGGTCTCGATCAGGATCCCGGTGATGTTGGCCAGTGTGGTCTCACCGCTCACCGTGTAGTCCAGGACCCGCTCCTTGCCGGATCCCTTCACAGAGCCATCCGCCAGGATCTCCACCTGCGACTTGTCGGAGGCCGTGGCGCTGGTGGGCGTCAAAAGGTGCCAGCTCGTCCAGAGCTGCTTCACTTTGATGTTCGCTTCGTACTCCTCCGCCTTTTTCGGCAAGGTCGCCTCGTAATCGGTGGTGGCCTTCCTGGCATCCGCGATGCGCTTGGCGCGCTCCTCCTCGAGACGCTTCCGCTCCGCCTCGCGCTGCCCCTCGTGGTCCGCGATGTCCTTCTTGGCCTTGTCGATCGCGGCCAGCCGCTTGGTCTCCCGCTCGGCACGGATCGGAGCGAACTCCTCCTCCTTCTTGGCAAGCTCCGCCAGCATCTTCTCGTGGTCGGCCTGGATCAGGGTCCAGTTCGATTTGATCGCAGCCACCTCCCCGCTGGACGGTCTCCGGTTCAGGACGCGCAGGTAGATCTTCTCGATCAGGTCGGGGTCTTCCTTCGTCTCGGCCACCAACTTCGCGATGGCATTGTTGCCATCCCCGATCGCCTCCGCGATGTCGGGACCGCTCAGCAGGGCCATCACCGCTCCCAGTTGCACGTCGTTGGAGCGGTCGCACTCGCAGGCGCTCTCGCGCGCGGGGCGTCCCAGGGTGGCCAGCAGGCCGCCGGCGGTGTCCTGCTTGGCGTCGATCTGGTTGGCCCGGACCTTCGGCTTCGACCCGGTCACGGCGTAGACCGAATCGTAAATCACTTCCGCCGGCAGGCGCCGCGCCTTGGCGTGCGAGAAGTTGACCTCGTCGTCCTCGTTCCACTTGTTGGTCTCCAGGGAAAGCTGGTAGGACCGCGACTTGCAGATCGTGGCCATCAGCTTTCGCACGTCGAAACTCTCGCTCACGAATTTCGCCGTCAGCCAGTCCAGCAGTTCCGGATTCGAAGGCGGATTGCCGGCCCGAATGTCGTCCAGCGGCTCGATGATCCCGGTTCCCACCAGGTATCCCCAAATCCGGTTCGCGTAGCTTTTCGCAAAGTACTGATTGTCGCCCGCCGTCATCCAGCTCGCCAGTTCCTCGCGGCGGGTCGGCTTCTTCTCCGGCGTCGCCTGCGGTTTTTCGTACTTCACCAGGTACGGGAATTTCGGCGGAGTCACGGCCCCGGTGCGCTCGTGCTTCATCTCCCCGTCCGGCATGTCCTTGGCGATCTCGTAAAGCGGTTTGGCGCCCTCCACCGCGGTTCCCCCGATTTTTTTATCCCCGCTGTTCTTGCCGTCCGGCTCCAGCTTGACCTGCGCGAACCAGGCCGCGACCTCGTAGTACTGATCCTGTGTCCAGCGCTCGAACGGATGATCGTGGCATTTGTTGCAGTTGAATCGCGTGGCGAGGAACAAATGCGTGGTGTTCTCCATCAGGAGATCCGGGTCGCGGTGAATCTTGAAGTAGGAGGCCGGCGGATTCTCCTTGTTCGATCCGCTCGCCGTGAGGATCTGGTAGACGAACTTGTCGTAGGGCAGGTTTTTCTCGATCTGGTCGCGGATCCAGCTGCGGTAGATCTTTGAACCGTCTGCGCCGAGGAATTTGCTGTTCACCATCAGCATGTCGGCCCATTTGTTGGTCCAGTGCTCGATGAAGGTGGGCGAGCCGATGAGCCTGTCCACGACCTCGTCCCGCTTCTGACGCTGCGGAGTCTCGTCGGCCAGGAACAACCGTAACTCCAACGGCTTGGGCGGCAGCCCGGTGAGGTCCAGGTAGATCCGCCGCATGAACTCCTCCTCGGTGCACAGGTCGCTCGGAAGGATCTTCATCCGCTTCCACTTCGCCGCCACCAGCTTGTCGATCTCGTTGTTGACCGGCTGCTCCTGCCACTCGAATCCATCCCGGTCGCCCATCACGGTCAGGGTCGTGGCGGCGTAGGATCCCTCGTAACGCGCCAGGACCGGGGCCTCCCCGCGGCGCAGCGTCGTCATCAGGCCAAAGTCATCGTGAGCCGCCACATCGCCATTGGCCGTCTCGATGAACGCTTCCCGCGTCACGTCGCGGGTGGAGCCATCGACGAAGGTCGCCACCACCCGAATCTGTTGCTGGCCGCCGACCTCCTGGATCACGGGGTTCTTCGGAAAGATCTCGATCCCCTTCACCACCGCCTTGTGATCCTTCAACACCGCGCCGTTCGCGATCCAGTCGCGGATGGTCCGGTAGTACTCGGATTGCGGTTGCGTGACCTGCTGGGCTTCGTGAGGCACCGCCCCGGTGGCCTTCAGCAGCATCAGGCTGTCGTCCGGCGAGGCGTAATTGACGCGGCGAGCTGAGATGTCGTCCGTAAAGGCCCGCACATCAAAAATCGGATCGTAGCCACGCAACGAGAGCTTGAAGCCGTTCTTCCCGTCCTTCGCTCCGTGGCATGTCCCGGCGTCGCAGCCCGTCCGGCTGATCACCGGTTTCACGTCCTTCACGTAGTCCGGCACATACACCCGCAGGCTTCCCGCCACCTGAACCTTCGCTCTGGCCTGGTGACCGCCCAATGTCACGACGAGGGCGCCCTGGCCGTCGCGCACCGGCTGCACCAGCCCGGTTTTCCCGACTTCCACCAGCCCCCCGGCGGGTTCCACCTGGACCTGGCGGGTCACGTCGGCCATGCCGCCGTTTTTCAGCGTGGCCGTGACGAGGAGATGCGCATACTCGTTCGATCCGCCGAAAGAGATCTCGGCCGGCTCGACCTGCAATCCGGTAATCTCGTCGGAGGTCAGGTCCCGCTCGGTCTTTTCGGCGTGCTTGCCGCGCTTCAGGTTGATTGGCCTCTTCTTACCCCGCTCAACCAACTCGGAGCCCTTGCTCCCGTCGACCTGCACGGGCACAAACGATTTCGCGATCTTGCCGCTCGCCACCTCCACGAAGCGGATCGTCCCGTCCGCCCCGGATGCTGCCAGAGTGTTCCCGTCCGGCGAGAAGGCCACCGAGAACATCTCGGTGTCGGGCACCTCGATGGAATGGAGCACCTTCACTTCGCGCCCCCAGTACTCCTCCAACTTTTTCTTCTCATCGTTACCGGGGGTTTTGCCGAAGATCTTCTTGATGTCCTCCGGGATCCCGCTGTCGTACTCGGAGGCAAAAAGGCTGATGGTGCCGGATCCGTTGAGACTGCTGACCGCCGCGGCCTTCTTGCCGTCGGCGCTCATATCCACATCCCAGATGCGGCCTTTCATGGCCGGGAACTTTCGTACCACGTTGGCGTTGTCACCGATCACGCGGACGGACTGGCGCTGGAGGCGGAAGATCTGCGGCACGCCGTCCGATCCACCCACCAGCACTTCGTCCTTCCCCGGGTGCCCCGCCACCGCCGCGATGCCGCCTTTAAGCGCCCCCGGCGTGATAGAGGTGAGGTTGTCAATCAAGCGCTCGGTCTCCACCTCGGTGTGCTTGGCGGTCATGTCGCGCGCCACGCTGATGACCTGCTTGCCATCCCTCGAAAACACCGTGTCGAGCACCCAGTCGTTGTGCCCGCCCATGAAGAGAACCTGCTTGCCGCCCGCGGCCTCGATCGCGCGCAGCGTGTTGTCGCTGCACCCGAAGGCCACCAATTTGTTGTCTGGCGACCAGCTCGCTCCATAAACCGTGTCGTAGGTCACCGGCACCGAGACCTTCAGCTTCTTCTTTGCCACGTCCCACACTTGCACCTCGCCCATCCGGCCGGGCAGACCACCGGTCACCGCCAGCATCGTGCCGTCCGGCGAGAAGGCCACGCTCTCGATGCGCTCCGAAAGCCCCACCAGGCGCGCCACCAGCCCGCTCCCGTCGGCCTTGTGCAGGAGCACCTCGTGGAAGCCCGCCACCGCCAGCAGCGCTCCGTCCGGCGAGTAGTCCATCGAGGTCACCACCGGCGGCACCGCGTAGACCGGCGGGTGCTCCATGTCATACTTCTGCTGCGCGTTCTCCGGTGTGTCGTCCATCGCGCCCTCCACGATCCATCGCGTGATCAAGGCGATCTCGCTTTCGGGCAGCGGATCGTCCTTGGGCGGCATCTCGACCTTCCCGTCTTTTGGCGTGATCTGCTCGATCAGGAGACTCTCCTCCGGCTTGCCCACCACCACCGCCGCTTCGTCGCTCTCGCCTCCGGCGATCAGGCGCTTCACATCGGTCAGGATGTAATCGCCCTTGGCCTTGGCGGGCTGGTGGCACCCCTGGCAGCTCGCCTGCAGGATGGGCCGAATGTGGTTCCAATAACTTACCGGTTTGCCGCTAGTCGATACCTCTTCGGCAGCGAAGGCGGATCCGGACCAGAAGGCCGCCGCCAATGCGAGCGACGGGAGAATTCCGTGCAAGTGTCTCATTACCAGTTTCTGGGAACACGAACAATGGCAGCAGTGAGGCCACCTTGCAAGCCGGGCCGCCCGAACTACTCCCTTCGGGGGATCAAACGGACCGGGAAGCGCCGAGCTTTCGAGGATTTTGCGATTTGCCCCCGAATCGGAATGGGCCCAAGGGGCCGGCCCGGCTCGCGGTGGACGCTGAATATCAATCTCTCGCGGGTCGCGCCGGACCCTGGCGGCCATCGTGGTGGAGCCCCTCCCCGCCCCGCAAATTTCTTGCGTCCAATACTCACTAATTTAAACTGTCCGAAGGAAGGCTTCATCCCAAAGATTGCAGCTCCCGCACGGCTCGCCGCTCCTTGCCACCACCTCTTTTTCCCCGGTTCCTCATCAGGCCTCTCAATCACGTGCGATCCCACCCCACGGCTCTCCGCGGTCCACTGCGCCAGGCCGTTCTGCTCGCAGTCCTGTCGAGTGCGCTCCTCTCCGGGACCAGCCACGGCCAGGACAAACCCGCCGCTCCTCCGCCCCTCCTCGCGGGTTCCCTCTATTTCGATCCCTGGCAGCTCGAGAAGGAGTTCGTGATCAGCCCCCTCGCTCTCCAGCAGTGGCTCGACCTCGGGCTCACCCCGGGCGCCAAGCTGGACGCCGCCCGGCGCGAAGCGCTGAAGCCCGGCATCGGCGAGTTCCTCGGCAAGCGCTGTCCCGTCACGATCGAGGGAACCCCCGTCGAGTTCACCCTCGACCGCATGCACTTTATCGAACCCGTGAGCACCGAGTTCGTCCTGATCGAACCCGAGGCGGTCGTCGCGGTTGAAGAAATTCGCATCAGCGCCGTGTACGCCGCTCCCAACACCGACCTCACCAGCCGCCTGCAGGTGATCTGGGACCTCTTTCCGGAGGGCCAGGCCTCCGTCCCCGTCGCGGCGGCGGACGTGGTCGGGACCCGCCTCTTCCGGCTCGCGCCGGTGGCCCCCTCCTTCACGATCATGGGTCGCTACGAACTCGGCGCGGGCGAAGCGCCCAAGGCCCCGCCCGCCCCGGAACGCGTGACCCTGCAGCTGCCGTGGCTCTCCATCGTGCTCATCCTCTGCGCCGTGGTGGTCGGGATCCGCATCGTGCGCAGCGAAAAACCCGGAGTGGTAGCCGTCGTGGTGCTCCTTGCCCTCGCAGGAGGCGCGGCGGCGGCCCGGAAATTCGCCACCCTTCCCATCCCCCATCCTTTCAGCCGCAACGATGCCATCGATGCGGAGCAGACCTCCGCCATTCTCGACGGCCTCCTGCGGGGCGTCTATCACGCCTTCGACTACCACGACAAAAGCGAGCAATACGACGTGCTCGCCAAGGTGGTCGCCGGCGAGGCCCTCACCGAGATCTATCTCGAAGTGCAGCGCACGCTCGAGAGCCGGGCCCGGGACGGCGCGCGGGTCCGCGTCAATGGTCTCACCGTGGAGGAATCCACCCCCCCCCCCCTCAAGGACCGCCGCGGCTTCGAAACGGAGGGCTCCTGGCAGGTGCGCGGGCGGGTCGGCCACTGGGGGCACTTTCACGACCGAACCAACCGCTACCGCGCCACCATCGTGGTAGAGCCCGTCGAGCAGACATGGAAGATCACCGGACTCCACCTCCACGCCCGCGACCGCGAGCCCGCTCCGACTCCCTGACGCCCGCCGTGCTCCTCGTCGAAAACATCGAATTCCAGTATCCGCACGGCGCTTATGCCTTGCGCATCGATCGCTTCGAGTCCCGGGCCGGGAGCGCCACCGCCCTCGTGGGGCCCAGCGGCTGCGGCAAGACCACCCTTCTCAATCTCTCGGCCGGGGTCCTGCAACCGGGGCGGGGATCGATCCGCGTCGAGGACACCGACCTCGCCCGGCTCGGCGCCTCCGCCCGCGCCGGCTACCGGCTCTCCCACATCGGCCTCATCTTCCAGGAGTTCGAACTGGTCGAGCACCTCACCGTCCGCGACAACATCCTGCTTCCGCTTCACCTCGGCCTGCACACCGGGCGGGCCGCCCTTGAAAGCCGGGCCCGCTCCCTGGCCGACCACACCGGGATCGGCCAGTACTGGAAGAAGCGCCCTGACAACCTCTCCCACGGCGAACGCCAACGGGTCGCAATCTGCCGCGCCCTCTCGATCAATCCCGGCCTCATCCTGGCCGACGAACCCACCGGCAATCTCGATCCCACCAACAAGCGGGTGGTTCTCGATCTCATGATCAGCTTCGCGAAGGAAGACAACCGCGCCCTCGTGATCGCCACCCATGACGTGGAACTGCTCGACGCCTTCGACGAGGTGGTGCAATTCGAGGAACTCAACCGCTTCGAGCGCACCGAGGAGCCATGAGTCCAGGCGGCATCGCGTTCCTGAGTTGGAAGTACCTGAGCTACCGCCCGCTCCGGACTCTCACTCTCGTCGCAGCGGTAGCCCTCACCATTTATCTTCCCCTCGCCCTGCAGGTCTTCATCTCGGAAAGCACCCGCGTCCTCCGCGAACGCGCCCGCTCCACCCCCCTCCTGGTGGGACCGAAGGGCAGCTCCATCGATCTCACCCTCAACAGCCTCTACTTCACCCCGCAGGAGCTGCCCTCGCTCAACTACGCCGCCTTCCTCAAGCTCTCCGGCCAGCACTTCGGATCCGCCATCCCTCTGCACGTGCGCTTTCGGGCCGGCAACGCCCCCATCATCGGGACCTCCCTCGACTATTTCCGGCAGCGGGAACTCGACGTCGCGGAGGGGCGCATGATCACCCGCCTCGGCGATTGCGTGGTCGGGGCACGCCTCGCGGCGGAGAAGAAGCTCAAGCCCGGCGACAAGATCACCTCGTCCCCCGAAAACGTCTTCGACCTCGCCGGCGTCTATCCGCTCCGCATGCGCGTCACCGGGGTGCTGGCGCCCAACCACTCCGCAGACGACAACGCCGTGTTCGTCGATCTCAAGACGGCCTGGGTCATCGAGGGACTGGCCCACGGCCACCAGGATCTCGTCAAGCCCGAAGCGGCCGGAGCGATTCGAAAACGCGAGGGCGACCTCATCCAGGCCAACGCCTCCGTGGTGGAGTTCAACGAAGTCACCGAGGCCAACCTCGACTCCTTTCACTTTCACGGCGATCCCGCAACCTATCCCCTCTCCTCCGCCATTCTCGTCCCGGACTCCGACAAGGCGCGGGCCCTCGCGCTCGGAGAGTACCAGGGCGAATCCGCCACGGAGCAGATCGTCATCCCCCTCGAGGCCGTGACGGCCCTCACCGAGACGCTCTTCGCAACCCGCCGCCTGGTGCTGGCGGCCTTCCTTCTCCTCGGGGCCGCGGCCCTCGGCCTCGCCGCTCTCGTCTTCCTGCTCTCCTTCCGTCTCCGCGAGCGCGAGATGCGCACCTACGTCAAGATCGGCGCCACCGACTTCACGATCCGGATCTTGAAGTTCACGGAAGTTGCGATTGTGCTGGTGGCAGGTATCGTCCTCTCCCTCGGGGCCGTGGTTGTCACCAGATCCCTCGCCGCGGACCTCCTGCCGAAGCTCCTCAACTGAATAGCCCCGATGAAATCACGCTGCGCCCTTGTCCTCGGCCTCGGCCTGAGCCTTCTCGTCTCCTGCGGTGCAAAGAAAAAGCAGACTCGCCACGAGCAGGCGGGCCACACCATCGCGGCGGTCAATTACCCTCTCGCCTACTTTGCGGAGCGCCTCGCCGGCGATTTCGCCACCATCGTCTTCGAGGCGCCCGCCGACGAAGACCCCGCCTTCTGGAAGCCCACCGACGAGCAGATCGCCCGGATCCAGGAGGCTGACCTCATTCTCCTCAATGGCGCCACCTACGCGAAGTGGGCCGCGACCACTTCCCTGCCTCTCGCGTCCACGGTCGATACCTCCAGCTCCTTCCGGTCTCCTCTCCTCGAGGTGAAGGGAACCGTCAGACACGCCCACGGAAAGAAGGACACCGAGCACTCCCACGCCAGGACCGCCTTCACCACCTGGCTCGACCTCAAGCAGGCCGCCGCCCAGGCCCGCGCCGTCGCCGACGCCCTCCGTAAGAATTGGCCGGACCAAGCGGATGCCGTCATGATGAACCTGGCCTACCTTCACACCGACCTCGCCAAGATCGATTCACGCATGAGGGCCGCCACCGCAAAGCTGAAAGGCGTTCCCGTCATCGCGTCCCACCCCGTTTACCAATACTGGGAGCGCGCCTACGGCCTCAAGATCTCCTCCCTCCTGTGGGAACCCGAAATGGATCTCAACCAGGACGCGATGACCGACCTCAAGAAACTCATGGACGCCAACCCCGGCGCCAGGCACTTCATCTGGGAGGGAGACCCGCTCCCCGAAAATATCGAGAAACTCAAGGCGGTGGGACTCACCAGCGTGGTGATCTCACCCTGCGCAAATCGCCCCGCCGACGGCGACTTCCTCACCGTCATGCAGCGCAATTCCGCCGCCCTCGAATCGCTACCAAACTGATCTCCCGCCCCGCCCCGCCGCCCCGCCGTCTCGATGCGATTTGTCCTCGCTCTCGCGTCCATTATCTGTTAGAATAACTAATCTCCCATGGCCTACACCCTTGAACTCTCCGTCCTGACCGAAATCTCGAGGACCTTTGCCGATGCCGACTACGTCGAGCGCGTGCTCGCCTCGGCAATCCTGCCGATGGGTGAATCCGCCCCTCCGCCCCGCGTGCACATCGCCCTGCTCTGGCTTTCGGCGGGGCATATCAAGCGATTCGATCACGAACTCTCCGCCGCCCGCAGCGATTGGCGTGACACCCTCCTGCGCGCCGGCCTGGCCGGAACCAACTGGCGGGAAGTGATGCAGCACCGCGGGGTGGACCCCCGCCCATGGAAGTTCGGGACCCGCACCAAGGCGGAAAATTCTTGATCGCCGCCAGCCCGATCGGCAGGACCAGCGGCGCTGGGAATAACTTTCGGCGCGGCCGGCAAACCGCCCACTCGGTCCCAATCACCGAAACCCGGGGCCATCCGGCCCGCCCCTTTCACTTTCCCTCCCAATCTTGGCACGTCCGGGCTTGGCGCGGGTTCGCTCTCAATGTTAGGGGATTCGGGGCAACACGGAAAAACGACCATGCTCATTCTATGTCTTCGACGCTGTACAGTCCCCTTCCTTCTCTTCCTGCTCAGTGCCCCCGCGGCCCTTGCTCAGGGTGAGGAAGCTCCGCCCGCCCTCGACTCCGGCGACACGGCCTGGATGCTGACCGCCACCGTCCTGGTTTTGTTCATGACCCTGCCGGGACTGGCCCTCTTCTACGGAGGATTGGTCCGCTCCAAGAACGTCTTGAGCGTGCTCATGCAGTGCTTTGCGATCGCCTGTCTCGCCTCCCTGCTCTGGGTCGTGGCCCTCTACAGCCTCGCCTTCTCAGGCGGAACGGCATGGATCGGCGACATGAAACACGTCCTCCTGAACGGAATCGTCACGGACGAACTCAATGGCGGCACCTTTCCCGAAACCGTCTTCGTGATGTTCCAGATGACCTTCGCGATCATCACCCCCGCCCTCGTGGTGGGTGCCTTCGTGGAACGGATCAAGTTCGGTGCCGTCCTCCTCTTTGCCGCCCTGTGGCTCCTGATCGTCTACGTCCCGGTCGCCCACTGGGTGTGGGCCGGGACGGGATGGATGCTCAACAACGGGACCATCGACCTCGCGGGCGGAATCGTGGTTCATACCACGGCCGGCGTCTCCGCCCTGGTGCTCGCCAAGGCCCTCGGACCCCGGGGCGGTTTTCCCAAGAACCTCCATCCTCCCCACAGCCCCGGGATGGTCATGACCGGCGCCGCCATGTTGTGGGTCGGCTGGTTCGGCTTCAATGCGGGAAGCCAGGTCGCCGCCAACGGTGCGGCCGGCATGACCATGCTCGTCACCCACATCGCCGCCGCCACCGCCAGCCTGACCTGGATGACGGTGGAATGGATCAAGACCGGCAAGCCCGGCCTGGTCGGCATCGTGACCGGGATGGTGGCTGGACTCGCCACCATTACTCCCGCTTCGGGCGCGGTCGGCCCCCTCGGCGCCCTCATTCTCGGTCTCCTGGCCGGCTCGATCTGCTACTTCGCCTGCAGCTTCGTGAAGGAAAAGCTGGGCGTCGACGACACCCTCGACGTCTTCGCGGTCCACGGGGTGGGAGGCATGATGGGTACCACCCTCGTGGCGATCCTCGGCACCAGCACCTTTGGAGGATTCGGCGTCGAGGACGGCGCCATGCTCAGCCAACTCAAGACCCAACTCCTCGGGGTGGGCGCCGCCGTGGCCTGGTCGGTGGTCGGCACCATCATCGTGATCATGATCATCAAGGCCACGGTCGGCCTGCGCGTCTCCGAGGACAACGAGAACGAGGGCCTCGATCAGGCTTCCCACGGCGAGGCAGGCTACTCCCTCGACTGATTCGGGTAAAAACGGACCTCACGGTGGATGGCGGCACCAGCCGCCATCCATCAGTTCCTGAGCCGCACTGCCTTACGGGGCGAGCGTCTTCTCGATCAAGGCCAGGATCTTCTCGAGGCGGGTCGTCTTGCTGACAAAGGTCAACCCACCGCTCACCGACTCGCCGGTCGGCTTGTTGGGATCCTCCTCGACGAGGGCCGTCAGCATCAGCACCGGGGTCCGCGCAAATCCCGCTTCGGCCTTGAGCGCGGAGACCACGTCGCCCCCGTCCATCGAGGGCATGACGACATCGACGAAGATGAGGTCCGGCTGGAACTCCTTGGCCCTGGTCACGGCCTGGGAGGGATCGGTCTCGGTCTCGACGGTGTAATTGCCGGCTTCCTCGAGGTTTTCCTTAAAGAGAGCCGAAAAATCCGGCTCGTCATCGATCACAAGGATGCGCGTTGAGGTTGCCATTGGTGCTGGAATCTAAGACAGCCAAGTCCTGGCGACAAGGCAATTGGGGATTTGGTTGCAGCCCATTCGTGTGCGCTCCGGGACCCACGGTCCTCCCTCCCGGCCTCCTGGGCGCTCCCCTCCGGTCCGCCTCTTCGTTCTCCCTATCGCCGGGACGGAGACCCGGCAGGTCTCTACTCCGCCCGAAACGTCAGGGTTGCGCGCACCCCGCCCTCCGGCCGGTTGTCGATCTCGATCATGCCCTGGTGCAGGTCCACGATCTTGCGCACCACGGAAAGTCCCAGCCCGGTTCCCTCGCCGGTCATCTTGGTGGTGAAAAATGGGTCGAAGATCTTCGCCATCTTCTCCTCGTCGATCCCCGGTCCGGTATCCTCCACATCGATCGCCACATAGCGGCTTCCCTTTCGCATGGTCCCGGGCACCCGGGTCCCGTCGTCCCGCTCCAACCCCTCCAGGATGCCCTGCCGGGTGCGCACCGTCAGTTCGCCGCCATCCGCCATGGCCTGCTGCGCGTTGATGCACAGGTTCAACAGCACCTGCTCGATCTTGGTCGCATCCAGCAGAGCGTTCGGAAGTCCGTCGGCGTACTCCGTCACGATCTTCACTCCGCCTTCTTCGATCTGGTAGCGCGCCAGCGCGAGGGTCTCCTTGACGATGTCGTTGACGTTGTGTTCCTCCAGCTTGAGCTGGTGGGCGGCGGAGAAGTCCACCAGGCCCTTGATGATGTCCTTGGCCCGCTCGATCCCCCGCCGCATGCGCTCCACCGTTTCCGCCAGCTTCTCGTCATCCTGCGCGGCCCGCCGCGCCACGATCTCGAGTCCCATCGCGATCATGGCGAGCGGATTCTTTACTTCGTGCGCCACCCCGGCCGCCAGCCGCCCCACCGATTCCATTTTCTCGGCCTGGATGAGCTGCTCCTGGGCGGTGGTCAGGCTCTCGTTCGCCTCCATCAGTTCCGCGTTAAGCTCCTTCAAGGCCTCCTCCTGCTTCTTGCGATCCGTGATATCGGTCGAGACCCCGCCCACCGCTTCAATCTGACCGCTCAGGTCGCGCAACGGAAATTTGACCGAGACGTAGGTGTGCAGGCCGTCGTCCTGCGGGGCGATCTCCTCCACCTGGATGGCCTCTCCTTCCTCCACCACCAACTCATCGTTCCCACGGAAGGCGTCCGCGGTCTCACGGCTGAAGATGTCGTAGTCCGTCTTGCCCACCACGTCCTCGCGACGAACGTGAAAGAGGGTTTCGTAGCGCCGGTTGATCAATTGGTAACGTCCGTCCACGCCTTTCAGGAAAATCACGGCGGGGGAGTTGTCGATGATGTCCTCCAGCTGGCGCTCACTCCGTAGGAGAGCCTCGCGTGCCAGCCGTTGATCCGTCACATCCCGGTTCATCCCCACGATGGCGTAGGGCGTGTCGGTCTCATCGAGCAGCGGAATCTTGTTGACCACCACGATGCGCTCTCCGCCATCGTGGGTCCGGCGAATGCCCTCCTGGTTCAAGATCGGTTCGCCGCTTTCGAGAACAGCGCGGTCTTGTCGCTCGTACTCCTTCACCATCTCCATCGGAAAGAAATCCGGATCCCTGCGGCCCAAGACCCGGGCGGGGTCCTCCTCCCCCACGAAGGTCGCAAACGACTTGTTGACAACCATGAAGCGCCCCTCCGAGTCCTTGATGTAAATGTGATCCGGAAAGCTGTCGATCAGGGCCCGCAGGATGTTGCGCTCGCGCTCCAGCGTCTGCTGGGCCCGCACCAGCTCGCTCACGTCGTTGGAAATGCCGAAGGTCCCGATGATGTTGCCGGCCCGGTCGCGAAAGGGCATCTTGGTGGTCAAGACCCAGGCCTCCTCGCCGGTCGGCAGCGTCTCGCGTTCCACGTATCCCACGATCGGCTCGCCCGTCCTCATGATCTGCTTCTCGTCCTCGGATGCCTGGTCGGCGTGCTCACGATCGAAGAAGTCGTGGTCCGTCTTGCCGATGAGATCCGCCGTGTGCCCGTGGCCCAGCCACGAGGCCTGGGACTGGTTGACCCGAACGAATCGCGACTCGCGATCCTTGAAATAAATGTTGGCCGGCACGCTTTTCATCAGGGTGTCGATGTAGAGCTCGGAATTTTGGTGCTCGGATATCAGGGTGTTGACCCGCTCCGCCAGGATCTCGTTTTCGCTGGTCAGGCGGCGCGCGAGGAGTTCGAAGCCTCCTTCCAGTTCCTCCGCGGACCGGCCCGGTCCCAGGACCCCGCTGCGCGCCGCGATCCACACCACCACCAGCCCGGCCGATGCCAGGCCTGCCACCACTCCCGCCGCGACGGACGCCCCGGGCACCGCCTGCGCCACGATGCCCAGCCACCCTGCCGCTCCCAGGATGACGGCAAGCACTCCGGCGATCACCAAGGCGGTCTTCCCCCTCATCGCGGCCAGCTTAATACCCTGTTTTCCGATCACAAGCCGCAGCAGACGGGCCCCGGCGATTCGGACCGGCCCGCGCCGCAACGCGGCGAACCTCGGTTTCCGAAAGATTTCGATCCCTCCCGCCCGGAAATCCGCCTCCCCTTCCCGCTCCTCGCGGCTCGACCATTGAAACCTTGCCAGCGGCGAGCACGTATGCAGCCTGTCCGCACACGATACGCCCAGAAACCATGACTGCACTCCACCGCCTCCTCGCTGCCACCGCTTTCTTTTCCTTCAGCCTCGCCACCGCCCAGGCCGACGCTCACCTCTCCGTGCACTACAAAGGCAAGAGTGGACCCGGCAAGGGCAAGCAGGTCGTCCTCGTCAGCGGTGACGAGGAATATCGCTCCGAGGAATGCCTTCCCATGCTTGGCAAAGTCCTCGCCGAGCACCACGGATTCGATTGCACCGTCCTGTTCTCCGTGAACGACAAGGGCGAGATCGATCCCAACAACCAGATGAGCGTCACGAGTTCGAAGGCCTTCGACACTGCCGATCTTATCGTGATGGCTCTCCGCTTTCGCAACTGGCTCGACGTGGACATGAAGCACTTCGAGGACGCCTATATCCGCGGCGTACCCATCGTCGGTCTTCGCACCAGCACCCATGCCTTCCAGTTCAAGGGGAATTCTGCCTACAAATCCTACAACGGCTTCGGGAGAAATGTTCTCGGCGAAAACTGGGTCAGCCACTGGGGCCACCACAAGCGGCAGGGCTGCCGGGGCGTGGTCGAGGAGGCCAACAAAAGCCATCCCATCCTGAAGGGCGCGACCGACGTCTTCGCCGACAGCGACGTCTACGAGGCGCACCCGCCCAAGGACGTCAAGATCCTCTTGCGCGGCGCCGTGACCGAATCCCTCGCTCCGACGTCGAAGCCGATCGCGGGCAAGAAGAACACCCCCATGATGCCGGTGGCCTGGACCCGCGAGCACAAGAATCCCAAGGGCAAGACGAACCGCATTTTCTGCACCACGATGGGCGCCGCCACCGACTTCAAGAGCGAGGGACTCCGCCGCCTCGTGGTGAATGCCGTCTACTGGGGACTCGAAATGGAGGACAAGATCTCCGCCACGGGCAACGTGGCCCCCGTGGGCGACTACCAGCCCAGCATGTACAGCTTCAATGGTTTCAAGAAAGGCGTGAAACCCGCCGACCACAAGTAAGCCGGATCCCCGCCTCACCCCGATTCATGGGCGCGGACCGTGGTTGCAACGCGGCCCGCTTCGTATATAAGAACAGAATGTCCGAGGAGCCTCCCCGCACGTCCGTCCGTCCCGGCCAGCCGCCCCGCGAGCGCCCCCCGCACCCGATCCCTCCCAGCGGAGACCGCCCCGAAGAGACCGGGGACGGGGAAGAGCCCGGCGAACTGACCCCCGAGGAACAGTTGGCCCGCTACGAGGAATCGCTCAAGAACGACGACTGGGGCCACCAGCCCTGCTAGGGTCGCGGCATGAAGACACGCACGCTTGGAAAGGGCGGATTAAAGATCGGGGAGGTCGGCCTGGGGTGCTGGCAACTCGGAGGCGATGACTTCGGCCCGCTTGCCGAGGACACCGCGCAGTCCATCCTGGCCGTCGGCGCGGAGAGCGGAACGACTTTCTTCGACACCGCCAATGTCTACGGCGCAGGGCTCAGTGAATCGCGCATCGGGAAGTTTCTCAAGGCTCACGGGCAGGGAATCGTGGTGGCCTCCAAAACCGGTCGGGGCGACGTCTACCCCGACAAATACAGCCTCGAAAACCTGCGCACCTCGGTGCAGGAATCCAGTCAACGACTCGGGGTGGACTGCCTCGACCTCCTGCAACTCCACTGTGTTCCGCACCGCCTCCTCGAGGAGGGCGCCATCTTCGACTGGTTGCGCGAAGTGCAGGGCGAAGGGCTGATCAGGCATTTCGGGGCCAGCGTCGAGACGGTCGAGGAAGGCCTCACCTGCCTCGGGCAGGACGGGCTTCTCTCCCTGCAGGTCATCTTCAATCCCTTCCGACAGAAACTCGTCAAGGAACTCCTCCCGCAGGCCGCGGAAGCGGGCGTCGGCCTCATCGTGCGCCTCCCTCTCGCGAGCGGACTGCTGAGCGGCAAGTTCGGGGTCGAGACCACCTTCGGGGAAACCGATCACCGCCATTACAACCGCGACGGCGATGCCTTCAACGTGGGTGAGACCTTCGCCGGGCTCCCCTTCGCAAAAGGGGTGCAACTGGCCGACGAACTCAAGGCGCACGTCCCGCCGGGCATGACCATGGCGCAAATGACACTCCGCTGGATCCTCGATTTCGAGGAGGTTTCCGTCGTCATTCCCGGCGCCACTTCGCCCGGGCAGGCCCGCGAGAACGCGGCCGTCTCGGACCTCCCTCCCCTCTCCGAGGACCTCCACACCTCCCTGCGAGAGTTCTACAACTCACAGGTTCACGATCACATCCGGGGCGCCTACTGACGGCGTGGCCGGGATCCCCGGAAAAAGCATGAACCGAACCACCTGGCCTCTCCTCATCGCCTCGTTCCTGCTGGCGGCTGCGGCGGCCTCCCGCGCCGATACCAAATCCGCGGTCAAAATCCGTATTGATCCCGCCGGGTTCGGTGCCTCCCAGGCGGACATCCGCGCCGTGTGCACTTCCGCGGGCGATCAACTCGTGAAGCACATGAAGGGCCTCGAGGCGATCCGCATCGTAGTCACGAAGGGAACACATGGCCCCATCGCTCTGTTTGACCGTGGCGAGCAGGGTGAATTCCAGGTGAAACTCGACACGGGGGGAAATTACTGGTCGCAGTATGCCTACCAATTCGCCCACGAGATTTGCCACGTCCTGTGCCGCTACCAGGACGACTACAAGGGAAACCTCTGGTTCGAAGAAACCCTCGCAGAGCTGGCCTCGCTCTACTGTCTGCGCGAGATGGCGATGGCATGGCGCAAGAATCCTCCCTACCAGAACTGGAAAAGTTACGCGCCGTTGCTCCGGGACTACACCGACGATATCATCCGCAAGCGCGAGGGCTATCTCGAGATCCTCAAAACCGGTTTGCCCGCCTATTACAAGAAACACGCGGCCCACCTGACCGCGAATGCCACCGACCGGGAAAAGAACGGCGCCATGGCAATTGCGCTTCTCGCCGTTTTTGAGCGGGAGCCCGGACACTGGGACGCCATCCGCTGGATAAACTCCGCCCCTTCTCCCGAAGGAGAGACCTTTGCCGACTATCTCACCACCTGGCGCAACGCCGTCCCGGAGCGCCACCGGAAGTTCGTGGAGTCGATGGCCGGGATGTTCGGAGTCGCCTTGAAGAAGTAACCGCCGTGGGCATGGGCATCGAGATCGAGCGCAATTACCTGGCGGGGAACGATGAATAGCCCCCGCGTCATGACCAGGCCCCTGCTCCGCGGAGACCGCGAGACCTTCTTGCAAGCCTCCCGGGCCAGCAGGGAACTGCACCTCCCCTGGATTGATCCCCCCGTGACCACCGAGGAGTTCGACCAATACGGGGATCGCTTCGAGTCCCCGGCCCACGTGGGACGCATCGTGTTCCTCGAGGAGTCCGGAGAGCTTGTCGGAGTTATCAATCTCAACGACATCATCCGCGGCTACTTCCAGAGTGCCTTTCTCGGATTCTACGCTTTCCTGCCCCACGCCGGGCAGGGATTGATGCTGGAAGGCCTGCAACTCGTCATCGGCGAGGCGTTCGGCCCCCTCGGCCTGCACCGGCTGGAGGCCAACATCCAACCCCCCAACCAACGCTCCCTGCGCCTCGTGCAGCGGGCCGGATTCCGCAAGGAGGGCTATTCACCGAGTTATCTCCGCGTCGACGGGGTGTGGCGCGACCACGAACGCTGGGCACTGGTGCGGGAGACCTCCTGATTCAGCGCGCGGCAAGCTGTCGCCGCGCGGGCCGGGCCGAGGGCGCGGCACGAAAAACCCCGCGGCCGATTCGGCGCGGGGTTTGTTAACATGAAGTTCCTGCAGGCTGCTATTTCACGCTGATGCCCAGGTTCACATCGCAGCCGGGGACGCTCTTCTTGAACTCCTCCACGGCAGCCGGGGTGACCTTGGTCTGCCACAGATAGAGCTTCTTGAGCTTCTTCAGTCCGGCCAGCTTCTTCAGCCCGGCGTCGCTGATCTGGGTTCCGTAGAGGTTGAGATACTCGAGTTCCGCCAGACCTGCGACCGCGTCGAGGCCATTGTCGCTCACCTGCGTGCCGTTCAGCCAGAGCTTCTTGAGCTTGGGCATGTTCTTGAGATTGGCGACCCCACCGTCCGTGATGGAGGTCGAGCCGAGGTTGACGTCGACCAGTCCCCCGTTGACCGGTCCGAGCTTGGCGAAGTGCTCGTCCTTGAAGTCCTTGCGCATGCTGACCGCCGTGAAGGTCAGGTCGCTGTCCTGCTGGGAGACGAAGCCGACGGCATTCGGAAAGGACTGGGAGACCTCCGCAATGGCGCCTACCAGGGCCTTGCGCTGCTCCGCGATGGCGGCCGTCTTGGCGCCCTCGGCTGCAATGGCGGCGACGAGAGCTTTCTTGGTGTCTTCATCCGAAGGCACTTTTTCCGCGGCGGCGATGACATCATCGGGTGCGCCGGCGTCCTTCAGGTTCTTCCCTTCCGGAAGGCTGGCTGAAATCCACCACTCCAGCACCTTGAGTTCGTGCGCCTCGATCTGGGGCTTGCCTTCGGGCGGCATGTGATCGTCATCATCGTGCGGCAGCTTGATGCGCTCGATCATGAAGCTTTCCTCAACCTTGCCCGGCACCGCGGCGGCGTCCTCTTCCCCTCCTTCCTTGATGGCCGCGATGCTGGTCAGCTTCAGCTTGCCCTTGGTCTTCTTTTTGCCGCTCGGGTTTTCCGCCGCCTCGCTGTGGCACCGGTAGCACTTGCCGCGCAGGAGCGGCACGATGAGTTCCTTGTAGACGAGGCGCTCCGCAGCGGGCTTGGCCTCCGCCGCAGCGGCACCAAAGACGAGGCTCCCCACCGCAGCGGTGAGGACGAGGGGAATTCTGGATGTGTGACTCATGGTTTTGCTGACGTGAAATACGGTCGTTGCGGCGCGATGTTTCGTGGAGACGGAGTCCGGCTCGGGAATCTTTCCAGGGCCGGCTCCCCTGCAGGGCGCGGTCATGCCAGCACTTTCGGCCCTCACAAACAACGGAAAATTGCGCCTTGAGGTCCCCTTTTGAAGCGATCTGCGAGGCCTCGACCCACCGCCCGCAGAGCCACTCCCCTCAGGATCAGCGGGAGCGCACCGGGACCGGAACGGGCTCCTGGCGGCCGAACAGGTCCCGCACATCGATCCCCAGGGAAGCCAGGGCCTTGAAGAAAATCAGCATCACCAGGCCCTCGTCGAGGAGCGGGAGGGGGTCCAGGGTCGGCACCATCACCAGCAAATAGAGGCCGGACAGGACCGCGAGCACGAGGGCAATCAGGCGTTTCATCGGCCGTAGCCTACGGCCCAATCCGCAAAACGCAATGCGGGGAGACCGCCGATTCGTCCTTAGTCGTTGGCTATGAACGGCCCACAGCGCCATTTCGCCTCTCCACGACCGGCTTGACGGTCACACCGTATCCTGTCCACTGAATCCCAACTACCCCGCCTCCTCTTCCTCCGATTCTCCGCCGTGGCTGAGGATGAACTGGAGGTCTTCGAGGTCCAGGTTGCTGGCGAAACCTTCGTCGCCCAGGACGTTCGTCACGAGGGCGGTCTTCTGGTGCTGGAGAACGCGGATCTTTTCCTCCACCGAATCGCGGGTCAGGAGCCGGTAGGCGATCACCTTGTTCTTTTGTCCGATCCGGTGCGTGCGGTCGATGGCCTGATTCTCGACCGCCGGGTTCCACCACGGATCGTACAGGATCACGTAGGAGGCCGAGGTCAGGTTGAGGCCCGATCCGCCCGCTTTCAGGGAGAGCAGGAAGACCGACGGATCCTTGGTGGTCTGGAAGCGTTCGATCTCGCCCTTGCGGTCCTTCGTTTGTCCGGTGAGGTAATTGTAGGCCCGGCTGTCGACCTCCAGCTGGGTCCGGATGATCTCCAGCATCGACACGAACTGGGAGAACACGAGGACCTTGTGCCCCTCCTCACGAAGCTGGTCGAGCAGGTAGAATAGCGCGGTGAGTTTCGAGCTCTCCTCCTTGAGATACTTCGGATCGATGAGGCCCGGGTGACAACAGATCTGGCGCAGGCGCATGAGGCCCTGCAGGATCGCGAAGCTGTTCTTCTTCACCGCTTCGTCGGAGTCGAGTCCCAGGAGGGCCTTCTGTATACGCTTCAGCTCGGCCTTGTACATGTCCATCTGGATCCCTTCCATCTTGGCGTAGACCTCTTCCTCGGTCCGCGGCGGGAGATCCTTCGCAACCTGCCCCTTGGTGCGGCGCAGGAGGAAGGGACGCAGACGGGCTGCAAGACGATTCTGCGAGTTGGGGTCCTTGCGTTTGTCGAAGCGCTTCTTGAAGTAGGCCCGCGAGCCGAGGACACCGGGCATCGCAAAGGCCATCAGTGACCACATGTCCATCAGGCGGTTCTCGATGGGCGTGCCGGTCAACACCAGGCGGTTCTCGGCGTTCAGCTCCCGCGCGCACTTGGCGGCCTTGGAGTCCGGGTTCTTGATCTGCTGGCCCTCGTCGAGTATGACGACCAGCCACTTGATCTGGTTGAGTTCCTCGCCGCCCACCCGGAGTTGCGCGTAGTTGAGCACGAGGAGATCCAGCTCCGTCTTGAGCTTCCCGATGTCGAGCTCGTCACGGCTCCGCAGAACCTGCACCTTGACATCCGGAGCGAAGCGCGCCGCCTCCACCGCCCAAACGTCGAGAACCGACTTCGGGCACACCACGAGGGCCGGCATGTGCTTCCCCTGCTCCCTGGCGAGCCGCCGCAGCCAGAGCAGGTAGGTGAGGCTCTGGACCGTCTTCCCGAGCCCCATGTCGTCGGCCAGGATTCCGCCGAAGCGATTGGTGGCGAGATAGGCCAGGAACTTGAATCCATCCACCTGGTACGGCCGCAACTCGGCCTCGAGGTCATCGGGGAGTTCCGGCTCCACGTCGATCTGGATGTCCTTGGCGCTGTCCTTGATTCGTTTCCACGCTTTCGGATCGAAGACTTCGGCAGCCTTCGGATCCGCCAGCTGCATGGCGTGCATGCGGTGCATGTCGCCCGAGAGATCAAAGGGATCCAGACCAAGCCGCGTCACGGCATCGCGCTGGTCGGGATCGAGCTTGATCTCGAGACGCATCCACGAGCCGTCGTCCATGCGGACGTACCCGCCCCGCGCCGCCACCAGCTGGCGAATCTGCACCTTGGTCAGGTTGACGCCTTCGACGTCGATCACGACCCGCAGATCGAACCAGTCGATATCCTGATTCACCACCTCGAAGCGCACTGCCGCCGAGACCGGATCGGCCAGGATGGTGCGGAGTTTGCCGTCCATCACGATTTCGACGAACTCGGGCATCCTCTCGTTCCACTCCGCGAATTTCTCCGGGAATTGCTTCGTGATACGGGTCTTGAAGGCATCCAGCTTCTCGTCGTAGGAGAGCCCTAGCTCGCCGAGGAGATCCGGGACGGGATACAGTTTTTCGCGCGCAAAGCGGAGGAGCTGTTTGCCGCGCACCGGCTTTTGCTCCACCAGTTCCCATCCGCCCTTCACCAGTTTCTCGGTGCGGCGCTCCTTCTTTTCGAAGGCCGCCACGTCGATCACGAGGTGCTCGGTCTCGGCCGCGGTCAGCCCCTGCATGATCTTCATCTCGAATCGGGGGTGGAGGTCGAGGTCGATCACCCGCTTCTTCATGCTGTCGGGCAGCCTGGCACCGATCTTGCGCAGGAACTCCACCCCCTCGAGGCTGTCAATGACGGTCTTCGGGATGAGGTAGCGCGGCATCACCTCGGTTTCCTCCAGCCAGCGCGGCGGTCCGGGAAAGACCGTTTCGTCGGACATGTAGAGTTCCTCGCGTCCGGGCAGGAGGCGCACCGAGTGCGAGACATCCTCCCCGCACTTCGTCACCAGTTGCAGGGCGAAGCATTGCGGGTTGGACGGGTCGTCCTGGCACACCCACTTCAACCGTTCCTGCACGAACTTGAACTCCCGGACGTCGAGATTCACCAGGCAGTGCTTCACGGCATCCTGCTGGAACATCCGGTTCAGGAAGCGGCAGGCCGGCTCCTCATCAAGATCGAGCCTCGCGTCGCCCTCCTCCACGAAGTAGTTCAGGAAGTGCTCCCAGAGAATCTGGCTGGCACCGTCGATCCGCAACGCCGAGTCGTGGTACAATTCGAGGAGATGCTCGATCTCAGGCCTCTCACGCAAAACGTACCATTCGCCGTCGCCCTCGCGGGCTTCGATGCGCGCCTCGTTGATGGTGGTGACCAGACGAAAAGCCGCCTGCACGGTGGCGAGCTGCGGGGGACGCTCGATGACGCGCTCTATGCGGTCATACCACGTCGCGACTTCCCGCTCCTGTTCCCAGTCGCTCATTTTGCGCTGCACCGCCGAAAGGTCGGTGATGGCGTTCATGAACTCGGGGTAGTTGAGCTTCCGCTTGTAGAATGCGTAAGCGATGTAGTTCCAGAACTCGATAATATCTCCGGGCGGCACCGGCCAGAGTTCCAGAGGTTCGTAGCTGTTGATGTCCCACCGCGGGCTGAGGCGCACCATGTCGTGGTCGTGGATCTCCCCCTCGATCACGTAGCGTCGATAACGCTTCTCGATCTTGTTGACGAAATCGGCCTCCGTATCGTCGACTTCGCGTCCCAGCCGGTCCTCGATGAGATCGATGATAGGCGTGTCATCGAACTCGTTGGGTGACTCGGGAAGGTCTTCCCCGCGGTGCATGCGTTCCAGCATCGTGGCGTACATGGCGGCACCCGCGACGTCCTCCTTTTCTTCGGTGCAGTTTCCAAACCAGCGGTTTCCCTGGAGACGAAGGGTCGTCCGGTGCGTCCCCGAATTGTCTTCGACCCGCCCCTGGATGAAGAGGTGATTGCCGAAAATCTGGGTGACGGCCCCCTCCTGTTGCAGTTTCTCGCCCCGCTTGCGGACCGATTCCGGGAAGCTGTTCAAAAAGTTGAGCGTCGCGCGATCCGGATTCAGCGCGGACATCGTGGTTTCTGTCATTGTGAATTTCCCCCTGATCCGTCTGCACACTCCGTCATAACCGTCGCAGCACCAAACGGGGATCAGACGCTATCACAGCTTTTTCACCTCGTGCAACATCTGATCGCGGCCGTTTGTGAGTAAGTCCCGAGCGGGATTGAGGGCGGCCCACTCCCCCATTTCGGTTATTCACAAGGGGGCGGGAATGGGTCCTCGGGGGCCGGGCGGTTCCGTCTCAGCCACCCGGAGATCAGGCCCTGGCGGGGGCTAAAGAGCCACGCCAGCCCAAAGAGCAGCCCGGCCGCCGCGGCCATCATTCCCGAGCTGACCGTGCTCCGGAACCCGAGCGAAGGGGGAATCACCAGCGCCCCGGCGTGTCCCAGCACCGCTGCCCCGGCGCCCACCACCACGCTCAAAATGAGCATCACTCCCAGCCGGTTCGTGAGCAAAAAGGCCGTGGCGGGAGGGACAATCAGCATCGCAATCACAATGATGCTGCCCACCGATTCGAAGGCGGCCACTGTGGTGACTGCCACCATCGTCATCAGGAGGTAGTGCATCAGGCTGGCATTGATCCCGAGCGTCGTGGCCAATTCTGGATCGAATGAACTCAGGCGAAGTTCCTTGAAGAGGAGCGAAATGAGGATGAGGTTTACTATCAGGACCGAGCCCACCACCACGACCGCCCGCGGCACCTCAACCCTTCCCAGGGCCACCACGTCGAAAGGCGTGAGTTCGATCGCCCCGTAAAGGACGCAACCCGGGTCGAGATCGACATGGTCTGCCGCCTGCCGGATCAGAATCAGGCCCACCGCAAAGAGAGTCGTGAAGACGATCCCCATCGCGGCCCCCCGGTCGACCTTCCCGAACTTGCTCACCCACTGCGTGAAGATTGCGGTCAGGATGCCTACGACCGCCGCCCCCAGGAACATCGTGAAACTGGCGCGGCTGGACGTGAGAAGGAAGGCCGCCGCCAACCCGGGCAGCACGGCATGACTGATGGCGTCGCCCATCATGCTCATTTTGCGCAGCACCAGGAAACACCCCGGCAAGGCGCAGGCCACCGCGCAGAGGGCCCCCACCACCACGGTCCAGGTGTCGAAGGGGGTCCAGTTCATGAGGCCTCGGGATTGGGATCGATGAAGTGCGGACTGGGCGGCACTTCCAGGCTGGAGCCACGGTCATGCAACTCCCCTTCCAGTTGCCGGACCATCTCGGCGCCCAGCACATGTTCGACCAGGTCGGCGTCACGATCGACGTGGCTCGGCGCGATATCGGCGTGGCGAATCAGGTAGAGTTCCCAGAGCCGATGGTTGCGGGTGGTGCGGGCCGCTTCCCCAAAGCCGGACTCCGAGAGGCGCACCATTCCCGAATCGGTGCGCTCGAGGTGATCTTCTGCCCGCGCAGTTCGCAGGAGCCTCGCCAGGCCCTGGACCGACCACGAGCGGTGCGCCTGCAGAGCCGCCAGCGGGACGGGAAGATTGCATACCGCTTCAGCCGTGTCGGGTTGGTTCGCTTCGAGGATCTCGTAGATGGCGCGCAGCAGGTGTTGCCGGCCCACCTTGCGGCGCAGCCGGGTCTGGCGCACGACCCTCGGGATCACCCCACGCGCCGGACCGAAAAACATGCTCGCCACGAACACCGACGCCGCCACCAAGACGATCACGGCCCCCGCCGGGAAACGCGGAAGCAACGCGCTCAGGGCGGAGCCCAGCCAACCGCTCAGCCCCCCCACCGCCGCAGCCCCCCCCAGCATGACCGGCAGGCTGTTGGTCCAGAAGCGCGCCGCCGCGGCCGGGGTGATCAGGAGCGCAATGACCAGAATCAAGCCCACCGCCTGCAAACCGACCACCGTCACCGCCGTCACCAGCCCGAGCATCAGCACGTCGAGAAAGAAGATCGGCCAGCCTCTGCTCGCCGCGAAGTCTTCATCGAAGCACAGCACCAACAGACCCACGAAGCAGATCAGGGAAGCCGCCGCCACGGGCACCGTCACCGCCAGGATCAGCAGGAAGTCGCTCATCACCATGGAAGCCGCCGATCCGTAAATGAAGGACTCCAGCCCGGCTGCACTGGCCTGCGGCATGCCCTGCACCATGGCGAGGATGGCCACCCCGATCCCGAAAAACACACTCAGCACGATCCCCATCGCGGCGTCGTCCTTGAGACGGGTCGTGTTGCGGATGGCAAGGACCAGCAGGACGCCCAGCAACCCCGTCACGGTGGCCCCTGCCAGCAATCCGGGGAGGTTCTTCCCCGCCCCGCCCAGCATCACCATCACGAGGAACGCCATCCCGATCCCCGGCAGGGTGGCGTGTGAGAGGGCATCGCCCATCAGGGAACGGCGCCGCAGGAGGAGGAAGGTTCCCACCAACCCGGCGGTCAATCCCAGCAGCGTGGTGGAGAGCACCACCAGCCGCGTGTTGTAATTATGGAGAGTGGCAACTTCCCAGACTTCACCCGCGCTCGGCCACGCAAAGTCCGCAGCCCCCGCCAGCCCGGCACCGAGCAGGAACACCCCGGGGATGCTGACCGCCAACCGCGTCGCGATGGAGCTAGTGCACCGTCGCGGAAAGAACTGTGCAGTTGCGCGAAGATTTTTTCCGAGTTCAAGGCGCGACGAGTGGTGTTGGTCGAGACAAACGCCCGAGGAGGAATGCAGAAATCGGGAAACAAGACCGTGCCCAGTCGTCGGACCCGAGCCCAAGCGAGCCACATTCTCTTTTTCTGTAACCATCAACTGTTTAGGTATTTCTGCTAGGCGCCCACACGGCGAAGGGCCTCCGCGAC
>CAUZKZ010000015.1:0-27218 GCA_963580345.1 Verrucomicrobiia bacterium | reverse complement strand
TGGCAGAATTGCATTGCACCCGTCCCGCTGCGGCTTATTCTGTCTCCCAAATGAAGATTTGGTGGATGCTTTCCCTGGGGTTGCTCGCGATGCCCCTCTACATCCCCGCCGCGCAGGCTGGATGAAGGACTGCAGTTTGTTCCTCTTCCGGTGGAGGGGGCGGTGCAGCTGGTGGAGCGGTCGCTCGAGGTGGATATGTTACCTACAATCGGGCCCGCAAGCGGACCTCCGCTCCGGTGCCGTCCAAGGCTGACCGCGAGAAGCATCAGCGCACCCTCGCCGGGATCCGCGCGCGCGCGCCGTCCTGGGAGAGGCTCGCCGACCTGCCCGCCCAAAATCTCACCAACACGGAAGGCAAATCCATCGTCGCGAAGTTGACCTTCTTCGACGGCGAGACGGTGACCCTGAAGATCAAGGGAAAGTCCTACCGGTACCCGATTGCGAACCTCGCCGCGGAGAGCCAGCAACTCATCCGGTCGGCGGCGGGCGAGTAGAGCCGCGCGCACGGCGCTTCCGACCCGGTAAGAGAATCCCTCCAAGCGGTCCCGCCGGCAAAAGGCGCTTGTTCTCGACGATAAGATCCTCGTTCTCGACGATACGGTGGATGGCGTCCCGTTACTTTGACAACTCCTGGTAGCGCGCCTTGAGGGCGGCGGCCTCCTTCGCGACCTTGTCGAGGCCGGGGGCGCGCTGGTCGATGGCGGTGCGGAGTTCCGCGATCTCCTTGCTCATTATGTCGAGCTGCTTGGCGAGATCGCCTTTGCGGGATTCGATCTTTTCGAGTTCGGTGCGGAATTCCCCGACCTGCTTGGAAAGAGAATCGAAGGCGGCGGTGTCGTCGTCCTGCGCGGTCTTGAGGTTTTCGTGCTCGGCACCGACGACCAGGGCCTTGGCGTTGACTTCGGAGGCGCGCCAGAACTTGAGGTCGGCCAGTAGTTTGGTCTCGTGGGCCTGAGCTTGCTCGAAGGCGGCTTTGGGCGCGGCGAGTTCCTTCTCCCGGGCGGCGACGGCGTCCTGCGCGGGTTTGATGGCCTTTTCCTGCACGGGGAGAGCCGTGGCAGCGGCCTGCTGTTCGGGGCCGATCTTGCCCAGGCGCTCCTCGACCGGCTTCCGCTGCGCTTCGGATTTGTTCAACTGCGCCTCGGCTTCCGTGAAGGCCTTCTGGGCGGCACCGACATTGGAGGTGATGGCAGCGAGCTGATCGTTGAGCTGCTGAGACTTGCCCTGGGCGGCGGCCACATTCTTCTTCGCCGTCTCGAGCACGATGCGGTGGTCGGCGAGCTGCTTTTCGGCACCTTCGGCCTGCTGCTTGAGGGCCGCGTCGTCGGGCTTCTGGTTGGACTCGTCGCGGAGCCGCTTGGCCTCCGCAGCGAGCTTCGTCTCCTGCGCGGTGAGGGGAGCGAGATCGTGCTTTTTCACCTCCGCGGCGGCCTTCGCGATCTCATCCTGGTGGGCCTTGAGCCGGCCCTGGGCCTGGTTCAACTCGCTCTGCTTTGCGGTGCGTGCTGCGGTCAGCGCGATGCGCTCCTGATTGAGCCTGGCGAGGTCCTGATCGAGCTTGGGCTTCTCCTGCTGGAGTTGCGCGATGCGCGCCTTGGTGGCATCGCGGTCGGCGGTGGCCTTCTGAAGGGCGGCCTTGGCATCGGCCACGGCCTTCGCAGCGGCGCCGAAGGTGGCCTTGGCGGCGGCGGTAGCGGTGGGGGCTTCCGCGATTTGTTTCTGCAGGGCCACGATGCGGTCCGCGATGCGGGGCGGGTTGCCCTCGAGGTCGCCGATTTTCTCGAAGGTGGTGGCGTCCCAGGCCTCGATCTTCCCGTTCCAATCCGCCGTGAATACTCGTTTACCGTCCTGAGTGATAGCCACTTCCACCACCATTTCGCTGAAGGTGGGCAGCTCTTTCTTGAGGTTGAAATCAGCCTTCCAGATCTTGACCTTCTTGTCGCGGCCGGACGTCGCGAACTCGCCATTACGGGCGTAGTCGAAGGACAGCGTTCCACCTCCGTGGGCGGCGAATTTCTTTACCTGGCCGCCATTGTTCAATTCCCAGAAGATGACCTGGCCGTCTTCGGAAGCGGTGGCGAGGAGGTTTGAGTCGGCCCGCCACGCAATGGACGTGATGGCGCCTCCGTGGCCGCGCAGGGTATGAAATTCGTTTCCGGTCTGCGCTTCCCAGACCCACGCCCCGCCATTGCGATCGCCGGTGGCGAGGAGGACCCCGTCGGGAGAATAGGCCAGAGCGGTCACCCAGTCGGTGTGCTTCTTGATGGATTTGACCTGTTCGCCGGTCTGCGTGTCCCAGAACTTGATGAGACGGGAGGGCCCGCCCAGGGCCACCGCCCCGAGGTCGAGGCGCAGGCTGGCGGCGAGCACGGAGTCGAACTCCTTGCCGTTTTCCATGACGAGCTTCCCGCTGGTAACTTCCCAGGTATAGGTGGTTCCGGACTTGCCGGCCACGCCGCCTCCCGCCATGAGGTACTTGCCGGTCGGATGGAAGGAGAGGGCTTCGGGAAATCCCTTCGGAAAGGGAAGAATGGCGGCGAGCTGCAGGGTGTCGGTGTTGTAAAGAAGGATTTGCTTCTGCCCCGTGACAGCGAGGAGAGGTGCCCAGGGACTGCAGGCCATGTCGTTGACCACGGTGCCCCGCTTGGCGACGACGACCGGTTCGAGGTTGAGGCGCTCCGGCATGGGGGGCGGACCCTCCGGCTTGGCGGACGGGTCGACATCGATGGCCGCGATCTTCGGACCGCTGGATTTCCTGGCCTTCGCACTGGAGTTTTCGAGGAGGCCGCCATCGATCCAGGCCCGGATCAGGTCGGCATCCTTCTTGGCGATCATATCGCCCTTGGGCGGCATGAAGGGCTCCGCGGTGTGCGTGACGGACTTGTAGATCTTCGCGCCGGCTCCCTCCCCGGGCTGCGCGATGGCACCGCCCGATCCGCCCGCCATCGCGCCGGTGTAGTTGGAAAGGTCCAGATCGCTCTTCTTCTTGTCGGGGTTGTGGCAGTTCAGGCACGACTTCTCGAAGATGGGAAAGATGTGATCGTCGTAAGTGATCTTGTCGGCGGCCTGGAGGGGAGCGCAGAGGATGCCCCCCGTCGCCAGAGCGATGGCGGGCAGGCGCGGTCCGCAGAGGTTTTTGAAACCACTGATTGCACTGCTTGCGACTGATGGGGTTCTGCCCATGCTGAGTCGGGCCTGGCGCTTGAAAAGCGCCGCCACGATTAATGATTGAAGATGAACTCCTTGGAATTGAGGATGGCCCAGAAGATGTCCTCGAGGGTTTCGGCGCGCTCCTTGTCGTCCTTCGCTTCCTTGACGCCTTCCATCAGTTTTCGCTTCTCGGTATCGGTGGGGGCGCGGCTGAGGCAGCGGAAGTAGAGGGCGTCGATGACGGCCTCGGGGGTTTCCTTTTCCTTCAGGAGTCTCCCGATGACCCCGCCGTTCCTGATGCGGTTGTGAACCGCATCGCCGTTGAGGAGGTGGAGGGCCTGCGAGAGGTTGGGCTCCATCTTGACTTCGCAGGAGCACACCGTCTGGCGGGTGGCGCGTCCGAAGGTCGTCAGGAAGTAGGTGGAGGTATTGCCGTCCGCAATCTGGACCGCACGCGCGCCCACCGGGAGTCCCTGGAACTTGTTGGGGGTCTCGGTCACCTGCGCGAGGGTATCGAGCAGCACTTCAGCCCGAACCCGGCGGATGAGGGAGTGCGAGAAGTTGGTGAGGTCCTTGGCATTGGTCTCGTTGGCCTGGCTGGCGAGCTGGTAGGCGCGCGAAGTGCAGATGTCGCGAACCAGCTTCTTGAAATCGTAATTGTACTCCACGAACTTCGAGGAGAGGGCGGCGAGGAGTTCGGGGTTGCTGGCCGGGTTCGAGATACGGACGTCATCGACCGGGTTGGTGATGCCGACGCCGAAGAAATGCGCCCACACGATGTTGACCACGTTTTTCGAGAACCAGGGGTTGTCATTGGCGGTGAGCCACTCCGCCATCGCTTCGCGGCGGGTCTTGGACTTGATGTCAGCCGGCGCGTCGTCCCCGAGGAACTGCGGCGGCGCGTTCTGGCCGGTGACGGGGTGCTTGATGCTGCCGCCGCCGTCGTAGACAATCTGCTCGCTGGGGTCTTCGGCGCGCTTTCGCTTCACCTGGGAGAACAACGACGCGAATCCGTAGTAGTCGGTCATGGTCCAGCGGTCGAAGGGGTGGTTGTGGCACTGCGCGCACTGGATGCGCGTGCCCATGAAGACCTGTGCGACGTTTTCGGTCATCTTCTTCACGTCAGCTTCGAGCTTGAAATAATTGGTGGCGGGGTTCTTGAAGGTCCCGCCCCGCGCCGAGAGGAGTTCGTAAACGATCTTGTTGAAGGGCTGATTGCTGGCGACGCGGTCGCGCAACCACTCGTACCACAGCAAGGCCGACTTGTAGCTGACCTGGTTGGCGTTGTTGCCGGTGGAGCGGATCTGGAGCAACTCGGCCCACTTCATGACCCACATCTCGGTGAACTCCTTGCGCTCGAGAAGCTGGTCGATGAGGGCGTCGCGCTTTTTCGCTTCCTGGCTGTCGAGGAAGGCCTTGCGTTCCTCCTCGGTGGGAAGGACCCCCACGATGTCGAGGAATACCCGGCGCACGAAAACCTCGTCGCTGCAGAGAGCGGAGGGCAGGATGCGCAGCTTGTGGAGCTTGGCGTGGACGTGGGTGTCGACGTAGTTGAAGTCGGGGACCTGGGGCCGCTCGTAGGCGAGGTTGTCCGGGATCACGATGGCCTGGGTCCCTTCCGTGTAAGTGTGGAAGCGGGCCAGGAGGAAAGCCTCCCCGCGGTTCTTTGATTTCGCCAGGCCGGACCCTTCGTCGATCGCGACGCTGTTGTCGTTGGAGGAGCTGAAGCTGGAGAGGGTGGTGACATCGCGGTCGGTGCCATCGGCGTAACGGGCGCGCACCGTGAGCGGGACCTTTACGCGCTGGCCCTTCAGGACGTACTGTTTTGGTTCAACGTCGATGCCGACCGGCAAGGCGACGCTCTCGTCATCATAAGGCACGCCGGCCTCGATCCAGCTGATGAGGGTCCTGGCATTGGCGGAGTCGGGATCGAAGAGCTTGCCGCCCGTGTGCGGCACCTCGCCGATCGATTTTGTAACGAAGAGGGACTCCTCGGGAAGGGCGAGATTGACGCGGCGCCCGGAGAGTTGGCGGGTGAGGCGGAAGTGATCTCCCTTTGGATCGTATCCGAAGAGAGAGAGCATGAAGCCGTCTTGCCCGCGGGCCGAGCCGTGGCAGGAACCGGTGTTGCAGCCGGAGGAAGTGAGGACCGGCATGACGTCGAGCTGGAAGCTGATGGGCCGCGGCTTGGCGGCGTCCTTGACCGTGACAGGGATCTCGGCGGACTGGCCTCGAAAATCGATGCGCAACTTGGTCTCTCCATCCGCCCTGGGCTTGAGAAGGCTCCCGTCGAGGCTGGCCTTGGCAGGGTCTTCGAGGGTGTACTTGGCCCAGGCCGTGACATCGCGCGAAGTGGCATCCATGGACCTCGCGATCACGATGACGCGATGAAAGTCGGCGGCCGTCTCGAGGGTGACGCGGGAAGGATGGACCTCGATGGCGGCCAGATCGGGATCGGGTTGAGCGGGATCCTCGACCGGCCCGGTGCGGGGTTTCTGTGTGAGGGTGACCTCCTCCGGCCAGGGGGCGCCACCTTCGATCCACTGCCGAAGGGCGGCGATCTGTTCCCCGGTGAGAGGTTCGCGGTCGGACTTCTCGTCGGCCGGCGGCATAAATTCCTCGTGATCGGGAGCGAGCGCGGTGCGCCTGAGGATTTCTGACTCGCCGGGCTTGTCGAGGACGACCGCTTCGGCGTTCTCCCCGCCTTCGAGCATCATGGCCCTGGTTTCGAGACGCAGGCCGCCTTTTTTCTTCTTGGCGTTGTGGCACTCGAGACAGTTCTGTTCGAGAATGGGTCGGATCTGCTCGAAGGTCCTGGCGCCGAGCGAACCACAGAGAATGCAGAGGATCCAGAGGGTTGGGAAAAGGAACTTCATGATCTGGCGTTACTTGTTGTTCTTGCTCTGCAGACGCAGTTGCTCGAGGCGGGAGAGCCGCTTCTCGGCGGGGGTTTTCTTCTCGGCGGGTTTTTCTTCCTTCTTCGCGACCGGTTTTTTCGGTGCGGGCGGGGGAGGATCGATGCGCAGCACTCCGCCTCCGAAGGCGGTGGCGCGGATGGGGTGGCCGTTTTCGGAGATGACCACGGTGCAGAAGAGATTGGCGGTCTTTCCCTTCTTGGCGTCCCCGGCCACCTCCAGCGGGAAAGTGATTTCCTTGGAATCCTTGTTGATAGTGAGTTCCTTGGTCTTCACGCCGTGCGGGAGGCCGCTGAGCGCAATGGTGGCGTCGCCGCTGAATTCCTTGTGCACGTCGACCTTGCACACCACGTCGGTATTCTCGCCGGGCTCCGTGGCGGCCAGCTCGATCTTGCCGCCCACGTAGGGCTCGGCGATCTCGATGGGCTTGAGAGGAGAGGAGACCAGAATGGGACCCTTGCTGCTGCCGGACTCACCGTTGACATAGATGCGCCACTTGCCGACCGCGGCATCGCCGTTGGCATTGATGCCCATGATGACCTCGTTTTTGTCCTTGGGAATCGTGACGCTGGACGGGGCGTTGACTCCGGGCGGGCGCCACGGGAGCGTGACAGTGATGCCGTCTTTGTGGTCGCCATGGCGCGTGGCGGTGATCTTGAGATTCATAGTGCCGTTCTTGACGAGAGGCACGGGCGGGATCTCCAGATCGAGGTGGAAGGGAGCCTCCTCGATGACGGCGATCGAGATGCGCTTATCGTGATAGCTGTGGAAGGTGCCCGTATTGTTGACCTCGATGTGGTGAATGCTCTCGTTGAAGGGACCGGTGAGGCCGCTCGCGGGGTCCTTCACCTTGAGGGCGTAAAGACCGCCTGCGACGGGAGCTTCGGCCGTGGCCTCGAACATGATGGGGAAGGCATTTTGGCTGCGAGGAATGGTGTCGCGGTCGATCTTGATGCCGGAGGGGAGCTGCGGGGTCTCCAGTTCGATGTCGCATCCGATGTTGCTGCGGCCGATATTGATCACGCGCCCGACCCGGTTCCCGCGGGGCACGTTGATCATCTTCCACTTTTGGCTATTATTACGTTCGCCGTAGGGAAGGGAGGCGGCGATCGACGGTCCGCGTTCCGCGATCTCGATGCGGTAAGTGTAATCGAGTCCGCTTCCGTAAAGCTGGTCGCGGATGTTGATGTTATAGATGCCGTCCTCCGGGATATCAAAGTCGAGGAGGCTGTCGGGACTGCCGTCGCCGGCGTCGTCGTTGTTGCCGATCTGCTTGGCCTCGCCGGCCTTGCGGACGATTATGTAGGCGTCGAGCGGGGAGCGCAGGCTCCGGGCGTAGACCTGGGCGCGGAGCTTCCGGCCTTTCTTGCCGAGGAACTGAAACCAATCCTTGTCCGACTTCTTGGAGAGCACCCCGTGGAAGGCTACCGGGATGCCGGGCGCTTCGGGGGGCGTAGCTTCCTTGCTGCCCTCGTTCGGCTCCTTCTCGTTGAAGTAGGGGAGGGGGCTGAGCCGGACCGGCAGACCCGAGGGTGTGAAGAAGTCGCCATTCTTGACCACCGCATCGAAGTTGCGCTGCTCGGCGGGGAGAGAGAACTTCTCTTTGATCTCGCCACGCGGGTCGCCGATAAAGGTAAACTCGCGTACTTCACCGGGCTTGGCGCCGGGAGGATAGATCGCGGTGGGGCGGGGAAAGTCGCCGACGTGGAGGCGGTACTGGCAGCTGCCGTTGCCCTGGTAGGAGGACTCGCGGACGAGGATGGTGTATGGGCCGTCGTCGGCAACGATGACGGAGGCAGCGCAGTCGCGGAAGAGAAGGGCGGTGTCGTCGCTGGAGACCAATTCGAAGCGCTCCTTGTTGAGAATCGCGACGTAGGGATCGAAGAGGGTGCGGCCGAGCCGCATGCCCTCTACTTCGACCGAGAGGCGCTGGCCCTTCTTGCATTGCACGCGGTAATAGTCGGCGTCCTCATTGTCGGCCACTCCCTGCACGGTGGTGTTTAGATCGACTTCCTGCGGCTCGTCGAACTTGCTGTTGAGATCGCGCTTGTTGTCCTCGCTCCGCTTTTCGTTCACGATCGGGTACTGGCCGACCCAGAAGGTGCGCTGGTAACTGATTCCGCCCTTGCAGCGCAGGCGCATGAGGTGCTCCCCGAGGGGTGCGTCGGGCGCGATCGTGATGGTGGCGTTGACCACCTTGTGATCGTCCCCGGCCTTTTCGAGCTTGGTGACGGTGATTCCGGGTTTGTAGAGCAGGAGTTCCTGCGGCTCGTAGAGGCGGTCGCCGGCGAGCCGGATCGTCATTTCGGTTCCGCGCTGCCCGCCGCGCGGTTGAATGATTCCCACCGAGGGCGTAAAGGCGGCGGCCTGCAGGGCCAGGAAACCGGAGAGCAGGACCCAGAGGGCTGGACGCACGATGGACGTGTTCATAATCAGATGCCGGTCGACGAGGCCGAGTCGCTGATCCCGCAGTGCAAGATGGATGGCGAGAGGAGCGGATCCGGCGTGTGGGCCGACCGTAGTGGTTGCTGTTGTCAGGCTTTCTTCTCGAGAATCTCGTCCAGAACGCGGCCGCCGTTGACGATCTCGATGGGTCGATCGCCGGGAGCCATGAGTTCCTTGTCGCCCGTAATACCGAGCTGATTGTAAACCGTCTGGGCCAGATCTTCCACTCCGACGCGGTCTTCCTCGGGCTCGCCCCCGAGGGCGTCCGAGGAGCCGTAAATCATGCCGCGCTTCACGCCGCCGCCGGCGAGCATGATGGAAAAGACGCGCGGCCAGTGGTCGCGTCCCGCGTTGCCGTTGATTTTCGGGGTGCGCCCGAACTCGGAAGTCAACATGACGAGGGTGGAGTCCAGCAGGCCGCGTTCGTCAAGATCGCTGATGAGCGCCGCGAGGGCCTGGTCGACGGGCGGAAGATTTCCTTCGATGGCGCCCTTGATGTTGCCGTGGTGGTCCCATCCGCCGGCCGTCGTGGAGACGAAGCGCACCCCGGCCTCGACCAGGCGGCGGGCCAGGAGCAGGCGCTGACCGGGAGCATTCTTTCCGTAGCGCTCCTTCATCTTGTCATCCTCGGCATTCAGATTGAACGCTTCGCGCGCCTTCTGTGACGAGATCATGGCGTAAGCGTGCTGGTAGAAGGCGTCCATCGATTCGAGCGCATCGGACTGCTCGAGAGATTTAAAATGGTAGTCCACCGTCTCGAGCAGGGAACGGCGTCGATTGAACCGCTTCTCGTCAACCCCGGAGGGCAGGGCCAGGTCCCGGACCTTGAAGTCACTGCGACTGGGATCGTTGCCGAGGGCAAAGGGCCCGTAGGCGGAAGAGAGGTAGCCCGAGTTCGCAAAGGTGTTTGGGACGTTCGGAATGCAAACGTAGGGAGGCAGGTTGTTGCGCGGTCCGAGTTCGTGCGAGACCACCGAGCCGAGGGAAGGAAACTTCAGAGCGGGAGAGGGCCGGTACCCCGTGAACATGTTGTGGGTGCCGCGCTCGTGGGCCGCCTCGCCATGGGCGAAGGAACGGATCACGGTAATCTTGTCCGCGATCTTCGCCATGTGATCGAGGTGCTGGCTGAACTTCTCGCCCTTGATCTTGGTGTCCACCGTTCCGAGCGGTCCACGGTACTCGGTGGGGGCGTAGTACTTGGGATCCCAGGTCTCCTGGTGGGCCGCCCCCCCGGGAAGGAAAATGTTGATGACCGATTTCGCGACGCCTTCCCTCGTCTCGTAGAATTTCTGGGCCCCGTGGGCCTGCATCCTGAGGAAATTGGGGAGCGTCAGGCCGAGGCCCCCGATCATCCCCACGTAAAGGAATTCACGGCGGGAGTAGTCCCTGGAGAGCGGGTTTCCGGGGCACGGTACATTTTTCATGGTGTTCCTAAGCGAAGATGTTAGGATGGTTTCGATAATTATCCAAGAACGTAAGCTACTAGCGGGGTTTACGACCTTGCTGTGAGCCCCCTTTCAAGTCATGACGCGCCCCTGGTGGCAGACGTGCTGAATCCGTTCAATGAGCCTTCCCGAGATACCTGGATACCGGATCGACGCGCTGATTGGCAAGGGAGCCTGTGGGACGGTTTATACTGCCCGGCATGACTCGGGAAGCCTGGTGGCGGTCAAGCTTCTGGATCCTCGGTCCTGTAATCCGGAACTGATTGCGAACCGCATCAATCGGCTCTACCGCTCCAGTCCCCCCAAGGCGGCGGTTCCCCTAATCGCCCACTCGCTCGAAAAGGAGCCGATTCTCTTGATTGGCGCCTTGATGGCGGACCGGGTCGTGCAGGGTATCGGGGAGCGCTTTATCCCCCGCACCCTGCAGTTGAGGCTCGGGGATTATATCGGCAAACGCGGATCGTGGATGCTGATTCGGCGGCTGGCGCAAGTCCTGGGCGAGTTTCACCGTCGCCGGGTCGCGCATGGCAACCTGAAGCCCGGCAACATTTTCATGGATGCGGAGAACGAGCTTCTTCTCGGGGACTACGCGCAAGGGCTCATGCCGGGCATTGGCGAGTTGCCCTATACCGACGCCTTGTTGTATGCGCCCCCCGAGCAGCTTACCAATCCGGACGGCTACCTGGAGGGAGCGGGGTACGGTTGGGACGTCTACGCCTTTGGCTCCCTGGCGTTTCGCCTACTGAACGGGGTCTTTCCGCGATGCCATGACACCTTCGAGCTGGTGGCTCCGGCCATGGGCGAGCAACGCCGCCGCGGAGTGGAAGCGGACTGCGAGCGCATTGCCTTGAAGCTCGAGAAAACCGCTCTGGTGGACTGGAAGGGAACCGCACCGACGCGGGAAGAGGAAGAGGGCCGCCAGGTGATCGAGCGCTGCCTGGATCTCGATCCGTGGAAGCGCTACGCCGACATGCGCGAAGTGCTGCGGGCCCTCGAAGCGATCGCGAACTCCCGCCAACATCGGCTTGCGGAGGAGGCTGGGAAGGAGAGCGTGGCGGTGATTGAGCGAAAACGGAAGGTGTGGCGGACCACGGCTGGCGTGGGGATTGCGGCCTGCTCGGTCCTGGGGGCCATGATGGCCTATCAATTGGTCAAGGAGGACCCGGATCCCGTTGTGAGCGCAGAGGACGTCGACCCGCCACCGGTGGTGGTGACCGCGTCGCTCGATCCCATGGTTCTGGCGGAGTCCAAACGGGCTGCCCTGGAGGCGCGCGAGGAACGGAACCGCTATGAGAAGGCTTCCGAAAGCCTACGCGCCCGCTACGTGGACATGGCGGAAGACCTGGCATCGGCGTTTGAGCTGAGCGACCACCTGGTTTCGTGGTCGGTAGAGCGCGGCGCGGATCAATTGCCAACCCTCGAAGGGCGCAATGGCCGGCTCGCCATTCTCGAGAACTCGCTCGTGAAACTTTTGAAGAAGTCGGAAGAACAACCGGCTCTGCAGCGAAATGCCTGGCGCATCAAGCTGGCCCTCGCGGAGGTGGCCCTGGCGGCGGACAAGCCCCGCGTGGCGCGGGAGCGCATGACGGACGTGCTCTCGGAGGCAACCGTCACCGATGAAGGCACCATGCAGCGCCTGGCACGGGCCCGCGTGCTGGTATGTCTGCTGGGCTCGGAAGATTCCGAGCTCGGGGTGACACCCGGTGAGCTCGCCGAGACGGAAACGGCCCTGGCCTCGCTCCCGGCCGGGACGCGGGAAACCCGCCGCCTCAAATCCGCCCTGAAGTTGGCGGAGGCCCGCATGCAATTTCGGGAAGGCGACAGCACCGCTGCACTGGAAAGCTATCGGAGCGCCTTCACGGACATGTCGAAGCTGTGCGAAGAGCAGCCGTCGCTCTCGGCCCTGCGAATCTGGAGGGCGCGAGGTTATACATCCGCGGCCCAGGCTGCCCGTGGCGCCGGCGAGGTGGATGCAGCCATCCTTCTGAGGGAACAGGCCGCGGTGGAACTGATGGAATTACTCGAAGTCCAGCCCAAGCGCGCCGACGTGCAGGTGGAGCTTTCCGGGGCGCTGGGCGCAATCGCCGAAGCGGCCCTGGAAGAGGGCGAGATCGACCGCGCCGAGGACCTCGCGGCGCGTTCCCTCGAACTGCTCGAAACCGCGGTTGTCAATTCCGAAGAACGGGTGGGCGCCCTGCTTCAACTGGCCACGCAAAAGAGCGTGCTGGCGGCCTGCCGGGCCGGGACCGGATACAGCAAGGACGCCCTGCGCCTGATCCGCGAGGGGCAATCCCACGTCGAGGCCGCCCTGAAGCGCGATGCCAAAGATCCCATGGCGCGCTACCGCCTCGCGATTCTCACCTGGCAGGAGTTCGGGCTGCGGGGGTCGAATGGTGGCCACGCCGACGCATTGAAGCTCGGCGGAAAGGCCCGGCGGATTCTGAGGGAGCTCATATCGGAAGCGGTGAGCTATCCTTCCCAGCGGGAGATTCAGCGGTGCCTCGCCTACCTGACCAGTGACCTGGGCCACGCCGCGCAAATCGGTACGCGTGACAGCGAGGCCCGCACCTACTTCCAGGAGTCGATTGCGGCCTGGAAGGTCCTTGCGACGGCGGAGGGAACCAATGACGAATTCCAGGAAGGATTCAGCTGGGCGCAGATGCGCCTGCGAGAGCTCGGGGTGATGACCTCGCTGCCGCCCAAGCGGAGGTAGGCGCCGCGGCAGCGGTGAACGGGCCCATACCGCGCTGCGGGGCTGCCGGGAGATGGGTGCGCAGCCTCTCAAAGGGGCAGCGGATGCCCGGTCCGTCCCCGTCCGGTCACTTGATGAAGCGGATGGCGAGCGGGTAGCGGGGCCATTGGCCGCGATTGGCCTTCACGCAGCAAAGGATTTCGAGGACCAGGGCGACGATGGGAAGAGCGATGGCGAGGGGAACCACCACCACCAAACCGGTTCCCTTGGTGAGAATGGTGAGGGCCGCCCCGCCCAAGACCAGGAACAGGTAGTAGATCAGGAAGGAGATCTGGAAGTTGACAGCCTCCTTCCCATTGTGGTCGATGAAGGGCGAGCCCTCCCGTTTCACCAGCCAAAGGATCAGCGGGCCGATCAAACCGGCGAGAATCGCGAGGAGGTGAATGAGCATCCCCATGGTTCGCTCGTCCTGGCTCGGGTAGTAGTCGCCTCCTGCCGCGGGCGGGAAACCGGGTTGCGCGACGACCGCGGGGAGCCGGGACGGCGGGGCGGGGGATCCCGGTGGGGACGTGGGGTCGGCCATTTATGCTGAGTTCTCTGCCCGGCACTAGAACAGGTCGCGGCGCCATTTGGCAAGGACCTGCTTTCCGAATTAACAGGCTCTGAAAGGGACGAATTTGCGTTGACGGGATCATTTTTGGAAATCGCCGCGAAAAATCCCGGTTGGAATAAAAATGACCGGCGTGCAGCCCGAACTGCAACGCCTCCTGCCGGTTGTCATCGATTCTCTTGCCAATCCCCATGACTGCCTCAGCTGCCGGACACCCGTCCTCGAGCCGCGCCCGCGGACCGGGCGAGTTCATGACCACCCACTGGAGCCTCGTCCTGGACGCGGGCATGCAGACCGGATCGCTGGCCTCGGGGGAAGCCCTCGAGACCTTGTGCGGCGACTACTGGCCACCGATCTATGCCTGTGTACGTCGCGGGGGACGCAGCCGGGAAGAAGCGGAGGACCTCACGCAGGAATTTTTCGCGAGCCTGTTGCGCTACGATTCCTTTTCGCGGGTCGATCCGGGCAAAGGGCGCTTCCGATCGTTCCTGCTGGCTTCGCTCAAGCACTTCTTGAGCAATCAATGGCATCGGGAGAGAGCGAAGAAGCGGGGAGGGGGCCGGCCGGTGATTTCGCTCGATGCGGTGCCCGGCCTGGAACGCGAATTCCTCGCCGGAGAAAACGGGGAGACTCCCGATGGCGGCCTTCTCGTTTCGGGAGGCGACGACAACCTCGTCAGTGTCTGGGACGCGGCGAGGGGGGAGCGGATTGTGGTTTTGCGGGGGCACAAGGCCGAGGTTAAGGGCCTCGCCTTCTCACCCGATGGCCGAACCATCGCCTCCACCGGGCGGGACCTGGCCCTGCGAATGTGGCATGTGCCCACCTGGCGCGACCTCGGGGTGCTGCGCCGGGGCGAGTTCTACTCGTGGCTCGCGTTTAGCGCCGACGGATCCGTCCTCCTGGGCAGCGACCAGCAGAGGAAGGTGCACCGGCTGCGGGCTTCCGATTGATCCGGCCGGGAGAAGAAAAGGGACGGATTCCGAAAACTCATCGAAGCGATTCCTTCTCTAGGGGTTGGAGGCTGTGTCCTCCATCAACCCCAAGTCAGAATGAAAGCATCGAAAGTATCAATCTGTTCCGCCCTCGTGGCGGCCTCGCTTCTGTCCTCTCCCTCCATCGGGGAAGCGCAGATCCTCAATACTCAGCAAATTTCCCAGTTGACGCTGGGGAATGACACCTCCACCCACGACCTCTGGGCCGAGAACAACTACATCTACGACCTCAGCGTTCCCGGGTCACCGGTGGAACTGGGTCGTCTGGAGTGGGGCGCGGGCGCCTGGTGGCACCTCGGAGCGAATGCCCACATCGTCGACATCAGTGACCGCTCGAACCCGGTGCAGACGGGCTGGTTCGACACCGACCCCGGCGCGGCGGGCTTCAACACGAATGGGACCTATGGGGTCTATCCCTTCGAGAGCAACGTCTACCTCAGCCACTGCGAGGACGGCCTCTACATCATCGGCGAGGTGTCTCCCCCTGGCAGGAGCCTGGGACGGCGGTGAACCCTTCCTCGAGGCCTACCGCGTGAACCGGAATTGCCGTCCGCCTTGCACGTCCGGCTGGGCGCCCTGCTTCAAGCTCTCCGGGAGGGCACGGATACTGTCCGGAATATTGGGAGCGGATTGGATCCAGGCCTCCGCCGCCGCGGCATCCTTCCCCCACCAGCGGGAGAGAACTCCGCGATAGGTCTCCGCGCGGCTCCCTTCGTCGCTGATGCGGGCAATCCAATCCGCGGCCATTTGGGGCTCCTGGTGTTGGGCAGTCAACGCGAAGCTGCGGATGGCGGCGTCGAGATTGGTGGTGCCGGAGAGCGATTCCAACCATTGCGATGCGGCCTGCGGATCCTCGGCGGCATAGTGCGGGACGATGCCTTCCATGGCCTCGGCGCGAAGGTCGGGTTGGAGGCCTTCGGACCACCGGACGGCGCGCTCCAGGCTGATCCTGGCGAGGGCTCCCCCCACGTCGTCCGCGACGCGGACCGCGGCACTGGAATCCTCGAGCCCGCCGAGGACCTCCGCGGCTACCTCCGGCTGGCTCTGGGTGAGATCGCTCATGATGTAGGTGACGGCTCCGGTCTTGAGGCGTCCGTCCGCAATTCCGGCGCTCCAGTTGAGCGCAACCTCAATTCCGTCCTGCATCACAAACGGCAACATGGTCTGGAGGGCTTCCCCGCGCTCGCGGCTGTAGGGAAGGTCCTGTAGGAGCTCGGTGGCGCGGCTCAGGTCGTGGGGAGCGACGCCGCGAATGACACCCACCAGCAGAGGATTCGCAGCCTCCCCTTTGTGGTTCTGCTTGGCGTAGGCGATCGCGGCTTCCGGGTCATCGGCTGCCCAACTGGCGAGAATGGTCTGCCGGGCGAAGGGGGTGCCCGTGTTCTTCATGGCGTAAGCGAGGGCGGCGGTGGGATCGGTCTGGCCCCAGGCGTGGAGGAGCATGCCGTACTCGCTCTTGCGTTGTTCGGTGATGCCGATGGCGCGGAAGTCCGCCACCACGTCCCGGAAATCGTCGGGTCCGAGCGTGTCGATGAGAGCCAGGAATCCCTTGGCGCGCTCCATCGGATCGTTCAATTGCGCCAGTTCCACCACCGCCTGGCGGGGTGGGCGGCTGGTCACGATGGAAGCGGCCCCGGAGCCGGCTGCGATCCGCCCGGGATGCCCGCGCTCTGCGAGACGGCTCCCGGCGCGCGCCGACTTGCCCGGCGCGGAGGATCGCGCGCCCGCGCGCAGGGAAGCATCGCCGGAGGCGGAGGGCTCGGAAGCCGTGGAACCGTGGCCAAGCAGGAAGGCGGCGCCGAGGCTGAGAGTCCAGGCGGCGCCTACCACGAGAAATACCGGTTTCATGAATACGGGAGTCTACAACACCGCAAGCGCAATGCACCGAAATATTCGTCCCAGGCCGTTGCGCATGAGAGCGCCCGAGTTTCCGAGCAGGCGAATCAATTTCGAAGCGGAAAGCGGCCTCTCCCCATTCCCGATTTCGCGGATTGCAGAGGTCCCGAAAGCGGGGTAATTGTCTGGCATGACGATGCTGACGGATGATTCGCAGGTGATTGCCAAGACCAGGGAACTGTGCGAGGCGATTGCGGGAGATCCCGAATACAGGGAACTCCTCGATAAAGTGGAACGCTTTCTCGACGATGAAGGCGCCAAGCTCCAGTTCCAGAGCATGCAGGAACGCGGAGAAGAACTGGAACAGAAGCAGAGTATCGGCCTGGAATTGAGTGATGGCGAAATGCAGGAATTCGAATCCGCCCGGGATGCGCTGCTCGGCAACGCGGTGGCCAAGGAGTTTCTCGATGCTCAGCAAAGCCTGCAGTCGGTCCAGACGGCTATCGGCAAGTATGTCGGGATGACCCTCGAGCTCGGTCGGGTGCCTGATCCGGACGATTTCATCGACAAGGGCGGCTGTTGCAACGAGGGCGGATGCGGATGCCACTAAAATCTATCCCAAATCTCCTGAACAGCCCCCTTGTGGAGATGGGATTTCGATAATCTGCCGACTGCGTCGGCTCGAACCAGAGGAACCCTTCGCTGCCTCGCCGCACCTCGGATCGCCTGCAGCAAAAACGTCTCGCCGCACGGGACCCCGCGATTTACAAATTGTTCGTTGGCGCATGCGCGAGGAAGAGAATCATGAGCGCCTCGGACGGGCCGCCTCGGAGGGGTGGAATGACGAGCAGTTGGCGGGGGAGGCGGTGGGCCTCGCGGAAGAGATTCTGAGGGCTGCCAGGAAGGAGCAACGGATCCGGGAACGCTACCAGGCCGGGAAGCTGCACGGCATGCTGGGCGATCCGATGGGCAAAGCCTTCACCCTGGCGATGGCGGACCAGGTTTTCCGGCCCCGCAACGCCTGGCGTGCCGCCTCGCAATTCCGTCACCTCGTGATGAGCTACGGGGCGCCCGAGTATCTTCCGCTCCACGAGCGGATCGGGTTGATGCTGGGTGCGGTGGGATCGCTTCTCGCGCCGGAATGGGTGATGAGGGTGGTGACGGCCAAGATGCGCAGCGAGACGCGCCAAGTCGTCCTGCCGGCGGAGGAGAAATACCTGGAGAAACACATCGCGCGGCGGCGCGCGATGGGGGCACGTCTCAACCTGAACCTCCTGGGGGAGGCCATCCTGGGCGAGGGGAGGCCCAGCGCCGCTTGCGGGCGAACTTGCGCCGTATCCAAAGCCCGGATTGCGACTGCATCTCCGTGAAAATCAGCTCGATATTCAGTCAGGTCAGCGTCCTGGCCTACGAGGACACCCTGGAGCGGGTGAAATCGCCGCTCCGTGATCTGTATCGAGCTGCCATCGAGAACGGGGCCGGAGGGCAAGCCAAGTTGGTGAACCTGGACATGGAGGAATTTCGCGACCTGCACCTGACCTGCGATGTTTTCAAGGCCGTCCTGGAGGAGCCGGAGTTCCACCACTTGGAGGCGGGGATCGTGCTGCAGGCCTATCTGCCGGATTCCTTCGCGCTTCAGCAGGATCTCACCGCCTGGGCAAGGGCGAGACGAAAGCGGGGAGGCGCGGGGATCAAGCTGCGCCTCGTGAAAGGGGCCAACCTCGCAATGGAGAAAGTGGAGGCCGCGATTGAGGGGTGGGAGCAGGCGCCCTACGAATCGAAGGGCCAGGTCGATGCGAATTTCAAGCGCATGCTTCACTATGGCTGTGAGCCGTTACACGCCGCGGCCGTGCGCCTGGGAGTGGGGAGCCACAACATCTTCGATGTCGCTTACGCGCTTCTCCTGCGCGAACGGGAGGGCGTGCGGGAACAGGTGGAGATCGAGATGCTGGAAGGCATGGCCAACCACCAGGCGCGAGTGGTGGAGGATATGGCCGGAAGCCTCCTGTTTTACGCCCCGGTGGTGCGACGGGAGAACTTCCACTCCGCGATCGCCTACTTGATGCGGCGGCTGGACGAGAACACGGCACCGGAGAATTTCCTGCACGATCTGTTCGGGATGCGCCCCGGGGGACCGAAGTGGACCGAGCAGTGCGAGCGGTTCCTGCTCGCTTGCGGGGCGAAGGACGCGGTCAGTGCGGTGTCGGCACGGCAACAGGACCGGGGCGCGGAATATGGTGAAATCGTCGGCACGAGATTCGGCAACGAACCGGACACGGATTGGACACGGGAGAGGAACCGGGAGTGGGCCAGGGCCGCCCTGCAGGTGGTCCGGATTCCTGCCGTGGTCGCCGCGCAGATCGGAGGGCGGGAGCGGATGACACGGGAGCAGACCGGCTCCTGCGACCCGGCGGCGCCGGAGGAGGTCCTGTATCGCTCCGCGCTGGCAGGCATGCTCGAGGTGGAGGAGGCCCTGGAAACTGCCGCGGAGTGGGATCGCGCGTGGATGGCGGGCCGCGGGTTCACCGCACGGGAACTGCTGGTGCGGACCGCCACCGCCCTGGCGCGGGCCCGCGGAGATCTCATCGCCACCATGGTCCGGGACGCGGGCAAGGCCGTGGCGGAAGCGGATTCGGAGGTGAGCGAGGCCATCGATTTTGCGAACTATTACGCGCAGAGTCTGTCCCAGCCGGGACTATGCGATGGAACCGAGCGTTTGCCGCTGGGTGTGGTGGTGGTGGCGCCGCCCTGGAATTTCCCCCTCGCGATTGCTTGTGGCGGAATACTGGCGGCCCTGGCAGCCGGGAATAGCGTGATCCTGAAGCCTCCGCCGGAGACCGTCCTGACGGCCTGGCGGCTGGCGGAAACGCTGTGGAGGGCCGGGGTGCCGAAGGAGGCTCTGCAATTCGTTCCGGTGCCGGAGGACGAGGTGGGCCGCCGTCTCCTCACCGACGAGCGGGTGGGAGGCGTGATCCTGACCGGGGCCTATGAGACGGCGCAGCTTTTCAAGAGCTGGAAGCCGTCGATGCGATTGTTCGCCGAGACGAGCGGGAAGAACGCGATGCTCATCACCGCGGCGGCCGATCCCGACCAGGCCATCAAGGATCTAGTCAAGAGCGCCTTTGGGCACGCCGGCCAGAAATGTTCCGCGGCTTCCCTCGCGATCGTGGAAGCGGAGATTTACGATGACGAAATTTTCCTTCGCCAGCTGCGGGACGCCGCAGCCAGCCTGCGGGTGGGACCGGCCCGGGAACCGGCAAGCGTCGTGACGCCGGTGATCCGGGAGCCGGGAGCCGCCCTGCGGCGCGGTCTCACCGGACTGGACGAGGGCGAAGAGTGGTTGCTGGAACCGGCCATGGTGGGAGGCAATCCCTGCCTGTGGTCTCCGGGAATCAAGACGGGCGTGCGGCCGGAGAGTTGGTATCGCCGCACCGAGTGTTTCGGTCCGGTCCTGGGCCTGGTCCGTGCCCGGGACTTCGAGGACGGACTGCGAATCCAGAACGATTCGCAGTACGGCCTGACAGGCGGGCTGCAAAGCCTCGACGCACGCGAAATCCGCGTGTGGCGCGAGCGCGTCGAAGTCGGCAACGCCTACGTAAACCGGCCCACCACCGGTGCGATCGTGCGCCGGCAGCCGTTCGGGGGATGGAAAAAATCGGCGGTCGGCCCCGGGGCCAAGGCGGGCGGGCCGAACTACGTGCTACAGCTGGGGACGTGGCGCGAGCGAGCGTTGCCCAGACAGATCCGGGAGAGTCCCTGGAGCCGGTTGGTCGAGAGGTATTGCGCGCTTCTCCCCGACGCAGCGGAGCGGATTCGATCCGCCGCCGGAAGTTATTCCTATTGGTGGCACCGGGAGTTTTCGGTCGAGCACGATCCTTCCCGCGTGCTCGGCGAATCGAATGTCTATCGCTACCGACCGCATCCCGAAATCCTGGTGCACTGTGACGGGCTGCGGGACCAGGACCTGGCGCTGGCGATGCTGGCCCTGAAGACCTGCGGAGTCGCCGCTCAGTGCAGCTCCTCGCGCGGCCGCGCAAGCACGATGGCCCTGGTCCAGGCCGCCGGCTTCGACTTGCAAATCGAGTCCGAAAAGAATCTTCGAGCCCGGCTCGACGACCGGATTCCCCTGCTTCGTGCGGTCAACCCGTCCGGGGAACTGAGGCAAGCCGCGGCGGCATCGGGGGTGGAAGTTCTCGACAGGCCCGTCCTTGCCAACGGGCGCATCGAATTGCTGCACTACGTGAGGGAACAAGCTGTCACGGAGACCATGCACCGCTACGGAAACCTCATCGCCCGCCCGTGAGCGACGGAGCGGCCGCCGGATTTTTCGACCGGCCGGTGAACGGCCGCGAGCGGGTAATCTGCTCAGGGTCGCCTGCGCGGGAGGAACCACGCGCCCAGGGACAATGCGAGCAGGACCATTCCGGAAGGCTCGGGAACGATATCCAGGTATCCCATGTCGCGAAGAATCGCGATCTCAATGGGACTGACTTGCCTGACTCCCAGGCCGTCATCGTCGGAGGCATTCATGAGTTGCGCATTCGCGCCGCTGAAAAAATCGTCATCGAGGTGGGAACCGGAACTGCCGTCCTCCCAAGGGTTCGGAGAGTAGATATTGACCGGATTGCCCCCGTTGGCGGCCGTCGCGTCGGTGGTGCCTGGAGCTATTCCACGGGAGCAGATTTCCTGACAGGGCTGCACGGCTTCCCGTTGCAAGCGTCTGATGGCCTGAGAATTTGGAGGAAGCCGGGAGTCGGGAAGGCCCGCAGGCCGGGTCAAGGCGCGGCGGCCTGGTCGAGATAGAAGGAGGCGTCGGGGTGGGCGCCAACATAGGTGGCGGGGAGATCCGGGGAAATCTCCTCGGTGAGCGCGCGCCGGACGATCTCGGCTTTCGATTCGCCGAAGGCCAGAAGGACGATACGCCTGGCGTCGAGGATGGTGCGGACTCCCATCGTGAGGGCGCGCCCGGGAACATGTTCAGCACCGCCGAATGACTGTGCGGCGTTCCGAATCGTCATTTCGCTCAGCTCCGCAACGTGGGTGCGAAGGTCGGATTGAGAACCGGGTTCGTTGAAGCCAATGTGCCCGTTGTGGCCGATGCCGAGAATCTGAAGGTCGATGCCGCCAGCCTCGCGAATGGATTGTTCATAAGCTTCGCAGTAAGACGCGAGGTCCTCCTCGGCGGTTGAGCCGTCCGGGAGGTGGATATTCTCGGGCCGCATATCGATGTGGTCGAAGAGATTGAAATGCATGAATTGCCAGTAGCTTTCCGGATGGCCGCGCGGGAGCCCCAGGTATTCGTCGAGGTTGTAGGTGACGACATTTGTGAAAGAGAGACCCTGGGCGCGATGAAGGTGGATCAGCTCGGCATAGAGCCGGAGGGGGGTGCTGCCGGTGGCGAGCCCAAAAACCGCGGACCGGTTTTCCGCGGCGCGGGAGCGAATCAGATCGGCGATTTCAGCCGCAAGGGCCTCGGAGGCAGCCTCGGCGGAGGGAAATAAGCGGTGGGCGAGGGCGTGGGTCGGCATGACGGAGCTGGCTGCGGCACTTGCGGTCCGGAGTTGACGAATTTCTTCGAATAGAATCAATCCGAACTACGTTTGCCCAGGGATGACTGCCATTTCTCGGGTGTTTTTTGTCGATTGGCTTCCTGGTCAGGACCCTCGCCCCGCTTCATGCCGAAGAGGAACTCCCTCCCCTCCCGGTCCGCGCCACCCTGGCGCGGCTCCCGAGCCATGACCCGCCGGTCCTTCCCGGTCATCGAGATCTGCAGCGAGAAGCCGGGAATGATCGAACTCCGCTCAACGCCGCGGCGGAGCCGAAGCAATGATAGCGCGTCAGGGAACCTACTGCCAAAAAAGCGGCAGGGGAGACCAATCGAGGAAGGGCGGCCAATTCCAAAAGAGAAGGAAGGCGTAGAAAACCTTGCAGGCGCGGTGAAGGGTCTGGTCGGTAGCGAAGCTGATCCATCCTTCGCCCTTCGCGTAGTCGATCAGGAAATGGAGGATCAGTTCGGCAGTGGCGAGGACCACGTACCCGGTCACGAGCCAGACCCCGCCGGCGTGAATGAGGGCGTGGGCCAGGAGGGCGTTCCACCAGATGCCGCGCGGCGTGCCGTTTGGAAAGAACTGACTGAGATCGGCCTTACGACTCTTGGCCTGGGCAAGGAAGGAGCCCTGCAACGCGAAGTCGCCGATCGCATGTGAGACAAGCAGCGCAAAGAGAATGGCTACCGCACCCCACGGGTTTTGCGCGACCTCGCCGGCATTGAACATGATGGTTTTAGTGGAAGAATTCCCGCAGGGCGGTCTGCAGTTCGGAGGCGGAGAGATTCTGGTTCATGTGGCGGAGGCGTCTCGCCATCTCGGACAGCAATCCAATCAGGAGACGGCCTGCCGCCACGGGATAGGCAGAGAGAAAATCGTCGAGATCGCTGCGGCGCGCCCTCCAGACCTGGCTGAAGGACCTCGCGATCACGGAGGCGCTGGCCTTGGCCGGATCGAAGAGGTTGACTTCGCCGATCGATTCTCCCGGTTCCACCCGGGCCAGAAGAACCCGGCTGCCATCCTTGTCGGTGACGACGTGCAGGAGACCGGAGATCAGGAACAACAGGCAGTCTTGATCAGCGCTCTCTACAATGAGAGTATCTCCCTCCTTCACCGGGAGGAAGTCGCCATAGTTGCTGAGGAGACGGCGGTCATCATCCTCCAATTCGGACACAATTCCGAGGGCAGGAAGTTCGGGGCGGTCAAAGTCTGGGGTGCTCATCGCTCTCTCCCGGGAGTCTTTCGCAGAGACCGCACCGAGGAAAGCCGAAAGCGTCCGAGCTGATGACCAGCCTGATGAATACTCCAAAAAAGCACAGCCGGAAAGGGGTTCTGATCGAAGGCGGTCCGCCCGGGGGCGCGGACCGAACCGCTTCGTTCCATCGCGGACACGATGATCTCTCGTTCTGGCCAGTCTCGGGGCCCGGGGGTAGGCCCGGAAATCAATGAGGGAGCTCCCCGCGGCGGGCTACTCGCCATCAACCAGCCGGGTGGTCAATTGCCGGTAGGCGTCGACTCCGAGCAGAAAGTAGTGCGGATCGCCCGAGAGCTGGCCGTAAAAGTATCGGTTGGCGGCCGAGGGGCTGGCGGGGGCGAGTTCGAAGGACAACTCGCGAGTTCCGACCCGGTCTCCGTCGTCGTTCATTTCGCGAAAGATGGCGGTGAAGCGGAAACTCGGATTGCGAAGAGCACGTTCCGCGACGGGAGAAGTGTCGCCCAGCCATTTGTCCACGCGCAGACCCTCGATGAACTTGAGGTATTGGTTGGCGCGCTGGGGGTTCAGGTGGGTGGTGACGTTCTCTCCATATTGTCGGGCCTTCCAGGTTTCGTCGAGGAAGGTGTAATTCAGGATCAGCTCCGGGTTCGCGAGAGGCGGACGGGCTGGCGGCTCAATTTTCATGACGGAGAGGTCGACGATGGAAAATGGCATGAGGAGGGTATCACGCCAGTCGAAGGGCCGGGATGCGACCGCGGAGAAGGTCCCGGCACCGATTTCCGCGACGGTGGAGGATCCCCGGCGCATGGCGTAAAAATTGCCGTTGGAACCCCGTCCGAAGAAGAGATCGACGACTTCCTCTTTCCCGCCGCGCAGGACCAGCCGCTTGTGAGGCGGGCTGAGGCCGAAGGCGCCGAGATTGCGGGCGGCGTCCGAGGCGTAGCCAACCACTTCATCCCGCGTCACGGCGTGGAGGAGTTTGCCGAGGGCGATTTCGTTGGCCGGAGCGACGTCGCCGTTCATGTGGAGCATCCATCTTCGGTTGCCACTGTGATGTTCACGACCCAGGAAGATCTGAATCGGGTCGGGCAGGTTCAGGTGATGAATGGCGATGGTGCGGAGGGCGCGAATATCGAGCGAGACGAGGGTGCGTGCACGCAGTTGATCAACCGCGAGCGGAAGCTGCTTGATCGCGATGCGGCCCTTGGCCGGTTCGAAAGGCAATTCCAGGACGACCGCCGGCCGATTGTCCATGATGGCATACACGGTATCGGCATCTTCCGTGGCGGGAGGGTCGATCGTCAGACTCACGGAGCCCTGCTGGCGTTTGCCATCCGCTCCGAAGTGCCGAAGCTCCACCTCGAGGTAGTACCCCTCGGGGGGACGTGGCGGGATGGTGACCGATCCACGGTTATGGACCTTGATGGCTTCCAGCTCGTAGAGCCCCTTGAGGAGTCCGGCCATGGTGTCGGGCTTGGTGCGGGACTCGAGCGGTTTCGTCATGCGCCATGGCTTGGACTTCCCTTCGCGGGAGAGCACGAGTTCGCTTCCGCGCTGCCGGATCGTGACGTCTGCAAGCGTGGCGGGATCGAAGAGAAACGGCCGGTGGTCGCGCAGACGTTCGAAGCCGCGGTCCAGAATCTGCCGCACGCTGGGCTTCAGGGTGCCTGGGGCCGAGCAGACGTAAATGTAGTCCTTTTGGCCCTTCTCCCCAGGGTGCACGAAGAATGTTTCGGCGAATTGTCCGCTCTTCTCCTCGATCCGGTGCAGGGCGGTCCGGCGGCCGAGGCGGTAGTCAGCGACCCGGTTGCCTCGGTGGTCGGTAAGAGTTAGCCGGAAGTGCCCGGGATGAGTTGCGGTCTCGTGCATGCCGGTCACTTCGAGGGAGGTATCCTTGCGGCGCACGACGTCCTCGATCCGAAGGTGCCGGGAAAAGTAGACGATGCGCTGCAGGTCCCGAAAATCGGCGCGATCGTAGAGCGCGCCGACCTGGTACATGATCCAGGCCCCGTTTTGTTTTTTGAACTCCACCGCCTCGCCGGTGAAATTCGAAATTGTGGCGGTGTGAATCGCCTTGGGATCGAAGACATAGAGTTCCTCCCCCATGGGGCGCGCCGGGGCGCCGAAGACCGTTCGCAGGTCGTCCTGCGCGAGCTGGATGCCCGCCAGCGTACAGACCAGGATCGTGATGACGGCCAGGACGGCGGTAAAGGTCTTGGACTGCATGCCGGCGAAAAAATTGATCAGACCCGCCGCGCGTTCCAAACGAGCAGCGCGAGCAAAAGGAAGGCTCCTGGGATGATAAAGAGGTTCAGCTTGTTCGCGAAGGAAATCTGCGAGGAGACCAGGTTCAGCTTGAAGTTTTGGACCGGGCGCGGACCGATTCCGATGAGTTCCTCGCGTCCGATCAGCCAGTTGGAGGAATTCCGGAGGAAATCGATGTGCTCCTTGTGTCGCTCGCGGGGCCGAAGAAAATTCGTGTTGGAGAGCACGATCATGCGGGCGGTCTGTCCCGCCGTGGCATCGCTGCGCTCGTTGCCCCGCGAGACGGAGGCGCCGAGGAAATACGGAGGAGGGGTGCCCATGGAGCCGTCCAACGGCTCGGCCTGGTAGTTGTCGAGGGCCTCGATGAGGGGGAAGGGCTCGATGCGGCGGAGATCGAGATCTTCGGCATGCTCGCGGATTTCGAGACTGCAACTCGCACCTTCGAAGAGAGTGGAGGCGTTAGCGAGATCGCCCACGGCCGGAGCATTCGTGAAGGTGGCCGCCACATCGTAAATCCGCTGGCCCCGCTGCAGGGTGAAGATGCGGTTGGCGCGCGGCGTGATTCCGTGGTCGCGCAGAAAGGCGCGGAGCTGCGGGGGTTGTTCGCGCATGGAGGGATCGAGAACCACCAGGACCGCGGCGCGGGGCCGGTTCCAGTAGCGCCGGAAGGCGGCCAGCTCCCGTTCGTCGAGGTCGTAGCGGGGAGCCACGAGGGCCACGCCGGCGGCGTCATCGGGGATCTTCTCCAACCCGGAGATCTGGATCGGAACGAGATTGATGTTCAGTCCCTCGAATGTCCGGCTGAGAAATTCCCACGGGGCGTCCTCCTCGGCACCGGACACCTGGCTTTTGTCGGCGAGAAAGTAAAAGCGGCGCGGCTTGCCTTCCAGGGCGCGGCGAAGGCCCGAGGTCAGTTGGTCCTCGTCCTGGTAACCGAGCAGCCGCCGCTCTCGCCGGTCCATTCCCATCACCAGCATGTCTTCCACCGTCACGTACTGGATGTGCGACTTTCGAAGCGCTTCCACTTGACTGGCCTGTTCCTCCGCGCCGTCGGCACTATCGGAAACGGCGGGAAGACGCGGGACCGCATCGATGATGACCACGTCTTCTACAAACACGGATTGATAGTTGTCAGCGATTTCGAGGGCGGCATCGGCATCGCGGATCGGATCGATGAACTGGGCGCTCACCCTCCCACCGGCGAGGTGTTCATATTCCTCCAGCATGGCCCGCAGACGCACGTAGTGAATCGAAGTTCTCCGCATCACGGCGATGAATTTCACCGGAATGTCGCGCTCCCTGACGAGGCTGGACCGCAGAAGATTCTTGGTCTGGCTGGAGAGGGTGAACTGATTGCTGCGGCTCAGGTCCCAGGCCCGGTGGTGGGTGCCGGCGAGGTAGTTCACCGAAATCAACAGGAGGGCTGCCGACACGAGCTGGATGACGACGAGGGTCCCGGTCGATCTCCGCTGCACCGACTCCGTTGCTCTCGTCTCCTCCGGTATTTCTTCCTCGGCCATGGCTCAGTTTCTCCAGCGGCGGTAGTTGATGACTTGGATGGTCAGGAACAGCACGAACGCCGCCGCGGTGAGGTAGTAGACAATGGGACGGGTATCGATCAGTCCCTTCGTAAACTGCCGGAGGTGCTCGTTGGAGGCCAGGTAGCGAAAGAGGGGGGCGGCCGGGAACCGGTCGCTGTAAATGAGGGTCACGTAGCCGAGGAAGTAGTGGATGATGAGGAGGCCGACCGTCACGACTCCGGCGATGATCTGGCTGGAGGTCATCGAGGAGGCGAGGCAACCGACCGCGATGAAGAGACTTCCCATCAGGAAGACCAGGAAGAAGGCTCCGAAGAGGGAACCGGCACTGAAGGGAGCCGGAACGTTGGTGAGGATCGAAAAGAGCTGGAACTGCACCAGGGCGGGAATCCAGAGAATGAGGTAAAAGGCGAGCGTGGCGCCGTATTTTCCCAGCACCAGCTGCCAAGTCCGCAGCGGGGCGGTGAGCAGGGTCTCGAGAGTGCCGGACCGCTCTTCTTCCGCGAAAAGCCGCATCGTGATGAGCGGGAAAATGAACAGGAAGTAGAACCAGAAGTGGGGCATGTGA
>CAUZKZ010000014.1:0-27240 GCA_963580345.1 Verrucomicrobiia bacterium | reverse complement strand
ACCTGGTTCGCATTGGGAACGTGGAACCTGAAGGATGGCCGCGCGAGGCGCTGGGAACCGAGCTGGACCGCGCTCTTCTCATGCTGGACCAGGCCGAGGAGGAGTTCGAGGACGCCGTCGCTCACTTTGCCGGAGGACGCACCCGCGGAATTTTCGGCTCGGCCGGATCGAGCCGGCCTAAAGCGAAAGCCGAAGGCGACTTCGTGGCGATGATGAAAAACGGATTCGCATTCAATCTTCCCGTGGTCCTCCTCGGGGCCCTCGCTCTTCTCCTCTATCTGCTCACGTAATGGGATTTTTCCGCAAAAAGCCAAAATCGGACTGCCCCCTTACGGCCCGCGAGGAGCAACTCCTCTCCCGGATCAACGAACTGGAGGACTTCATCGAGGGTGCTCCGGAACGCATCCGGCAGGAAATGGAGGACGAGAGCACCACCATGCCTCCTCCCGACGATCTGGAGGACCGGCGTCGTGAACACAAGTTCTACTCCCAGCTGAGCCGTGGGGAGATCCGCAACGAGCACCGCTACCAGACGCGCGGCGCCATGCTCTTCGTCCTTCTGGTGACCGCCATTGTCGCGCTCTCGGCTTGGATTTTCTCCGTCCTGCAGGCGGTCTAGTTCTAGTTTCGACCTCCAGGTTGACGGTTGGCCGGCGTCGCGGTCGAACTTTAATCTTTAAACCTGGATCATTTCCCCGAGCATCCCGCGCGTGAGCGGATCCCCGGACATCGATGTGGCCTATGTCGCCGCCCTGGCCCGTCTCGAACTGAGCGAGGAAGAGAAAGTCCAGTTTCAGAAGCAGCTCGGGAGCATCCTGGCCTTTGTGGAAACCCTCTCGGAGCTCGATGTCGAAGACGTGGAGCCTACCGCCCATCCCGCCCCGGTCCTCGACTGCTTCCGGGAGGACGCCGTGGTGGAAGGGCTCGACCGCGAGGACCTCCTGCGTAACGCCCCGGATTCCGCCCTTGGTCAAATCCGCGTTCCGAAGGTGGTCGATTCCTGACGTCCCATGAACCTCGCAGCGCAAACCATCGGAGCGCTCCGCGCCATGCTGACCGCCGGAGAAACGACGCCTCGCGAGATCGTCGAGGCTGTGGCATCAGCCATCACCTCCACCGACCGCGAGATCGGGGGCTACCTTTCCTCGGATTACGAGCACGCCGTGATGGAGGCCGAAGCAGCCGACCTGTCCAAACCGCTCGGCGGCATTCCGATCGCCCTCAAGGACAACATCAACGTCGCCGGTCAGCCCTGCACGTGCGCCTCCCGGTTTCTCGAGTCCGGCTACATCTCGCCCTACGACGCGACGGTCTCGGCCCGCCTGAAGGAGGCTGGCGCGGTGCTCTACGGGAGAACCAATCTCGATGAATTCGCGATGGGATCCTCCACCGAGAACTCCGCCTTGCAGCAGACCCGCAATCCCCACGACCCGGAGCGAATTCCGGGGGGGTCCTCCGGCGGTTCGGCGGCGGTGGTGGCGTCGCACTCCGCGGTGGCCGCCCTCGGTTCCGACACGGGCGGATCTATCCGCCAGCCCGCCAGCCACTGTGGCGTGGTGGGTCTCAAGCCCTCCTACGGGCGCGTCTCGCGTTACGGTCTGGTGGCCTTCGCTTCTTCCCTGGACCAGATCGGGCCCCTCACGAAGAACGTGGAAGATGCAGCACGCCTGCTCCAGGTGATCGCCGGTCCCGACGCGCGGGACGCCACCTGCCTCGACACCGGGGTCCCGGACTACATGGAACACCTGAAGGCGGGTCCCGACGGACTGAAGCTGGGTGTTCCGCAGGAGTATTTCGGCGAAGGACTCGACCCCGGCGTGCGGGAAGCGGTGGAGTCCGCCCTGAAGAAGCTGGAGGCAGATGGGGCCGAGCTCATCGAGATCTCACTCCCGTCCACCTCCTACGCAGTGGCGACCTACTACATTCTTGCTCCCGCCGAGGCCTCCTCCAACCTCTCCCGCTACGACGGAGTGCGCTACGGATTCCGTGCCGAGAATCCCGGGAACATCCTCGACATGTACGGAAAGAGCCGCGCCCACGGATTCGGTCCGGAGGTCAAGCGGCGGATCATTCTCGGAACCTACGTCCTGAGTTCGGGCTACTACGATGCCTACTACACCCGGGCGCAAAAAGCCCGCACCCTCATCCAGCGCGAGTACCGGCAGGCCTTCGAGACAGTCGATGCCATCGTCGGGCCCGTGACCCCCGCACCCGCCCGCAGGATCGGCATGTTCGCCGATGATCCCCTGCAGGACTACCTCGCCGACATCTACACCATCAGCGCGAACCTTGCGGGAGTCTGCGCCATGAGCGTTCCCTGCGGAATGGTGGAGCGGGACGGCAGCACCCTCCCGGCCGGTCTGCAAATCATCGGTCCGCACCTCGCCGAAGCGAAGATCCTGCGCATCGCGCAAGCCTGGGAAACGATCCGCGAGGCCGCGGAGCCGCCCGCGGGGTAAGCCCGTCGCTGGTTCTTGTAGCGCGGCCGCCCCGCTAGCTTTCTTCGGGAGCCAGGTCCGCGATGGCCTGCATGAGATGGTCGGCGATGCGTTGGTAGGCCTCCCGCGACTTCCCCCGAAGATCGTCCTCCGAAAACCGCACCGGATCGCCGATAATGATCTTCAACGGGTGATATCTGAATTTTCCGCCCCGCGGCCATGCCTGGTAGGATCCCACGATTCGAACCGGTTGCACGGGTACTCCGCTTTTCGCCACCAGCATCCCGAGCCCGGCCTTGCCCTCTTGCAACTTTCCGTCGCGCGTGCGGGTTCCTTCCGGAAAGACCAGGACCCGCTGGCCGCTCTGCAGTTTGCGGAGGATCAACCGCACGCTTTTCAGATCGGCGTGATCACGATCGATCGGAAAGGCATTCAGCCTCGGGTAGAGCCACGCCCCGAAGCCCTTGAACAGCGTGCTCCGTGCCATAAAGGCGGTCTCGGTCGGGTAGGTGCTCGCCACGAGCGGGGGGTCGAGATAGCTGGCATGATTGGCCGCGATGATGGCTCCCCCGGACCCGATGCACTTCTCCCGGTTCACCACCTGCAGTCCGCCCGCGGCAAAAAAGCTGCGCGACCCGAGCCACGCCAGCCAGTAAATCGTATTCATGAGGTCGCCGGTTTATTGTGCCGCTCGAACCAGCCGCGCTCGCGCAGGACCTCCAGGGCAGCCTGCACCACCTCTTCGATATCCATCTCGGAACTGTCGATCACGGCCGCTCCCTCCGGAATGACGAGGGGCGACGTCTTTCGGGCGGAGTCCCGGCGGTCGCGCGAAGCCACTTCGTCCACCTGCCCCTCCGCCTCCCGCCGCCGCCGCCGCACCTCTTCGGAGGCCCCGATATAAATCTTGTAGGGCGTGTCGGGAAAGACCACCGAACCGATATCCCGGCCCTCCATCACGAGATCGCCAACTTCCAGCAACGCCCGTTGCCGCGCCACCAGCAGTTCCCGCACCCCGGGGACGGCCGACACCTGCGAGACCGCGGCATTGACCTCGTCGGAGCGCAGGGCCTCGCCCGGTTCCACCCCCTCCAAGAGAATCACCGACCGGTCCGCCTCCACCGTGCAGCGGACGTCGAGACCGGCCAACAATTTCTCGATCGAAGCCCGATCCTCCGGGTCCATGCCTCGCCGCACGACTGCCAGCGTCACAGCCCGGTACATATCCCCCGAATTCACCATGACGAGTCCCAGCCGGGTCGCCAGTTCCCGCGCCACGGTGCTCTTCCCGGAGGCCGCCGGCCCATCGATGGCGATCGCGTCGTGCGTGTGGTCTGGCATGGGATCCTTCCGCCTCGCTCAGCGCTTCGGCTTCTTGTTACGGATCAGGTCCAGGTCCCTGAGAAAGCCCGGATACGAAGTCGCAATACATTCGGCGTTCTCGATGATCGTTTCACCCTCCGCGAAGAGACCGGCTACCGCGAATGCCATCGCAATGCGGTGATCCCCGAAGCTGTCTACTCTGGCACCGCGGAGGCGTTGTCCGCCTACCACCCGCACGCCGTCGTCGTACTCGGTAACCTCTCCCCCCATCGCGCGCAGATTCTCCACCACGGCCGAGATGCGATCGGTCTCCTTGACCCGCAGTTCCCCGGCATTGCGGATCACCATGCGTCCCTGCGCCAGAGCTCCGGCCACCACCAGCACCGGGATCTCGTCGATCAAGTTCGGGATCTCCTCTTCTCGCAGTTCGGTGCCCCGCAGCGCCCCTCCCTGCACTTCAAGATTCCCGGCCGGCTCGCCGTCCTCGTCGGAGGTCCGGACCACATCCTTGATCTTCGCTCCCATGCGCAGGAGAACCGGCAGCAGGGCGGCTCGAGTGGGATTCAGACCCACATCCTGGATCAGCAATTTCGACTTCGGCATGGCGGCGGCCGCCACAATCCAGAATGCCGCACTCGAGATGTCCCCGGGAATATCCAGGTCCACCGCCTCCGGTTGCTGCCCCCCGTAAATCGTGATCGCGTTGTCCTCCTGCACCGTGCGGACGCGAAAGTTCGCCAGCATCCGCTCGGTATGATCGCGGGTCTCCGCCGGCTGCACCACGGTGGTCTTCCCCTCCGCAAACAAGGCCGCCAAAAGGATGGCGCTTTTCACCTGCGCACTGGCTACCGGCAGGACGTAGCGCAGCGGCTTCAACTCCCCTCCCTCGAATTCCAGCGGTGCGCAGCCTTTGAGCTCTCCCTGGGCGGTAATTTTCGCGCCCATCTCCTCGAGCGGCTTGATAACGCGGTCCATCGGCCGGCTCGAAAGAGACTCGTCGCCCACTAACGTGCTCTTGAAGGGCTGCGCGGCGAGAATCCCCGCCAGCAAGCGCATCGCCGTGCCCGAATTCCCGCAATCGATGGCGCCGCTCGGTTCTTTCAGCTGCATCCGCCGCCCTTTGATCAACAGCTCCACGGGCCCGTACTCGTTGGTCTCGATATACTCGAAGTTCGCGCCGAGCGCCTGCATCGCCTTCAAGGTGCGCAGACAGTCTTCGCTGGGCAGAAAGTTCCGGATCCGGCATGGCCCGTTGGAGAGGCCCGCAATGATGACGGCGCGGTGCGAGATGCTCTTATCACCGGGCACCGTTATCTCGGTCGATATGGAATCTATCGACCTTATCTTCAGGACATTAGGGTGTTTCATCATACGGAGTTCTCGAGTCGTTGCCGCCGTTCTTGGGCCTCTTCCAACACAGCTCGCAGGGCCTCTCCTTTCCCCCCCGCGAGAAGATCGGCCAGGCGCTCCAGGACCTGCGCCGCTTCGCGAAGCGGCGGAACCACCTCGCTCCGATTCTCCAGCAGGATTTCCGCCCACATCAACGGATCGCCAGCCGCCACCCGGCTCGTGTCGCGCAGACCGCGCCCCGCGAATTTTCCGTCCTCCTCTCCTTCGAGGGCGACCAGGGCACACACCACCGCCAAGGCGTGCGGCAGGTGGCTGATTCGGGCCACGAGGCGGTCGTGCTCCGCCGCATTCATGACCGCGGCCCGTGCCCCGAGCCCGGCCCAGAAGCCGCCCAGGCGATTGACGTCCTCGTCCGGCAGCCCTTGCTCGTTGGTGAGAATGCACGGGGCCGACTCGAACAGGTCGGCGCGGGCAGCGCCGAATCCGCTGCGCTCCGATCCAGCCATGGGATGACTTCCGATAAAGACGACGCCCTTTTCCTGCATGAGTGCTCCGAGGGACTGGTGTGGCTGCACCTTGACGCTGCCGACATCGGTCACGAAGACGCCGGGCTCAACTCCGGCCTCCAGCACCTGTCTGCCCAAGGTTTCCAACGCTCCCACCGGAACCGCGAGGATCACGAGTTCCGCCCCATCGATCGCCAGGTTGAGATCATTGGTGACGTGCTCGAACCCGGCGGCCCGGATTTCGGCGACCCGTTCCGGGCTGCGCCCCCACAAAGTCACGGCATGCCGGGGGTGCCGCTGTCGCACCGCCAGCGCGACCGAGCCGCCCAGCAAGCCGGGACCCAGGACCGCAATGCGACGAAATTCAGTCACTCCAAAGGCGAGCAAACCAAGCACCGGGCCTCCTGACAAGGCCCGGCAGGATTCATCCCGGCTGCCCAATCCACTTTCCGGGCCCGCTCAGGGCACACGAAACTTGTGGTCCGCATTGGGATCCTGCGGATCTCGCACCAGCGTCCCGGGCGGAATGGCCCGGACGTCCACCGGATTATTTGTAAAGGGATTGAAGACAAAGCCCTCCTTGCCAGGAATCGGGACACCGGTCCGGAAGTCTTTTTTGGGTGGAGGACTCGGATCCGAGGGCGCCTCGCTTCTGGTCGAGTTCGCGGCCTTCCGACGAGCCGCTTTCCGGCGGGCCCCGGCTCGGGCCTCGCGAATTCGCTGCTGTTCCCGGGAACTGGCCGTGGAAGTGGATTTTTTCTGGACCGGTTCCGGGGACTGCGCCGCGAGCGGGGCCCGGGGATTCGGAGGATAGGGAGAGAGACACGAGGTAAGCAACCCACACAGGAGACCGAGTGGTAAGAGGAATCGATTCAATGTCATGACTGCATACGGAGAGTTAATCGAAACGGCGGATAAACCCGCACTTCGCACCACCGCCATCATGCGTCAGGTTTGCCCAGAGTCAAGCCGGGCCGAGAAAAGCACGGGCCCGGAGACCTCCCATTATCGCGGGATTTCTTTGATTTCTGTCGCTCAATCTGAAGGAATCGGGTGCGATGCGGGAGGTCTACCAGATCCTTCAAGATGAAATCTCGGCTTTCCTGGCGGGCCCGGCCGGGAAATTTGAGGACCTCGCTCACCGCCTATTCCGCTTCCAGTACGAGCGAAATCGCCCTTATCGCGCCTACTGCGAGGCGTTGGCGGTGACCCCCGGCACGGTCGGCAGCTGGGTCCAGATTCCGGCCGTTCCGACCGAAGCGTTCAAAGCCCGCGAGCCCCTCAGCTGCCATCCTCCCGAAGAGTGCGGCCGAATTTTTCTCACCTCGGGAACGACCCAGGAGGTCCGGGGCCGGCACTATTTTGCGGACACCGCGCTCTACGAGTCCTCTATCCGGCACGGCTGGGTCCACGCGGATCTTCCCACTGCCTTGCGCCCCCTCTGTCTTTCCCGGCCTCCAGCCTCCCTGCCGGACTCTTCCCTGGCATTCATGTTCGGGGTCCTGGCCGCTGGGCCCGCCCCTGCGGCGTGGCTGCTGACGGAGAGCGGATCGATCGAGCCCGGTCCGCTGCGCGAAGCCGCCTCATCGGGAGACCCCCTCATCCTCTTTTCGACGGCGCTGGCCCTGCGACATCTATTCGAGCGTTACCCGGGGGAGATCGCACTCCCGCCGGGGAGCTGGGTCTTCCAGACGGGCGGCTACAAGGGCCTCGCGACCACCTACGAGCCCGCCGCCCTCTACGATGCCATCACGCAACACCTCGGCGTCCCTCCCGCCAGGGTCATCAACGAGTACGGGATGACGGAGCTCAGTTCCGCCTCCTACGCCCTCGGGTTGAGCAACCCGCACCAGGCACCGCCGTGGCTCAAGGTGCGCACCATCCACCCCGAGACCAACCTGCCCAACCCTCCCGGCGAGCCGGGCCACCTCGCCTTCTTCGATCTCGCCAACTTCAATTCGGTCGCCGCCTTGCGAACCCGGGACCTCGGCACCGCGCTCGATGATCATCGCTTCGTCCTCGAGGGCCGCGATCCCGCCGCAAGTCCCCGCGGCTGCTCCCGCGCCAGCGACGCTCACCTGCAGACGCCATGACCACCTCCGAACGACTGGGGCTTCTTGGCGGGTGCGCACCCCTCTTCGAGCCGTGGACCGGTTCCTTCGAGGCCGGGACCCTGTCGGAATGGCTGGCGGCGGAACTGGGCGATATCGAAGCGCTCGACAAACCCATTCCCCACGGGGCGCTGCAAAGCCAGGCAAGGGCTCCGAAGAACCTCCTGCATGTCGTCAGCGAGAATACTCCGCACGCCGCGTTCCAGTCTCTCCTGCGCGGCTTGGTGGTCGGCTCCAACAACCTCGTCAAGCTCCCCTCCTCCGGATTGCCGGCCCTCGAGAATGCCGCGGCCCAGTTCCCGGCAGAGCTTGGAGCCCTCGTCCGCCTCGAACCGGCACTGCCGCCGGACTGGACCGTTTGGGCGGATGCCGTGGTGGTATTCGGCAACGACGAAACCCTGTCCTGGTTCGCCGCCCACACCCCGCCCACCGTGCGCCTCGTTGGCCATGGCCACAAATTCAGCATCGCCGTCGTGAGCGGGGAACCGGAGATCGCTGCACGTCTGGCTGCACGCGACGTAAGCCTCTTCGACCAACAGGGCTGCCTTTCGCTGCACGACGTCTTCCTCACCTCCGAGGCCGGACTCCCGGTCCGGGAATTCGCAGCCCTCCTCGCGGAGGAGATGCAGATCTTCGAGGCCCACACCCCCCGCTCCGCCCTCTCCCCCGCCGAATCGGGCGCTCTCACCTCGCTCCGCGAATCGGTTCGCTTCATGGCGGCTTCCCAACCCGGGGACGTGGCGCTTTGGGAAAGCGAAGGCTCAACTGCCTGGACTGTCATCTTCGAGCGCGACCCGCTCCTCAAACTCAGCCCTCTGAACCGCTTCGTTTATGTCAAGCCGTGGCCCGAGGCCGATCCGGCCCAGGCCCTCGGGCCTCATCGCAAGCACCTCTCCAGCCTCGCGTTGCACCCCTTCGATTCCGGCCGGGCCGCCTCGTTCCTCGACCTCGGGGCGACCCGTCTCTGCCCGCTCGGCACCACCCAGGAACCCTCCCTCTTCTGGCATCACGACGGAGTGCCTCCCCTCGCCTCGCTCGTCACGTGGGTCGATATCGGTTAGGATCATTCACCACATGGCCGAGGCTCCCATCCAAACCGTCGGAGTGATCCGCGCCCCTCTTCGGGGCGGCGTCTTCCGAATCTCGTTGCCCAATGGGAAACTGGTGGTCGGCCACCTCCCCCGCCGCCTTTCCGGGCTGGCCGAATCTTTTTCCCCCGGGCAGCGGGTTGTGTTGGAAATGACCCCCTACGATTTTGACAAGGCCCGCATCGCCGGGCCGGCATGTGATGAGTAACGAACGCCACTACATCCTCGGCACGGCCGGGCACATCGATCACGGAAAGTCCTCCCTGGTCCGCGCCCTGACCGGCACCGATCCCGACCGCTTGCCCGAGGAGAAACGCCGCGGCGTCACGATCGAGCTCGGGTTTGCCCACCTTTCCCTTCCCGATCCGGATCATCCAGGCTCGACCTGCGAGCTGGGAATCGTCGATGTCCCCGGGCACGCCGATTTCGTCAATAACATGGTCGCAGGGGTGGGAGGAATGGATGTCGCCCTCTTCGTGGTCGCTGCCGATGACGGATGGATGCCACAGTCCGAGGAGCACCTGCACATCCTCACCTACCTCGGCATCGCACGCGGGATCATCGCTCTCACCAAATCCGATCTCGCCGAAGACCTCGATTTCTCGGTCGAGTTCGTTCGCGACAGCGTGCAGGGCTCCACCTTCGCCGCGGCGCCCATCCTGCCCGTCTCTTCCCTCACCGGTGCCGGCCTCGACGAACTCAAGAGCGCGCTCGGCAACCAACTCGCCGGCGCCCCGCCCCCGCCCGACTTCGGAAAACCCCTTCTCCCTGTCGATCGGGCCTTCTCGGTGAAGGGAATCGGCACCGTCATCACGGGCACCCTCTCCGGCGGCGCGCTTTCCGTCGGGGATCGCCTCGCATTGCAACCGGACGGCACCGTCGCGCACGTGCGCGCCATCCAGAATCACAGCCAGTCGATCCAGTCGGCCTTCCCGGGCATGCGCACCGCCCTCAATCTCCCTGAACTCCCGGTGGCCGCCCGGCATCGGCAGGGCGCACGGCGCGGCACCCTGCTCACGGGACCCAACGCCGGAGATCCGTCCGACACGCTCAACGTTTCCCTCCTCCGTCTCGAACGCGAGATCCCCGGCCAGCTCGCCACCAGGCGCGTTCTTCCCTCGGGTCGCCGCGTGCGGGTCCACCACGGATCCGGGTCGTGCGGAGCGCGCGTTTTTTTCGTGGAGGGACGCGGCATTTCTCCCGGCGAAAGGAAACTCGCCCAGCTCCGCCTCGATGAACCGCGCTTCATGATGATCGGCGATCGCGTCGTCCTGCGCGACTGGTCCGGAGAAGCGACGCTCGGGGGCGGCATCGTCCTGGAAGCCGACGCCCGGCGCCGCGGTCTTCGCAACGACGGGCAAATCCGATTTCTCCAGCGCCGCGAGTCGGATCCAAACAACCTCGCGGTGCTCCTCGAATCGATTCTCGAGCGCGATTCCTACCTCGCCCTGGACGGATTGAAGTCCCGCCTGCGCCATTCGGATCGGGACGTCGAGGCCGGTATCGCGGCTCTCGTCGAGAGGAAGTCCGCTTACCGGGTGGGCGGGAACCTCGCCGCCGCTTCGTGGTGGGATGAGCTGCTCAATCGTGCTTCGGATCTTGTGGGCGCCTACCACAAGAAAAACGCCGACCTCCCGGGGCTCCCTCTCGACGACCTTCGGCGATCCATCATCGATCGCCTCCCCCGGGAGAGCCTCTTCGATCTCGTCCTCCCGCACCTCGGCGAGCGTGGGATCGTCCAGCGCGGAACCATCCTGGCCGAAGAGGCCTTCCTGCCCAGCCTGCCCGACGAGATTCGCGCCGCGGCGGAGGCCCTGCAGGGCGCCCTGCAGCAGGAACCTCTCAACCCTCCCGGACGCGCCGAACTCGCCGCCGACCCCTCCTCCCGCCGCGCCCTCTCCTTCCTGATTCGCAGCGGTGCCGCCACCGAACTCACCGACAAGGTGGTGGTCCTCAGCGAAGCCTACCAACAGGCCTGTGAAGAGGTCATCTCCTTTCTCAAGGCGCAGGGCCGCGCCACCGCCAGCGACCTTCGCCAACACCTCGGCACCACCCGCCGCGTCATCATGCCCTTGCTCGAACGCATGGATGCCGAAGGCCTCACTCGCCGGGACGGGGACCACCGCTCGCTCAAGTGACGCGGGCGGAACGCTCTCCGGCGGACAACTCAGGAACTCGTCACCTGCCTCGCCGCGAGATGCCGGAGTGAGTCACACAACGCCTGCCCGATCGGGACATCCTTCGTGAGTCGCCGATTCAGCTCGACCTCCCGATGGCAAAACCACCGCCGCTTCTCGAGAGTGGAAAAATCCAGGAATCCAAGATCGACCGCCTTCTTTACCTTGTAGACGAAAGGCGGTACCAGAAAGACAAACGAGGCGTGGGTCTGCAGGAACCTGACTTCGACGGGCTCGTGAGGATAGGACGCCGGGGCACGCAAGAACGGCAGGACCTCACCTCAGTCCTGCCCTTTGGTCCGGGGAGGCTTGCCTGAAGTCGGCCCTGGCGGGAATGGGTCACGAGTGAGCTGCTTTGTGCCGGGCTTGGTACTGATGCGGAGGCGGTAATATTGCGTGGCCACTCCCAGGGTAGGATCGAGTGAAGTCCATATGAATTGCTGGAAGTCCTGCCCAACCGCCACCCCTGGCGTGACGGATCCATCCGCCGGCTCCCAATCGATGAGGTTTATCGATGATTCGACCAGGTAGAACAGCCCGCCGGTATTGGCTGCGGCCGTCAAACCAACAAATCTCAGCACCGCGAACGGGGCAACGCCCGCGCCACTGGGCATCGTCTCGATAGACAGCGAAGGCTGCGACAGTTGCGCGAGATCCTGGAGGCTTAACGCCGGGGGCACGACCCTGATGGTGAACGATGTCTGGGCCGCCAGCCCATGCTCATCGGTGCCCACGAGGTCGATGACAACGGTCCCGAGGTCGGCCGCGCCGGGAGTCCCGCTAAAGATTCCCGTATCAGGATCCAGGCTGAGCCAGGAAGGAAGCGCTCCCCCCGCCAGGGAGGCGGCATACGTCACCGACCCCAACGTATCGGGATCGCCGATCGCCTTTTCGCTGGCGTTAAAGAGAAACGTCCGCGACACCTCCGCGACCTGCTCGGGTATTTGCAACTTGACCACCGGCGCATTGTTGAATTTCAGCCGGTAGATGAGCACCGCGCCCGGGTCATCACCAAATCCCGGCGGGTTCTCGAAGGGAATTCCCACCGCCACGGTATGACCCCCGATCGCCACGGAGAAGCCGACCGCCTTGTCGTCGTTCAAATCGAGGGTTGCAATCTCTTCCAGCAACTGGGACGGCCCATCGGACAAACGATACAAATAGGCGAAGCCCATGGGCCGCTCATTATTGTTGGGATTTTCATCATCGTCGTCGAACTCGCCGTCTCTGGACATGCCAATGACCAATTCGTCGCCTTCGATTCCGACCGAAGCCCCGAAGCGGTCTCCGCCGCGTCGGCCGGGAGCGGTGATCTTGTCGTGCCGGCCCCATTGTCCCGCACCCCCCAGATTTCTGGCGAAAATGTAGGCGGAACCGGAATCGGACTCCTCCACGTTGTCCTTGTGCGCGCCGACAACCACGCGATCTCCGGATACGTCGACCGCGTTGCCGAATTCGTCATTGAGGTCCCCGTCTATCGGCACGAGTTTCTTGGAGAATCCCCAATTACCCGCTCCCCCCAGGTTGCGCTCATAGATGTAGGCTGATCCGGAATTTGTCCTGATCGGATCATCGAAGGGGGCTCCAACGATCGCGGTGTCCGCGTCAATCGACAACGCATATCCAAACTGATCACCATTCTCCGGGTCGGAGGCATGAATCGTCTTCACCAGACCCCAATTGCCGGCGCCGCCCTGATTCCGCTCGTAAATGTAGACCGATCCCGCATCCAGACCCCGATTGTCGTCGCGCCGTGAACCCACCAAGATGGTATCGCCGCTGAACGCGAGAGAAACTCCGAATTCGTCGCCGTTGTTGCCATCCGCAGGGGTCAGTTTTGCGATTTGGTTCCAGGTTCCAGCCTGCAACTGGAAGATATAGGCGGATCCGGAGGCGGTGCCGAGGTCGAGGTGATGCGGCGAGCCCACCACAATGAGGTCACCACTCACGCCCACCGACGAGCCGAACATGTCTCCGACGCGACCGTCGGTCGCCGCCAGTTTGGCAGTCTCCTGCCACTCGCTCCTCGCCGCATTGGCCGGAGTGAACACATAGGCCGCTCCCGCGTCGCTGGCCTGGTCATCTTCCTCGGGTGCCCCGGCAACCACCACATCGCGGCTCGCCGCGACCGACCAGCCCAACTTGTCGTCGAGAGAGCCATCGAGAGCGGTGAGCTCTGCAATATACCCGTGGATCGCCGTCACGGTGGTGGTGTCGTCCCCCGCCACCCCGCCAAAGTGGTCGTCGACCCTGATGGTGAATCGCGTCGTCTCGGAGTCGGCCGGATTGAGGCCCGCCTGCAGGCGGTCTGCCGTGGTGGGTACGGAGAGCAACTCCATCAGGGCCATCGTCGCCTCCGCCGCCGTCCCGACGAATCGGTAGACGCCCCCGCCCAGGTCGGTGAAGACCCCACTCAGGCTGACCAGGATACCATGGGTCGCATCATCCAGCGCCACATCGACGGTCAGTTGCTGAAGCTCGTGATCGTCGATCTCGGTGATCAGCACCCCGACGAAGGCCCGGATCGAGCCCCGGTGATAGACCTGCAGTCCGGCGATCGCTCCCGCAATGGTCGGCGGATCGTTCACGGCGGTGACACCGATCGAAAGCGACGTGTCGGTGCTGGTGAGCGGCTCCGTAATGACGGGATCGTTGTCCATGATGCTCAAGGTGAAGCCGAAGTCTTCGGCGACCGGCGGTGCGGTCACCATCACCCAATCTTCGACCGGGTCGAACCGCAGTCCCTGCAGAGCGATCGTCGCGGCGGCCGCCGTCCCCTCAAACTGGTAGACGCCCGGCCCGATTTCGACAAAGCCGCCGAGGTTCGTGAACACCCCGGAAGCCGGATCGTCGATCCTGACGATCACCTTGACGATCTGCTGACCTTGCTTGTCGACTTCGATCAGCACCACCCCATCGAAAGGCACTCCCGTCCCCTTGTCGGTAATGATCATCGGAATCGCTCCGCTGACGTCGATCGTGGGCGCGTCGTTCACGCCCGTGACCGTCACCGCCACCGTCGCGGTGTCCCGGTCCGAGCCGGTGGCCTGCACATCGACCGTCGCAATCCCGGCAATCATTCCGCCCGAGTCGTCAACGATCCAGTAGGTGAAGGTATCGAGACCGACGAATCCGGCGTTGGGAGAGTAGAGGATCATCCCATTTTCCACCCGGGCCGTGCCATTGGCGGGAGTGATCGGATCGGTTCCCAGCGTAAAGTCGGTTCGCGGGTTGTCTGCCGGGCGGATCCCGTCATTGGCCAACACATCGAGAGTGTTATCGACCGTCCCTGACAACACGACAAACCGGTCAGGACAGACGCGGGTATCGCCGACTTTGATTTTCACGTCTCCCATGCCGGTGCCACCCACGCCGTCCGAGACGGAGTAGGAGAACATCGCGGTGCCGACAAAATCGGCGGGCGGCGTATAGAACACGAATTGGCCGACAACCACCGCGGCGCCATGGGTCGGGGGGGTCACGTTCGTGATCTGCCATCCGGCGGCGCTGGCGGGGCGAACATTGTCGTTCGCCAGCACATCGAGCACATTGCTGACGCTGCTCTGCAGGACCGTAAAGGCGTCGTCATTGGTGTCGATGTCGCGCGCGCTGGTGCGGTTCAGTACGGTGATTTCAACGGTCTGGAAGGCGCGGCGCTGGGTGCCGTCCGATACCTCGTAGGTGAAGCGCTCCACGAAGGGCGCGTTCAGGTCGCGCGGGGTGTATTCGAGGGCCGCCCCGTCCGCGGAGATCTCGGCGTCCCCCTGCTGGTTGGGCGCATTGGTGGCGTTCGTGTCGTCGATCCCGACGCCGGTCACCGCGAGCAACTGCCCGCCATCGGGGAGCACCCGGTCGTTGGCGAGCACCTCGAGCCGGTTGCTCAGACTGCCGACATAGACGGTAAAGGCATCGGGCGAAGGGCTGAGCACCCCGCCGCCGACTTTGATGACGGCTGTGGCGGTATCGGTGGAGTCCGCGTCGGTGACGCTGTAGGTCAGGGTTTCCTCTCCGGTGAATCCCTCGGGTGGCGAGTAGACGATGCGATCGCCGTCGGTATTGATCTCCGCCAGCCCGCCTTCGGAAGGCGGATCGGTGATCGCGACGATCGCCAGGGTCCGGCCGCGGTCGGGTGCGGCGGCATCGTTGAGCAGGACATCGAGTTCGTTCGCGGTGCTATTCGAGAGCACCGTGAAGAAATCCGGACTGCCGTTCAGCCCCCGCTCGATGACGACCACCGTCACCTGTCCGGTGGCCTCTCCGCCACTGTTGTCCTGGACCGTGTAGGTGAAGACCTGTTCTCCCACCTGGCCCTCGGCCGGATCGAAATCGAGGCTGGCCCCGCCCGCGGTCACCGACATGGTACCCAGCGCCGGATTGGCCGGGGTCACGCCAGTAATGGAAACCGCCACGCCCGCGCCCTGAAGCACTTGATCGTTGGCAAGTACATCCAGGACCGTGATCCCATCACCCTCGGGATCGTTGGCCTTGTCCAGCGGAACAGAGAAAATATCGTTGTTGGTAGCAAGATTCCCGACCGAAATTGTCACCGTTCCCGTCCCGGTTCCGCCCAGCCCATCCGAGGCCTCGTAGGTGAACATGTCGCTCCCGATAAATCCAACCGTCGGAGTGTACAATACGCCGGTTCGATCCGTGCTGATCTCCACCCTCCCGTTGGCGGGATCGGATGTGGTCGCAATCGTCAATGCCTCCGCGCTGCCGGGCAAGATGTTGTCGTTGGTGAGGACGAGGAGGAGATTGTCCGTGCTGCCCGCCCGCACCGAAAGCGCGTCGTCCCGGACGTTTAGCGTATGGGTCCGATCGATCACCACGACGCTGACGGTCGCCGTCGCCCGCGAGGTTCCACCGCCTGAAACCTCGTAGCTGAAGGTCTCCGTGTCCCGCTGGGTCCCGCGGTCAGTCACCCAGTTGCCGGGACTGGCCGGGTTGGAGACAAAGGCCACGGGGATCGTGAACGAATCCGCGTCCAGCGCCGTCACGGTATGCGTTCCATTGTAGGCGGCCTCGCCTGAACCGGCGATCTGGATTGAATCTCCATCGGCGAGCCGGTGTGCAAGCGAGACGACCGCGGTGGCGCCGGCGCCAGCGTTCTCATAGCGGACGACCGGGCCGTCCGGCTTGTAGCCGAGGCCGGCGCCGGGCGTGTACCGGATATTACCGCTTTCGATCACGGCCGAGCCGCCTTGATCCGGAACGCCGACAATGCGCGTGATGGTGAAACCCGATCCGGTCGCCGGGATGATATTGTCGTTGGCCAAGACGTCGAGCAGCGGCACCTGGCCCCAGGCAACGCTGAAGGCGTCGTCGTTGGCCTGGAGGTTGCCGTTGAGTTGGTTGATCGTGACTCGCACCGTTACCAGCGCCCGGTCCACGCGGCCCGCTCCGTCTATGGCGGAATAGGTGAAGTACTCGTCGCCCGCGAAGCTCACCGGCGGCGTGTAGGTGATAGATCCATCCGTCGCAAGTTGCGCCGAACCGCCGCTGCTCGGTTGTCCAACCGCCACGATCGTGAGCGGAGTCCCCGAGCCGGTGAGATTGCGATCGTTGCTTATCACGTCGAGCTGCACCACTTCGACGTCGGCAGCAACCTTGAACAGGTCGTCCGTCGCGAACACGAAACTGCTATCGGTGGCCGTGTAGTTGAAGGTATCGGCGTGCGTCTGCCCGACGCCCAGTCCGTCCAGGAAGGCCGACCCGCTCGGATCGTAGGTGAGCGTCTTTCCGGAGGTCGAAAACTTCGCACCAACGACCGAGGTCGGCGCATCGGTCAATGTAATCAGGGTCAAATCGTCATCGGGCGGCGAACCGTCCTGGTCGTCATCGGTGTCGTTTTGCAAGACGCCTGGAGGCCCAATGACCAGGACCGTATCCTCCGGGGTGGTAGCGGTGTCGTCGTTGGCGACCGGCGTGTCGTTCAACCCGATCACGAGCACCGCCACAATCGAGGGGATGTTGCCACCGTTGCTATCCGTGATGGTGACTTCGAAGGCATCGACCAGGGACTCTTCGCGCGCCAGCGAATTGAGCCGGGTAGAAGCCGACGGGTCATAGAGAATATCCGCCCCGTCCAGCCGCAGGCTCGCGCCATGGGACGAAGGCGAGCCCACCGCCGCGACCGTCAACATGTCGGTCCGGTCGACATCGGAATCGTTGCCGGTGATGTCCGTCCGTGGGATGCGGATCGAGGTGTCCTCGTCGGTCACCGGGATCAGCTCAACGAAGATCGTCTGGGGAGGAGTGCCGACGAGCAAGGCGCCCGTTCCGGTTCCGTTGTCGCGCACCACGAAGTCGACCCCGGCCCCGGTGATAAACTGCCGAAGGGTCGAACCGCCCAGCAAGGCGGGGTCGATGCCCGCGAGCCCGGGAGGATCCGGGACGGGAATCGGATCGTCGTTCACGCCGGCCACATTGATGGTCACTTTGGCGAAGCTGGCCGCACCGTGGCTGTCCTCCACCGCGTACCAGAACGAATCGACTCCGGTCTCGTTGAGAGCAAGGCCGTTGAGGCACTCTGAGGTGCGCGGATTGTAGACGATATTGGTCTCGATGCGATCGGAGCGAATCTCCAGGGCGACGGCTGCCCCGCGCACGCTGGTGGTCGCAAGGCGGCTGTCGTCGGTCAGGATTCCCCACACGTCGTCGGCGTCCGCGACGTTGTCGAAATACTCGACGGGAATCGTGAAGGTATCCGCGTCGATGATTTCCACCTCGTGGAATCCATTGTATCCCGGATCGCCATCGTAGCCGGAGATGAGAATCGTGTGGCCGTCGGCGAGTCCGTGCCCCAGTGACGTCACCGCGACGGCGGCTCCGCCCGCCGCCCTGGCGTAGCCCGTGATCTCGGTGACCTGTCCCACCCCGATGATCCTGAGGTTGGTCTCGTCGGGATCGATGGCCGGATCGGCCGCATTCTCCGCCAGCGAAATGTCGTCGGTATCGATGTCGCCGTCATTTTCCAGCAGGCCGCCGCCCGCGAAAATCGTCCGCGGCAGCGGATAAGCGCTGTCGGTGTCGAAGGCCGTGTCGGTCCCGGCCAGATCCGGGTCGCCCAGGATGCGGATGATGGTCTCCTCGTCGGTGGAGACCGTATCGTTAGCCGGTGAAGGAGGATCGTTGACTCCGATGAGCCTCACCGAGACCGTTGCCGTACTCGATCCGGACGGCGTCCGCGGCAAGGTGGTGGTCCAGGAACCCCCGGTGGCTGCCACAAAGGCAACCGGGATGCTGAAGTTGTCGTCGTCGAGCCTGGTCGCATTGTGCGTCCCGTTGTAGGCCGGGACACTCGAGCCGGTAATCTCGATGGAGACGACATTGACGAGACGGTGTCCGGGCGATTCGATCCTCGTGGTCCCTCCTCCCCCGTCCGCATAGAGATTGATCGGGCCGGCGCCGAAATCGATGATGGTGTATTCGAAGCTGTCGGTCCTCTCGACGGCCGCGCCAAGTTTTTGAATCTCGGATACGCCCCGGGGGTCGTAGTCCACCAGTTCACCCCCCAGACCCGTTCCCGGATTGATCGAGATGGCTGCGCCAAGAGTCGACTGCACCCCGGAAAGGCCGGTGAGATCCAAAAGGTCGAGCCCATCCGCATCAAGATCGTTGTCGAGGACATCGATCGTCAGGGGACGATCCTCCGAAGCAATGACCGCATCATCTACGGCGGTCGGACGCGCATTGGGTTCGCCGAAGTTTGTCCCGACCGTGTCCGCACCCGGCGAGGTGGCAGCCCCCCGCACCTGCGGGGTCGAAGCCGGTCATGGGAGGCGCCCCCACGCCCCCGCTGGGAAGGTAGGACTGACCCATGAATTGCGGAGCAAGCGTCAGCGAATGGTTCGGAAAGTCGTCATTGTGAGCATCCTTCGCAAAGTCGCCATTGTATCTGGCCGTTGCGATTGGCACACCCAGCGTTCCGGGGCTGCGGATCTCGATCAAGCCCGCGCCGAGCAGTCCAAGCGTGTTCGGCGCTTCGGACGGCGTTTGCTCGGGGGTGCCCTGCGAGTTGATCAGGGCCGGGTTGTCGACCACGATGAGGCCGAAGCCGGGCTGGATCACCGCGGTTCCCGCCGGGAAGGTATGGCGGTGGACGCCATCGACCCACAGGGTGAAATTGACCAGGCTCACGGGCAGCGAGTCCCGCGGATTGTAGATCTCGATAAACTGGGAGCTGCCGGGCGCCGGGTCGTAATGGATCTCGTTGATGACCACGCGCGCAGAGGAACCAAACTCATGGGCCCCCGAATCGGGCGTGATGTCGCGCAAGGCGCCAAGTTGATCGATCTTGACGGCGAGTGGAGTCGGGGATTGGGCCGCACCGGCAATCGCGGTGCTGATGGGATTCAAGGGGTGGACTTTCGTTGGTCCGGTGGTGGTCTGGAGGGAGGCGACCAGGGGATCGACCAGGGTTTGATCGTCGAGGGCATCGGTGACCGGATCCATGTGGCTCAGCAGGATGACCGATTTTGGCACTCCACCCTGGGTGAAGGTGGTTCGGGTCGAGTCGTCGGATAGGTTGCCGCCCTTGCTAACGATTCCCCCGGCGCCGAGGACATGGAGGTTGCGCTGGTTCCCGTCCGCAAAGATCGAGTTGGAGAGTTCGACCGTTGTCCCGAAGGCATTGGAGCATATCGAACTGCCGCGATCCGCAGCGTCCAGGTTTTCGTCGAAGGTGCAATACAGGACGGATACGTCAAAGGCCGTCTGCGGGTTGAAGTTCTCCGCATAAATGGCGCCTCCGCCCGAACCGTTGGGCGCCGCCTGGCTGTTGCCGGAGAAGGTCGTGTTCGTGAATTTGCACTCCTGGTTGGAGTACAGCGAGACTGCGCCGCCGCCGAACCCGAGCGACGGATCAGTGGTATTGTGGGTAAAGAGGCAGCCGATCACAGTGAGGTTTCCGCGGTCGACATCCACGCCGCCGCCCCACAGCTCGGCAACTCCCTTGGCGATCGTGCATCGGTGCAGCGTCAAGGCGGCGGTCGGTCCCACATAAATGCAGCCGCCGGTCACCGCCGTGCCATCCTTCACCTCCAACCCGCCGATGCGCACTTCGGCGAGGACCCGAAACACCTGGGTGTCCGGCCGCCCGTTGCCGTTGCTGTCCCCGCTGATGGTCAGCTTGTCCGCGCCCGGACCCGCAAAGGTCAGATTCTTTTCCACCACCAGCGGCCCGTTCTCGAGTCGAATCCGTGCCGGATAGGTCGGCAGCGCGAACGTGATCGTGTCGTTATTGCCCGCGTTGAGAACCGCGTGGCGCAGCGTCCCTTCGAGCACCGGGTCATCGCCGGTCTCGGTCACCAGGTAGTTCTTCGGCTCATTCTGGATCAGAATTCTCAAGAGTCTGGAGGCGCGGTTGAGCGACGCATCCACGACCGTGATCGAGAAGTCCGTGCCACCCGGGGCGTTCGCCGGGAAAAGAAAGCTCGGATTCACGACATAGCTCAGATTCGCCAAGGCGGTTGTCGCCGCGGCCGGAGCGCCGAGGAACTCGTAGGTTCCTCCACCCAGGTTTTGGAACCCGCCCAACACGGCCGGGTCGAATCCGCCCTTGTTCTGATCGTCGAGTGCGATCGTGACTGTCACCGAGGGCACTGGGTCATCGTCCGTGATCGTGACACTGGCGAAGGGCTCGATCGGAGTGGCCGGCGGAATGAGGACCGGGTCCGGGGGAAAGACCGGGTCGCCGGTATATTCGACACCAGGGGGTCCGTTGATCGAGGTGACCCTGATGACGGTTTGACTGTTGGTACGCGTCTCGGTCCCGTCGAAGACCGAAATCGTCAGGGTCACGTTCTCCGACAGGCCGACGCCGAGGCGGTCAGCCTTCGGCGTGAAAGTCACGAGCCGGATCGCGGTGGTCACGGCGGCGGCGGTGCCACTCAAACTGTTGCTCGAGAGAGTGCCCTTGGCCGGGTCGTCGATGGAAAGCGTGACGTTCAGGGCCTGCCCAAGATCGGGGTCGTCGATGCGCACCGTGGGAAACGGCGTCGGGAGGGCGAGGGGATCGGGAGCGTCGGTGATTCGAATCAGAGAGGTCGTGACGCCGACAATACTCGGCGGATCGTTCACGGCCAAGATGCTGCCCATCGTCGTGGCGCCTACGGCAGGGCCTACGATGTCGGTCACCGAGACGGTGAACGAGGCGTCTACCGAAGTGTTTTGCGGATTTGGTGTGAACTGCACGTTCCTGATGGCGGCCTGCACTTCCGCGGCGTTGCCGATAAAGGGGCCTTCCGACGAGAGTGTGCCGAAGCTCGTAGTTTCGGTGATGGTGGCCGAAAAAGTCTCCCCCAGGTCGGGATCGGCGATCGTGAGCCGGAAGGGTTGTGAGGGTTGGCTGTCGGAAATGTCATCGGCCGTGAAGGCCAGATTCGGCGAATCGTTCGTGGACGTCACCGTTAAGATCGCGTTTTGGGAGGCGTCGCGGTTGGTGGTATCCTCGACCTCAAGGGTAAGATTGACGGTTTCGGACTGTCCGACCGGTTGGCGATTGGGGATTGGCTCGTACCGCAGGGCGCGGAGCGCCGCCTGCACGGTGGCTGGTGAACCGGGACCTGAACTCCACGGAAGGGTTTGCGGCGTTGTAGAGTCATCGCCTGCGTTTACCGTCACGATCAAGCCCACCAACTCGTTGCCGAGGTTGACGGTGGCCGTCACGTTTTCTCCATCGACCTCTTCGATCCCGATATTGGCGAAGGGGTTTCCGAGGGCATTGTCGTTGACCGCCGCTGCGATTGTGCCGGTGATGGCCGGGGGATCGGGCCTGGGCCTGACCGTCACCGTGAAGGTCTCGTTGGCCGATCCGTTATCGGCGTCCGTGACCGTCACGGTAATCGTGGCGGTGGCGTTGTTCGTCCCCGGGGGCTGGTTCGGGGCGGGGTCCACTGTCACGGTGCGGCTGCCGCCGCCGCCTGCGAACTGGATGTTGGCGGCCGTGTTCGGCACGAGCGTGGTGTTGTTCGAGCTTCGCGAGAGGGTCAGCGAACCGGCCGGGGTCTCGACATCGTCGATCGTGAAGGAGAGGGCGGGCGAGGAGTTGTCCTCGTTGAAGGGGGAAGGATTGCTGATCGGCGTGATAGTCGGCAGATCGTTCACCGAATTCACGGTCAGGACGAAGGTGTCCGTGGCGGTGGAAGTGCCGTCGCTCACGGTGAGGGTGATGGTGGTTGGGCCAAACTGGTTCAAGGTCGGCGTGATCGTCACCGTCCTGGCACCACCCGCGCCGCTCGTAACGACGACGTTCGCGCTCGTGACCACGCTCGTGTCTGAGCTCGTGCCGGTCACGGTGAGGGTGTTATTGGCCGTATCCGGGTCGGTCACCGAGAAGTTGATTGCCTTGGCGGTGTCCTCCTGTGTGGAGGTATTTCCAAGATTCGCGGTGAAGCTCGGTCCTACCGCCATGGCGAGGGGCGACAGCACCAGGCCTATCGCCGCCGCCAATACCAACCCGGATCGAGGGGATCGCTGCTTAGCTGTAATTTGCTTCGAGGTCATGGCGAAAGTGTCAAGTTCATCTAGTTGTTTGCGCTGGACGGCACCGCCGGCGGCTTGGCGGTCACCGGAGAGTTTGCGGGGGGTTTGACGGGAGCGGGAAGTTTCACCGCCGCAAGGGCGGATTGGTCGATTGTGGTCTTGGCAATGCGCATCGTTTCCTGGCGGAAGTCATCTTGCAGCTGCTCGCGCTTGGTCCGCAGCAGTCCGACCCGCAAGACCTGCTTCGCATCGGCGAAGGGCTGGACGGCCGCCTCGCGAAAATCAGCTTTCATGGCGAGGTAGTAATCGCCGTCGATCTCCAGCACCTCGCTGACGACACCTTTCTCGCCCCCATAGGCGGCTTCCAGGAGGGCCCGGGGCCAGCGGTATTCGAAGGAGCCCTGGTTCAACCAGCCGATGTCCCCGCCTCGGTAGCGGCTGGTCTGATCGTCGGTGTAATCGATCGCGAGGGCCCCGAATCCCTGCGCGGCGGGCCCCCGGCCTCCGGGCGCCGGAGTGGCGAGGGCCTTCTGGCGCGCCTCTTCCAGCCTGGCCCGCACCTCGGCGCGCTTCTCCTCGCTCGCTTTCGCGCCCGCCTTGAGACGAAGGATCGCCACCCGCACCTTGGCAGGGCGGGTAAACTCCGCGATCCGCGCCTCGTAAGCCGCCTGCAACTCGTCGTCGCTGACTTTGGCAGCACGCAGTTCGTTCTCGAGCTCGCGCTGACGGAGTCGGGCGATCAGCAGGTTCTCCAACTCCCGGCGAATCCCCGCATCCGATTCGAGACCGCCCTGGCGGGCACGATAGAGAAGGGCGCGGCGTTCGATCATCTCGTTCAGCAAGGCCGCCTTTTCGGGAAGGGGCCGGCGTTGATTCATGCGAAATTGGACTTCCGCTTCGAAATCGGCCTGAGTGATCGGGTCGCCCGCCACCCGAGCGAGGACCGGGGACGAATCAGCCGGCTCGCTCTTCTTCTCCGCACTCTCCTTGCCGCACGAGGCAAGGGCGCAGGCGAAGATCACTGCGCCGCAGAATCGGACGCGACTCGAGATGCGCTCTGGGGTCGGGATGATCATGGTTGCAGCAGGATGGTGCGGATGCGCACGAAGATGGCATCCTGTGCATCGACCGGAAGGATGGACCGGTAGGCGGTTCGGCCCGGCGCGTCTTCCTGCCAGGGGACGAGGTAGCGCTCGAAGAGGGCCTCTCCGGATTGCCAGGTCTCCAGATCGGAGGACAACTCCATGTTAAAGGAGAGATCCCTCACACCCGCGGAGCGGTAAAACTCGAAGTGCAGCTTTCCATCTTCACCGACCGAGACGGCCGGCAGTCGCGGCTGGTCGCGAAGCGGGTTGTGGGGATCGAGACGATAAGCATAACGTTCGAAAAGCGTCACCCCGTACCCGCCGGGATCCTGGGCGGCGAGGCTGCTCAGGTCGCCGGTCGCGCCTCCGAAATGCCGTTGGGCCCATAGCCCGAAATTGTCCTCGTTCCCGGCGAGCACCACCTCGGCCCAGGTGGGCTCGGCGAGCTTGTAGGCGGGATCCGGGACGACCTCCAACACGACGGATCCGACCCCTCCGGGGAGCTGCGCACCGATTCGGGGTTCGATCTGCAGAAGTTCGCTGGTCTGGCCAGGAAGCAGGTTCACGAATTCCGGGGCACTGAAGTGCGCCCCAAGCGAGGCCGTGCCCGAATAGCGGAGACGAACGAACAGGCTGCGTTCGGCGAGATTCTCACGACGCAACAGGACGAGGGCGGGCAGACCGGTATCCAGGTACCCGTTCTGGCGGACGAGCTCCAACCACAACTGCGGGAGCAGATCCTCGATCGCAACCTGCGCCGATCCCGCCGCGGGGTCGATTTCGTATCCCGCTCCGTCGGCGAGCCAGATCTCCGCAATCTCCAGCGGCTCGGTCAGCGCATCCGCGAAGGGCGCCAGCAAGATATCGGCGTGGGAGGCGCCCAATGGAATGATCAGGGTTTCGGAGATCAGGGAGAAGTCCACCCCGTTGGTGGCCGCCCCGGACACCACCAGGTTCACAGCCAATGGCGCGTCCACCGACCCATCACGTCGGACCCGAACCATTCCGGACCTCGGCCCGTTCTCGCTCGCACCGGCGAGGGTCTCGATCGAGATCCGCGTCATCAACTCGAGACTTCCCACCTGGAGAGCCCCGCTCGATACCAGCGACCTGAGACTCAGATCCGGATCGGCAAATCCGGTAAGCCGGATCGAAAGGTCGCCGTAATCCACCCCGTCTCCCGCCAGTCCGACTTCAATCACCGCATCGGCTCCGTCCAGGACAAGTCGCAGGTAGTGGTCGACCAATCCGGACACCCCTGAGAAAAGGTCCGAGAGGACCAGGACGTCTCCCTCGGCCGGCGAGAAATCGAGAATGGAATCGTGTCCCTCGTCGGCATGGCTCCAGGTAAACAGGTCCGCGCCACCGCCGCCAAAGAGGTTGTCGTCGCCACGGCCACCCGAAAGGATGTCGCCTGCCATCCCACCGCTGAGCACATCGGCAGCTGCGCCCCCGCTGAGGACTTGGAGCCTCTCCGGGCCGTACCGTTCGACGAAAATTTCGTAGCCCTCGGCGCTGAGCGCGGTGGTCGGCGCCGCCACCCCCGCGGGACGGATGGCGCCGGACAGATTCCACGCGATGTAGCCGTAGTCGCGGCTCAGCAGATAGGCCCGCAGTTGCGGATCCAGGGCGGCAGCCGATCCGGGAAGAATGCCTGCCAACTCATCCGGGGCGGATTCGAGTTCGGAAGAAGCGGGACGGAAGAGGTGGATACTCACTCTTCCCGAAGAAGCCGGGTGGGTGGGATCCTCGTCGCGGACCCGCACCTGGAAGCTGTCGTAGAGCGCCGGGGACTGCCCTGCTGCGTGATGGTAGACCAGCCGGCCTCCCTGCACCGCGGCCAACGAGAACCGCGCGCCGGTGACGAGCGGCCGAAACGATCTTCCATTAGCGCAGCTCGCGGAAGAGGAAGGGCTCGACGTTCGTTTTCTGGAGCACATTCGCTCCGTTCTCAGTCAGGCTGAGACCACATTTCCGACGTCCGCCATCGTCGAGGCGTGGAGAGCATTGCCAGCTCCGAGCGCCAACGACGCCGGCGCCGGCGCGCTGCAGAAAGTTCGATCCGAGTGCGGCAACATTTACAAGACGATGCGCGAATGGCAGAGCCTGCTGGCGGCGACGACCGGCGACGACGAGGAGGCCGCGGTTCTGACAGGAGAGTCGATCAAGATCTCACCGAGGCACTCCTTCACAGCGGAGGTGCAGTGGCCGAAAGGCGCGAAGACGGCGAGATTGGACATCTCCGTCGCGCCGGCAAACGCGAACAAGAGCGCGGATTCGATGGTGATTTGGCGGAACGCCCGGATTCGATTTCGGGGTGACGACAAACGGTGGACGAAAGAGCAGCTTCTCAAAGTTGTGCTCGACGAGAAAACGGTTGGGAAGTTGAAACTGGGCCGACACCCCCGCGGAGGTGAGATCCGTGCCAACGATTTTGTCATTCCAGCCGCGACCACCGTTGTGGTCGATTTCGAGGTGCCGGATTCGACAACCGATGCAGAGATTCGCGTAGATGTCGGTCTCGATCTGGAACAAAACGAGAATGCGGTGGTGCGATGTTCGATTGCCGACGGCGAGGTCGAGGGCGAAACTGCAGCTGAAACCGGGGCCGCATCCGTTCTGTTGGGAAACCCGAAGAGCGATGGGTTTGCAGCGTGGAAAGCCGGCGCGCTCGAATTCGCCCGGAATCTGCCCGCCGTGTCTCACCGGGAGCCCGCCCCCTCCGATCGTGACCCGATCCCCGCTCCATTCGATAACACCTATAACAGCACCGAACGCAACCTCTTCCACTACAGGATAAAATACCACCGAGACGACCAATTCCTCGTCAACAACATCCTGGATGATACCACGCGGAAACGTCTCGATCACGCGTGGAGCGATCTGTTGTCATCGTTCGAATACCACGATGCCTATCTGGGATTCGTCGCCAAAAAGTTCGGACTCGACCTGCAAGACAGAACCGTGGCGGAACTGGACCAAGTGCAGATCGAGCGATTGCCGCCCGAGCTGCGAGGATTTGTCCAACCACTGCGTGATGGGTTCTTGTCCACGCGTCGAGCAGTGGAAGCGGCCGAGCCAGGGCACATTGAAGACGCAATTCGGATTGCCCATCTCGCCTGGCGCCGGCCATTGCTTGAGGAGGCGGAGACAAGGCTGCACTCGTTTTACGCCGCGATGAGGAGCGATTCCGGGCTCGATCACACGGAAGCTATCCGCGCCTTGCTGGCACGAATCCTCGTGGCCCCGGAGTTCCTCTTTCGCGCCGAAAAACCACCTGACAAACCCGGTGCGACTCCGCTGTCCGGCTGGGAATTAGCCAATCGGCTGAGCTACTTCCTCTGGTCTTCGATGCCCGATGAAGAATTGCGCCAAGCTGCCGCGAGCGGTGAACTCCAGGACCCGGAGAACCTTGCGAATCAAGCCCGCAGGATGTTGCGCGATCCCAAAGCCAAGCGCCTGGCCGCTGAATTCTTCGGCCAGTGGTTCGGATTCTACCGCTTTGAATACTACCGCGGTGTGGACCCGCAACGCTTTCCGGAATTCACCGAGGCGATCAAGGCCGGCATGTATGAGGAGGCGCTTTCGTTTTTCGAATATACTTCTCGGCGCTATATTTTCGGAATATCATTTCCTGTGAGATATACGTGTCTGAGTAGTGCCGTATTCTTCTCCGAT
>CAUZKZ010000013.1:0-27618 GCA_963580345.1 Verrucomicrobiia bacterium | reverse complement strand
TTCTCGAGACAGGCGAGCTGCAGAGCTACGACACGGTGCGGGTGGCGAGTGAGATCGCCTTGGCGGCCGGGGCGGACTTCATCAAGACTTCGACGGGAAAAATTCAGCCTGCCGCCACCCTCCCGGTGACGCTGGTGATGCTGGAAGCGATCCAGGACTTCCACGACCGCACCGGCCGCATGGTGGGCATGAAGCCGGCCGGCGGAATCAGCGACGCAAAAACCGCCCTCCAGTATCTTGTAATGGTGAAGGAAACTCTCGGAAAGGCCTGGCTCGACAAAAAGTGGTTCCGCTTCGGGGCGAGTTCCCTCACAAATGACCTCCTGATGCAGATTCGCACCCAGCAAACCGGCCGGTACCAGTCCGGCGCTTACTTTTCGAAGGACTGATGGCCGAGGGACCCGGAGAGGGGCCCGCCCGGACCCCAGCAAAGCGCGCCGAGAAAAAGGCGGCACGCCACGACTTTGTCGAGGGGGACAGCTATACCCCCGCTCCGGAGAGCACCGCCGAGGTTTCGCTGAAAAAGAGCTACGAGCTTTTTATCGGGGGAAAGTGGGTCAAGGCCTCCAAGAAGTTCGAGACCGTCAATCCGGCCACCGAGGAAGTCCTCGCGGTGGTTGGCGAGGCGGGGCCGCGGATGGTGGAGCGGGCCGTCGAGGCCGCCCGCGAGGCGTATGACAAGAGGTGGTCCCGGATGCCGGGGCGTGAACGCGGGAAGTATCTCTTCCGTCTGGCCCGGCTCATCCAGGAGCGGGCTCGCGAGTTCGCAGTGGTGGAATCGATGGACGGGGGCAAGCCCATTCGTGAGAGCCGCGACATCGATCTCCCCCTCGTCTCGGCGCACTTCTTTTACTATGCGGGCTGGGCCGACAAGCTCCAGTATGCCTTTCCGGGACGCGCGGCAGGACCGCTCGGGGTGGCCGGGCAGATCATTCCGTGGAATTTCCCGCTCCTGATGGCGGCGTGGAAGTTGGCCCCGGCGCTGGCGTGTGGCAATACGGTGGTTCTGAAGCCCGCCGAGACAACCCCCCTCACGGCATTGAAACTGGCGGAGTTGATCGAGGAGGCCGAGTTTCCGCCGGGGGTGGTGAACATCATCACCGGGGCGGGCAAGACCGGGCAGAACCTCGTGCTGCATCCCGGCATCGACAAAGTCGCCTTCACCGGTTCGACCGCGGTGGGAAAACTCATTCAGAAATCGCTGGCCGGGACGGGGAAGCGGTTCACGTTGGAACTGGGTGGCAAGGCGGCCAATATCATCTTCGACGACGCCCCGGTGAACCAGGCGGTGGAGGGAATCGTGAACGGAATCTTCTTCAACCAGGGACACGTGTGCTGCGCCGGTTCGCGTCTTTTCGTGCAGGAGGGCATCGCAGACACCGTGGTGCGCAAGCTCAAGCGGAGGATGGAAACCCTCGTCCTGGGCGATCCGCTCGACAAGAACACGGATATCGGAGCCATCAACTCCGGGGAGCAACTGGGCCGTATCAAGGTGCTGGTGGAGAGCGGCTGCGAGGAAGGCGCGAAGTGCTGGCAGAGCGGGCAGAATCTCCCGCGGAAAGGCTACTGGTTCAAGCCCACCATTTTCACGGAGTGCGCCCAGAGCCATCGTATCGTGCAGGAGGAAATCTTCGGTCCGGTTCTCGCCATCCAGACCTTCCGCACCCCCGATGAAGCGGTGGAAAAAGCCAACAATACGCCCTACGGCCTGAGCGGCGGGGTCTGGACCGACAAGGGTTCGAAGATCTTCCAGATCACGAACCAGATGCGGGCCGGGGTGGTGTGGGCGAATACCTTCAACAAGTTCGATCCCGGCTCGCCGTTCGGCGGATACAAGGAGAGCGGGATGGGAAGGGAAGGCGGATTGCAGGGACTGGCGCCCTATGTGGAACTGAGCGGGAAGTAATCATTCAAAGAGTTTCAAGTTTAAGGTTTAAAGTTTCAAGTCGATGAGGTTCATGCCCGACCAGGATCTAGGCAAAGAGATGTTTGGGATTGGATCTTCCACGTTGAGTTGGGGCTTCCGGCAACTTTAAACTTGAAACAATAAACTTTAAACTTTCGCGATGCCTCGCCTCGCCGTCAGCAAGACCTACAAGCTCTACATCGGGGGCAATTTTCCGCGGACCGAGTCGGGGCGCTACTACGAATTGAAGGGGAAGAAGGATGTCCTCCTGGCGAACGTGTCGCGGGGAAGCCGGAAGGACTTTCGCGATGCGGTCGTCGCAGCGCGCAAAGCCGCGGATGGCTGGGCATCCGCGACGGCCTGTTGGCGCGGACAAATCTTCTACCGCGTTGCGGAACTGCTGGAGGGCCGCACCGGGCAGTTCGAAGAGGAACTGCGAGCCCAGGGCCGCTCCCCGGCAGCCGCGAAGAAGGAAGTGGCGGCGGCCGTGGACCTCTTCGTGCACTACGCGGGCTGGAGCGACAAATACCAGGCCCTCTTTTCGACCGTGAACCCGGTCGCAACTCCACATTTCAATTTCTCCCGGCCGGAACCGACGGGGGTCGTTGCGGCGGTCGCCCCGGAGGAGAGCGGGCTGCTCGGGCTCTGTTCCGCCATCGCGCCGGTCGTGGTGGGCGGAAACACTTGCGTGATCCTCGCCTCGCACCGGAGACCACTCTGCGCCATCACCTTGGCGGAGGTGCTCAACAGTTCCGATGTTCCGGGAGGAGTGGTTAATATTCTCACCGGCTTCCGGGACGAACTGCTTTCGCACCTTGGCGGGCACATGGATGTGAATGCGTTGCTCCTGTGCTCGGACGAGGTGGCGGAGCGCAAAGTGGCGCAGGAGAACGCGGCGGAGAACGTGAAGCGGGTGATCTTGCATGCCGACCGCCCGCTGGAGGAAAGCCCCTACCACATCCTGGAGTTCCAGGAAATCAAGACGACCTGGCACCCGGTGGGGGTGTGAGCGGATCCGAGGGTTGGATGTGCGGGGACGATGGCACGGACGGGCCGAATCTGCCGTACTCCGGAACCCGACGCTCGACCCGGCCCCTCGCCCCCCGCAATCTGGGTGAGAAAAGCCGGACGGCCGGGTCGTAGTGGGGAAGATATGAGCATGGATGACAGGGAAGCCGTCGAGAAGCTCCACGAGGTCTACGGACACATGAAGGAGGAACTGGCGCAGGTGATCGTGGGTCAGGAAAGTGTGGTCGAGCAGGTCTTGATGGCGATTTTCTGTCGTGGACATGCCCTCCTGGTGGGGGTCCCGGGACTGGCCAAGACGCTCCTGATTTCGACCGTGGCGCGAGCGCTGGACCTGAGCTTCAAGCGCATCCAGTTCACGCCGGACCTGATGCCGTCCGATATCACCGGGACGGACGTCCTGGAGGTGGACCAGGAGACCGGCCACCGGGGATTCCGTTTCGTGCACGGACCGATCTTTGCGAACATGATCCTGGCGGACGAGATCAACCGGACTCCGCCGAAGACGCAGGCGGCCCTCCTGGAGGCGATGCAGGAGCACCACGTCACGGTCGGGGAGAAGACCTTCAATCTTCCCGAACCGTTCTTCGTGCTGGCCACGCAGAACCCCATCGAGCAGGAAGGGACCTACCCGCTTCCGGAAGCGCAGCTCGACCGCTTCCTTTTCAATATCGTGGTGGACTACCCGGACCCGGCCGAAGAGCGCGAGATCATCCGCCGCGTGACGAGCCCCGGCACAGGAGAAGTGAAGCCCCTCATGACCGCCGAGGACATCCTGCAATTGCAGGAGGTGGTCAAGCGGGTGCCGGTGGGCGATCACGTCATCGACTACGCAGCCGACATCGCGCGCGCGACGCGGCCCAACTCGGGGGAGGCCCCGGAGTTTGTGAAGGACATGGTGGGCTGGGGCGCCGGGCCAAGGGCCGGGATCGGCCTCGTGTCCGCGGCAAAGGCCCACGCGGTCCTGCGCGGAAGATTCCACGCCACGACCGGCGACGTCTCGGCGGTGGCTTACCCGGTGCTTCGCCACCGCGTGCTCACGACCTTCAACGCTGAAGCCTCGGGCGTGAAAAGCGATGATATCGTGGGGATGCTGCTGGAGCACCTGACACCGAAGGAGGAAATCAAGGTCTGAGAGGCCGCGGAGGGACTTCGAGGACTGCATGGAGCTGTACGACCCACCGCCGAATAACAGATGGCCACTCTTCAGATTCCCGACTCGATGCGGCTCCTCCCGGAGGAGACCATGGGAGTCATGCGGCGGCTCGAGTGGTTGGCGCGAAAGCGAATGCAGGGGACCCTGACAGGCAGGCACACCAGCCCCGACAAGGGTTTCTCGGTGGAGTTTGCGGAGCACCGCGAGTACGCCCCCGGAGACGATCCGCGAAACCTGGACTGGCGTGTGATGGCCAAGAGCGATCGCAACGTCATCAAGCAGTTTATCGAGGAGACCAATCTGCGCGTGACCCTGGCGGTGGATGTGTCGGGCTCCATGGCTTACCGGGGCGACGAAGCCTCATCGGTGGGCGGGGAGGAGATGTCGAAGTTTGCCTACGCCCGCTACCTGGCTGCGGCCCTCGCCTACCTTTTCGTCAAGCAGGGCGATGCGGCCGGGCTGGTGACCTTCGATTCCGAAGTGAAATCCTACCTGCGTGCGGGAAGCCGGCCGAGCCAGGTGCGGCGTATCGTGGACACCCTGTGGGAATCGTCTCCGGGGGCGGAGACGAAGGTCGGCGACGTTCTGCACGAGGTGGCGGAGCGGGTGCACAAGCGGGGGCTGGTGATCCTGATCAGCGACCTGTTCGACGAGCCGCAGGACATTGTGGAGTCGCTGCACCACTTCGACTTTCGCCAGCACGAACTGGTGATCTTCCACGTCCTGGCGGACGAGGAGCTGACGTTTCCGTTCAAGGCATTCCAGCGCTTCCGCGACCTGGAGGGAGTGGAGCCCATGCTGCGAATCGATCCGCAGGCGGTGCGAGCCGCCTACCTGGAACGGGTGCGTGAGTTCGTGAAGGCGATGGATGCGGCAGCCGGAAACCTTCGGGCCGACTACGTGCCGGTCAACACGAAGACACCCTTGCGCGACACCCTCCTACGGTACCTGGGAAGACGAATGCACGCAAAGCGATGAAGATATCACTTCGCAGTTATTGGTTGCCCGTTGTCCGGATCGTGGGGTGCCGCGCCATCCCGGAGCGGCGTGACGAGCGGCGAGACAGCGCATCACGGACCACCGAAACCTGGTAACTCAAAACCGCCGGCCAATGCTTTTCCTCAATCCACTTCTGCTGATCGGACTCGCCGGGGTGCTGGTGCCGATCATCCTACACATGATGCGGCAGCAGGCGGCGAAGCCGCTGGACTGGGGAGCGATGCGGTTCCTGTTCGACACGGTGGCGATGCGACGGCGGCGGATGGAGTGGGAAGACATGTTGCTGATGGCGGCGCGCTGTTTGCTCATTGCCTTGCTGGCCCTTGCGATCGCGCGTCCCTTCGTTCCACCCGATTCGATTGTCCCCTGGATCTTCGTCCTGCCTCTGGCCTTGCTGGGCATCGGGGCTCTGGGCGCATCCTTCGTGCTGAGTTCTCTGAAGACCCGCTGGCTGACCCGCGGGGTGGCGGTTCTGCTCCTGGTGGCCGGGGCGGCGCTCATTCTGTTGGAGCGGAAATTGAATCTGAACCGGTTCCAGAATTCGGGGAGCCGTGACATTGCGCTGGTGATAGATGCCTCGAGTTCGATGGAGATGCCGCGGTCCGACGGGCGGACGGCCTTCGAGATGGCGGTGGAAGAGGCCATCTTCCTGGTGAAGGAGGCGCCCCGCGGCACGGCCTTTTCGGTGATCCTGGGAGGGCCTGCGCCGGAGCAGATCACCGGGACGCCCCTCACGCACCGGGCCGATGTGATCGAGGTCCTCGAATCCCTGAAGCCGGTGGGCGGTCCCTTCCAGGCCCTCGATGCGCTGGGAGTGAGCGTCCTCAACCTCGGCAAGGGAGATCACGGCGCGAAGGAGATCGTGGTCTTCACGGATGGCCAGCGCCTGGGCTGGAGGCTGGAGAGTCCTTCGGCCTGGAAATCGTTCGGGGAGGCGATCAAGGGAATGCCTCGCCCGCCGAAGCTGCTGGTGCGCTCCTTCCCGCCTCCCGAGTCGTTGCGCAACGTGGCGGTGAGCAGGGTGGCACTGTCGCGCGAGGTGATCGGAACGGATCGCGAGGCGACCATTCGCGTGACGGTGGAGAATACCGGCACGGAAGCGGTGACGCCCGAACCATTGCAGATCACGGTGGGCGAGGAGATCCTCGAGCCGGTGGGAGTGGGACAGCTTGCCCCGGGGCAGGAGGAGACCCTCGAGATTCGACATCTCTTCAAGCAATCGGGCCCGGTGGTGGTGGTGGCCCGCCTCGATGCCAAGGACGACCTGAAGGAGGACGACAAGCGGGAGATGGTGGTGGCGATCAAGAAGCGCCTCCCGGTCCTCCTGGTGGACGGCAATCCGAATGGCGGGTTCTTCGAGCGGGCGGCAGGATTTACGGCTCTGGCCCTGGCCCCTTCGAGCGAACTGGTGGAGGGCGGCAAGCCGGAAGAGAATTATCTGATGGAGCCCACCGTGATGGCGGCGCCCGACATCACGAGTCTCGACGATCTCGAAAAGTTTCGGGTGGTGGTGCTGGCGGATGTGGTGCGTTTACCGGCTCGCATGGCGGAACGGATGGCGGCCTACGTCGCGGACGGAGGTGGCTTGCTGATGCTGGCCGGTCCCCGGGCCGACGAGGGGTTCTACAATGCCTGGAAGGGACCGGACGGGCTCCTGAGCCCGGTCGATCTCGGAGTGCTGGAGGCGGATGAGGAGGGCCTCAAGCCGGCGCCGGCGACCTTCGATCACGAGAGCCTGGTGCTGTTCAAGGACGAGAAGGCATCCGACCTGGGCGATGCCACGGTATCTGGATTCCGCAAGGTTGGCGAAGTGAGGGCGGGCGGATCGGTGGCGGCCCGTTTGTCCAACGGCGAACCGTTCCTGGCGGGGCGCAATTATGGTAAAGGGCGGGTCCTCATGACGACCTCGGCATTCGACAGCCGCACCGGAAATCTCACCACGCGGAGGTCGTTCGTTCCGTTGGTGCACGAACTGGTCACGTGGCTGGCGGGAGCGGGAGGGGTGAACCTGAACGTGGAAGCGAGCTGGCGCCCGGCCCTGGCGCTGCCCGGCGGAGGAGGCCTGCTGGGGACCTACTACCGCTCCGATGACAGCAAGCGGGGGATCGCGGTCGAGCGGGTCGATCCGGCCATCCACTTTCAATGGGAGCAGGAGGCTCCCTATCGCGGGATGAACCGCGACAAGTTCAAGATTCACTGGGGTGGACACCTCGTTCCGCCCATGAGCGGGGACTACGTCTTCAAGCTCGAAGTTGACGAGAAGGCGGTGCTGAAGATTGGCGGCAAGACCGTCCTGCGGGCCCAGGGCAGTGCGGAGAGCGGCAACGTGAAGCTGGAGGCCGGCGTGCCGGCTCCGATCGAGATCGATTACAACGAGGAGCTCAACGTCGCTTTTATCCGTCTGTTCTGGAAGGTGCCGGGAGGATCCATGGAGCCGGTGCCGGCGCGGGTCCTGATCCCGGTAAGCGACAAGGGCGAAAATGCGGTGGTGGCGGAGAGCCAGGCGACCGACCCCCGCGGAGCACCGAGAAAAGTACGGTTATCGATCGGACGGCGTGGACGGGTCCTGGAACTGGACGGGGCCGCCATACCGGGGCTCTACCAGGTGACGGTGCCCGAGCAGCTCCAGCAGGAGATCGAGGAATTTGCGGGACGGGACGTGCCCATGGTGGTGATGCGGGACGTGCGCGAAAGCCGCCTGACCACGCTCGATGACGCTAATCGCGAATTGATTCGGGACAATATCGACCTGGTGGAAGCGCGCTCCGTGAACGATCTGCTGGCGATCTTGAGTGGCAAGGGATTCGGCCAGGAGCTGTGGAAGTTCCTCGCGGTGGCGGCCTTTTTCCTTCTGCTCCTGGAGGTGGCGCTGGCGCGCTGGATATCGAAGTCCCGCCGAACCGCGGAGGAAGTGAAGGTCGAGTTCGAGGAGCGCGGCGGACCGGACGCCGTCTTCCTCGAAAAGATGGACAATCTGAAGAAGGCGGGATGATGGAAGGGAAAGGATGCAGGATGGGCGATGGACGAGGGGTCTGAATTCTGAACACTGAACACTGAACCCCAATGTCAGCTGCGCGCTCCCATCTCCTCACCATCATTCGGCTGCCCGTCCTTTTTTTTGCGGCGTGGGGAATGATCCTCTTGCTGGGGAAGGCGTTTCATCTCGGGACGGGCTGGCCGGTGTGGAGCATCGCTCTCATCACGGCCCTGGCGGTGGAGTTCATTCTCTTCCTCTACCGGTATGAGCAGGGGGCGGTGGGGACGAAGAAGGGGCGGTGGCTGACAGCCTTGCGGCTGGCGGCGCTGGTAGCGCTGGTCTGGATGTTGTTGCAGCCGGTCTTCAGCCGGAAGGTGGACCGTGAACTCGAGCGGGAAGTGGTGGTGGTGATGGATGACTCCGCCTCGATGCACCTGGTGGACGAAGGAACCGCCGCGAGCCGATTCGAACTGGCGCAGTCGGCGCTCGAGAAGAGCGATCTCTTCAAGCAACTGGAAGGCAAGGTGGGAGTCCGGAAGGTCCGCGCGGCCCGCCGCACCCTCGGGGAAGGCGAAGAGGAAGCCGAGGGATGGGACCAGGCCACCGACCTGGTGGATGCCATGGCAACGGTGTTGGAACAGGTGCCGCCCGACAACCTGGCGGGAGTCGTGATGGTGACCGACGGGCGGCACAACCGCCCCGGGCGGGTCGAGGACGTAGCGCGGCGATTCGGGATTCTCGATGCCCCGGTCGGGATCGTGGCGGTCGGAAGCGAACGACCGCCGCGTGACGCCGCGATCCTGGAAGTGCGCTCCCCGGATGCCATCTACCTGGGCGATCGTTTGCGGGTGGCGACCACCGTGAAGTTCGACGGTTATCGCGGACAGCGGGCCAGGCTCATGCTGATGCAGGGTGAGAACGTGGTGGAGGAAAAGATGATCACGATTCCGCAGGATCACCACCGCGAGGAAGTCCGCTTCCGCGATGTGCCCAAAGCCGGCGGGGTGCGCAGCTACCGGGTGGAGTTGCTGGCTCTGGAAGGCGAGCGTTTCGACAACAACAACAGCTGGTCCTTTGAAACCGCTATTACCGATTCGCGCACCAACGTCCTGATCGTGGACTCGTTCCCGCGCTGGGAGTTCCGCTACTTGCGCAACCTGTTCTACGGACGCGACAAGTCGATCCACCTGCAATATGTCTTGCTGAACCCGGATACCATCAAGGGTCAGCGCGAGCGCCCAATTTACGCCTCGGCGGCCCGGAAGTTCGGAGACGCCCAGGCCACCCAGTTGCCAGAGAACGAGAAAGAGTGGCGGAAGTTCGATGTCATCATCCTCGGCGACCTCCCGCCCGATGCGGTGCCGGAGTCGACCTGGGAGATTATCAGGAAGTGCGTAAACGACCGGGCGGCGCTCCTGGTGGCGGTGGCGGGACCGCGCTTCATGCCGCACGCCCTCAATTCCGAGACGGCGCGCGATCTCCTGCCGGTGGAATACACGCCGAGCCGCCGGAATTATTTTGGATCGGGCGCCGCCCGGTTCCGCCTGGTGCTGACTGCGGAGGGACGCAGCCATGCCATCACCGCGCAGTCCGACAGCCGGCTGGAGAACGAGCGGTTGTGGGGAGGGTTTCCCGAGCTTCGCTGGAGGCATCCGGTGGACGGAGTGAAGGAGGGGGCCGATATCCTGGTGGTGGCGACCCGGACGGAGTCCGATGAGAGCGATGTCACGAATGCAGCCCAGCTCGGCGACGCTCTGGCGCGTCTGGCGAAACGGAAGGCGGAGGAGGCGAAGAACGCCATCCTGGTGTCGCAGCAGGTCGGGCACGGCAAGGTGGCGATGCTCCTGAGCGACCGGACCTGGCGCCTGCGTGAGGGGGTGGGCGACGTTTACCACCACCGCTTTTGGGGGCAGCTGGTGAAGTGGGGGGCGGGACCGAATCTGCGTTCCGGGACGGCGACGGTACGCCTGGGAACCGATCATCTCAGCTACACCGGCGACGACAAGTTGCTGATCACGGCCCGGCTGTGGGACGAGGACATGAACCCGGTCGAGGACAAGTCCTTGAAGGCCGAGGTCTGGAGCGGCGGCGAGAAGCTGACCACGGTGCGATTGGCTTACCGGGAGGGATCGCCGGGTCTGCACGAGGGGACGGCGGGACCGTTCCCGGGCTCGGGTCGCTACGAGATCGTGCTGACGGGCAAGAAAGCCGAAAGTCTGCTGAAGAAGGACGGAGCTGATAAGGTTGTGACCGGATTTCGGATCGTGGCGGCGCGAAGCCCGGTGGAGCTCTCCGAGACCACCCTGAACCGGCCGCTGCTGGACACCATCGCGGAGCTTTCCGGGGGACGGGTGGTCAAACCGGAGGAGAGCGGGCAACTGGCGGGGCTCTTCCTGACCGGCGATGAAACCCGAGAAGAGCTGCGGGAAACCCGCTTGTGGGACCACTGGCTGCTATTGGTGCTTTTTTGCGGGCTATTGACTTCAGAATGGGTGATTAGAAGAGGGAGTGGACTTCCGTAATAGTTAATATAATTTTAAGACCCAGGAGCATTGCGTATCAAGCCAGAGCCGCAATCCCTGATCGAGCGATGAGTACGAAGATACCGAAGGAAATTATCAAACCCCTGAAGGCGGTTCTGAGGCGGGTGCGCAGAATGCAGTTGTTGCGGGGGATTGGGGGAGTGGCGACAGTTCTCCTGGGAGGGCTTCTGCTCGCCATGGCGGCGGATTTTTTCCTGGCGCCCCTTCCGGTCATGGTCCGGTGGCTCTTGCTCGGTGCGCTGGTGACCGGCACGGTGTGGGCGCTCTGGTCGTGGTTGCTGAAGCCGCTCCGCAAGCGCATCACCCTGGTGCAAATTGCCCGCTGGCTGGAGACGCGGCACCCCGAGATCCAGGAGCGGGTGAGCACCGCCCTGGAATTGACGGGAAGATCCGGGGGTGGCGTGTCGGAGTCTCTTCTCGAGGATTTGGTGCTGGAGGCTCAGAGTGATGCGGCTGGAGTCGATCCGCTCGTCGAGGTTCGCTCCAAGCGGGTAAAGCACTGGATGTGGCCGGCGGCGGGGTTGGCGGCGGTCTTCCTGCTGCTCTTTGCGATATTCCCGGGCGAGGTTCAACGCCTTTTCGTGCGGGCCCTGGCGCCGTTCACGGACCTCGGCAATGCCGGGGCAGTGCGCTTCACGATCAATCCTCAGGACGTGGAAGTCCTGGAGGGCGACGAAGTGAAGATCGAGATCGAGTTTTCCGACCCGAAGGCGAGAGCCCTGACGCTTGTGATGGAGCGGGAAGGGATGGAAACCTTGACGGAGACGATCGAAGTGACGCGCGTGGCGGACGGCGTGAGCGAGTTCGAGTATCGTCTGCCGGCGGCGCGGGACAGTTTCCACTACTTCGCGCGGATCGGCAAGGCGCAGAGCGATGGCTTTGACGTGACGGTTTGGCCGATGCCTCGCCTCGAGGCGGTGAATGTCGAGCTGAAGTTCCCGGAGTACACGAACCTTGCACCGCAGCGCCGGTCGCTGGGAGCGGGGGTCGTGGCGTTGGCCGGCACGGGGGTGGAGCTGCAGGGCACCACCAATACGCCGGTGGAGGGGGGGCGGCTCCTGGTGGATGGCAAGGAAATGGGAACCGTCTCGGTGGAATCCGGTGCGAACGGGGCACGGGTGGAAGTGAATTGGACCCTCAAACCGGAAGAAGACGGATTGGGGCAGGTGATGTTGCAGCACCGGCTGGAGCGCGAAATCGAAGGGGTGCGTTTTCCGGTCAAGGTGCAGCTGGACCAGGTGCCGGTCGTGACCATCCTGGCGCCCAGTCAGAAAGAAATGCGGGTGCGCCCGGATGAGCAGGTGCGCCTGGAGTACGAGGTGCTGGAAGATGTGGATGTGATCGGAGCGAAGGTGGAGCTGCAGGTGAATGGACAGAAAGAGGATGCCCTTGCCGCCGACCGGCCGGAGCGGGACACCCTGAGTTCCAAGCCGCTGTGGCGCGGGGAGCATCTGGTCCCGATCGGGGTGCTTCTCGACAAGTGGAAGGATGCGCAGGAGCTGAAGATGCGCCTGGCCGTGAGCGATGTTCTTCCGGAGACGATGGGAGGTCCCGGCGTGGGCTACTCGGAGTGGCGCAACATCACGATTGACCGCAACGCGGAATCGGTCGTGCGCCAGGAGATCAGGGCGCAGCAAAGCGATGTGCGGGAGACTCTGAACAAAGCTATCCAGGAGGTGCAGGAAGCGAAGGCACGCATCGAGGCCAACAAGGAAGAAGTGAAGAAGGATGAGTTCACGGAGGCGGCCGAGAAGCAGCTTGAAGAGGCGCGCGAGAAGCTCGCCGCCGCGCAGGAGAAATTGGGGGAGTTGGCGAAGCGCATGGAACGCGGGGTGCAGGCTGCCAAGGCGGACGAGGTGCGCGAGGCGACAGAGCAGGTTGCCGAGGCGCGGCAGCACCTGGAGGACACGCCTCTGCAGGACACGGCGGAGGGCCGTGAAGCGGAACTGCAGCAGGCGCGCAACGCCGCGCAGGAAGCGATCGAAAAGTTGCAGGAATTGCAGCAAGCGGTGCAGCAGGACGAGCAGAAGCTGGAGCAGGTCGCCCGGCTCGCCGAACTGGCCCAGCAGGAGAAGGAGATTGCGCGGCAGGCGGATAACGCGGCCCAGCAGGAAGGGAAGGAAGCCCCCGCCGATCAGGCGCTGAAACAGCAGCAGGAACAAGTCGAAGGCGCGTTGCAGAGCCAGGTGAATCAGAATCCCGAGGCCAAGGGCGAGATGCTGGAGCGACAGGCCGCGGCTGCGGAAGACCTGGCCAAGCAAGCCCAGGAACTTGCCGAGCGCCAGGAGGGATTGTCGGAGGCCGCCAAGCAGCAGGCCGCCGCGCAGGAAGGTCAACCGCAGGAGGGCCAGCCGCAGGAGGGCTTGAATGAGGCCGAGAAGGCCTTGGCGGAACAAATTAGCGAACAACTGGCGGCGGAACAGGCCGCGATCGTTGGGGAGGCGCAAGAGCAACTCGCGGAGGCGCGCCAGAATCTCGAAGAGCGTGCCAACCTGTTGCCCGAGGCGGTGGGCGAGGCTCAGGACGCTCTGGAGGCGATTCAAGGAAACCAGCCCGAAGGCGCCGCCGAAGCTGCGCGGGAGGCGGCCGAGAGCCTCGGAGAACTGGCGTTGCCCAGCGAAGAGCGTGGCGAAGGCGAGGGCCAAGGCGAAGGCGAGGGCCAAGGCGAAGGCGAAGGTGAGGGCGAAGGCCAGGGTGAAGGCGAAGGCCAGGGCGAGGGCGAAGGCGAAGGCGAAGGCGAGGGCGAGGGCGAGGGCGAAGGCGAAGGCGAGGGCGAGGGCGAGGGCGAGGGCGAAGGCCAGGGTGAAGGCGAAGGCCAGGGCGAAGGCCAGGGTGAAGGCGAAGGCGAAGGCCAGGGCGAAGGCGAAGGCCAGGGTGAAGGCGAAGGCCAGGGCGAGGGCGAAGGCGAGGGCGAAGGTCAAGGTGAGGGCCAGGGCGAAGGCCAAGGTGAGGGCCAGGGCGAAGGTCAAGGCGAGGGCCAGGGCGAAGGTCAAGGCGAAGGCCAAGGTGAGGGCCAGGGCGAGGGTCAAGGACAGGGCCAAGGTGATACGGCCGATCCGGAACTGGCCGCGCTTGCGGAGCGGCAGGCCGATGTCGCGGAAGCCCTTGAAGCCCTCGCGGCTGGCAAGGTGCAGGAAGCGTTGCAGGCCGTGCAGGACGTTCAAGCGGGCCAAGCGGCCGCGCTGGCAGAATCGATTCAGAATCTTCCCCAGTTGAACGGACCATCCGGGCCGATGGCCCAGGCCTCGCAACAGGCGCAGCAAGGGAGCCAGCAGGCGCAGCAAGCCGCGCAGTCAGGTCAGCAGGGTCAAGGGCAAGCCGCTGCACAACAGCACGCCCAGGCCTCACAATCATTCAAAGGGGCGGCGCAGGCATTGCAACAAGCGGCGCAGCAATTCGGTCAAGAGGCCCAGCAGGCTCAGCAAGCGGCAAAGCAACCGGGCAGTCCCAGTCAATTGCCCGGGACCGGAAAATCGCTGGCGGAAGCATTGCAGGCGGCCTCCAAAGCGTCGGACGCGAAGAGTGCCGGCCAGCAAGCCCAATCCACTCAACAGGCCTCGCAGGCCCTTTCGCAGGCAGCCCAACAAGCCATGCAGGCCATGCAGAGTGGGCAGCAGCCGGGGCAAGGACAGCCGGGGCAGCAACCGGGCCAACCCGGGCAGCCGGGGCAACCCAGCGCGCAACCTGGCCAGCAGCCGCAAGAGGGTCCGCGCCCCCAGCAGGGCGATCCCGGGGTGCCGCCCAAGTTGGCGGAGTTGGGGGTGAGTGCCGCAGACTGGGAGAAGCTGAAGGAGATCCTGCGTTCGGAGGTGGGCGGTGCGGGCGGGGCCGGAATCCCGGAGGACTACCGCGGCCTGGTGAAGCGCTATTTCCAGGAAGTGGCAAAAGGCGCCAGGTAGCGAGGGGATGATTGGTTGTAAATGATAGGAGTGGCATGATTGCTCGACGTCTCGGCTGGGGGATTCTGGCGGTTGCCGTGTTTGGGGCATCGGCAGGTGCGCAGGAAGTGCCGGCCACGGTGTTTTCGAAATGGAAGGCGAAGGTCGATCCAGCCGTGGAGCGGGCGCTGCAGTTCCTGGCGCGGGTCCAGGAAACCAACGGGAGCTTTCCGGAAAATTACGGGACCTCGACCGGCATTCCGTCCTTGGTTGGGATGGCCTTTCTTTCCAAGGGTCACCTGCCCACGGAGGGTCCCTACGCCGAGAATATCAATCGCTGCATCGACTTCGTGCTGGGGCACCAGGATCGCGAAGGCCTGTTTGTGGCGGGACACGCGGGAAGCGGCCCGATGTACGCGCACAACATCAGCACCCTCTTCATCTCGGAGGTCTCGGGCATGGTCGATCCGGACCGGCAGGACCGCATCGCCAAGGCTCTGCCCCTGGCCCTGAACTTGATCGTGCGGGCCCAGCGGGTGCCGAAATCTCCGCAACACCAAGGTGGGTGGCGATACCATCCCGGATCGGGGGACAGCGACACCTCCTGCAGCGGCTGGGCCTTGATGGCCCTGCGCTCCGCCAAGTTGAACGGCGCCGCGGTCCCGGACCGGTCCATCGAGGACGCCGTGAAATATCTCTATCGACACCACGACCCGAACAGCGGGTCCTTTGGCTATTCGGACACCAGCAGTCACAAGGAGTCATTGACCGGAATGGGTCTGCTTTGCCTCGAGTTGTGCGGCGAACACGGCAAACCTGCCACCACCAAGGCCGGGGAGTTCGTCCTGCGAAATCATCGCCAGCTCGCCAACAACCAGTTCGAGTTCTACGGCAACTACTACTCCGCGCAGGGGATGTTTCAACTGGGCGGGAAGTACTGGGAAACCTACGCGAACTGGATGTACGACTACTACCTGCCGCGCCAGACTGAAGACGGGTCCTGGTACAGCCGGGAAGCGGGCCGGACCTACGGAACCGCCACAATGGTGCTGGCCTTCACGGTGCCGTACCGCCAGTTGCCGATCTACCAGCGGGACGAGACGGTTGACGAGGAGTGAGCGGTGGGGCACGCAAGGGGGTCCTGTTTGGTTTTGTCCATGAGAGAACTGGCGGGCGGCACCGGTCGAAGTTCTGTCCTTCCCCGGAAAAAGATGCTCAGATCTTCCCGTCACCTGTCTTGAACCCATGAAGATCGCCACCAGCTTCCTCCCGTTGGTCACCCTTCTCTCGTCGTCCTGGGCACATGCCGAGGCGCCCAGGCCGGGCGATGCCGATTTCCCGGCCCCATCCCCCAGCGCGCGCCACAGCGCAAAAGTGGCGGCGGTGAAGAGCGGCGACTACGACCTGGTGCTCATCGGCGATTCCATCATCCACACGGTGGGCGAACTCACCAAGGAACTGGCAGACGGCCGGCAGGTGTTCTGGCTCGATGTGAACCATGTGTTTCTGCGGCCCGACGGAACCATCAACACCGACCTGATGTGGGACTTGCTGCATCCGAGCCCCGCCGGAGCGGAGGCGTGGGCGCAGGCGGTCGAACCGACCCTCGCGAAACTGATAGGGGACAAACCGCTCGCTCCGCAGCCCCGGAAGCTGGCTCTCTGGCCGGATCACAAGGCCCCGATCGGCGACGGCAGGCTTGAGGACGCGAACGCCTTTATCACCGTCTATCGGCCGGCGGAGCCGGATCCCAACGGGGCTGCGGCGGTGATCTGTCCCGGTGGCGGCTACGGCGGCCTGGTGATGGGAGCGGAAGGCAGCGGCATTGCAAAGTGGTTGAACGGACATGGCATCACGGGGATCGTGCTGCGCTATCGCTTGCCGAGAGGCCGTCGCTTCGTCCCGCTTCTCGATGCCCAGCACGCGATTCGCACCGCCCGTTTTAACGCAAAGCAATGGGGCTGCGATCCGCGGCGCATTGGCATCATCGGCTTCTCGGCGGGTGGCCACCTGGCCTCGACAGCTGCGACTCACTTCGATGGAGGCAAGGCCGGGGCGGGAGATCCTATCGAACGCATTGGCTGCCGGCCGGATTTCGCCGTGCTGGTGTATCCGGTCATCACGATGGGAGACAAGACGCATGGCGGTTCGAAACGGAACCTGCTCGGCGCGGCGCCCTCCCCGGAGACCATCGACCTGTTCTCCAACGAGAAGCAAGTCACGGCCCAATCCTCGCCCACCTTTCTGGCCCACGCCCTGGATGATCGCGCCGTGCCCTGCGACAACAGCCGGATGTTTCATGAAGCTCTCAAGGCCAACGAGGTGGACACCCAATATCTCGAGCTACCCTCCGGCGGTCATGGATTGAATGGCTACAAGGGCCCGATGTGGGAGGCCTGGCAGAGGGACTCCCTCAAATGGCTGGGTTCGCTGAAGATGATCCAGGCGCAGAAGGACGCGAAGTAGGGAAGGCAGGGGGAGGAGGGGATTGAATCTGCCAGAACGGGCATTCGCGGGGCGATCCTGCGACAATTGCACCTCGCTGAGACCGTATCAAACCACACGACCATGAAACCGACCAAAGCCAACACCAGCCCCCTTCCGACCGAATCTCCCAGCCGGCGAGACTTCCTCCGCTCCGCAACCTTTGCCGGCATCGGGGTGAGCACCCTTGGGTTGTCCGGCCTCCGGGCTGCTCCCGGCAACAGCAAGCTCCGCGTCCTCTCGATCGGTGTCATCGGCACCATCGGCGGCACCGATCGACGGCAGGTCGCCTCCCACCCCATGGCCGAGATTACGGGCCTCTGCGACGTCGACGCCAACCAGCTTGCCCGCGCCGCCAAGGACCACCCGAAGGCATTCACCTGCAAAGACTACCGTGAGGCCTTCGCGAAGCACGCCGACAAGTTCGACGCCGTCATCGTGTCGGTTCCCGACCACAGCCACGCGCCCATCATGCTCACCGCGATGGGCCACGACAAACACGTCTACGGCCAGAAGCCCCTCGTCCAGCAACTTGCCGAGATTCCCATGATGGAACGGGCAGTTGCCGCCAAGCCCAAGCTCGTCACGCAACTGGGCGACCAGCGCATGGTCAATCCCGGACGCCGCGCCGCCGTCGAACTTCTGCGCAAGGGCGTGCTCGGCAAGGCCATCGAAGCCTACAACTGGACCGGCTCGCCCAACCCGGGGAAGTATTTCAACTACGAGAAGAAACTCACCGAGCCCGGCACCCCGCCGGCGCACCTCGACTGGAACCTCTGGCAGGGTCCGGTCGCCGAGGCTCCCTACCGCGAACTTCTCGCTCCCGTCAAATGGCGTTCCTGGTGGAACTACGGGACCAACGGCCTCGGGGACTGGGGCTGCCACATCCTCGACGTGCTCATGTTCGGCTACGACGAACTGAAGGATCCCATCTCCGTGAAGACCGACTGTCCGGAGCCCGCAGGCGAACATTTCCACGTCAACCCCTGCAAATCGACGATCATGTACAAGGTCGATTCCGACAGGTTCGCCGCCAAGACCTTCCCGGTCCACTACTGGGACAGCGGCCAGGTCCCCAGCCCCGAGCAGCTCCGCATTCCGGAGCAAATCAAGGGAGGCAACCGGACCGTGGTGGTCTGCGAAAAGGGCACCCTCGTCCTCGACGCCGGCGGCGACCTCCAGCTCTGGCGCAATGGCAAGAAGACCCCGGGCCTGAGCGAACCCGGTCTGCCCGGCTTCCCGCCGCTCAATCACTGGCACGCCTGGGTCGACAACTGCCTCGGCAAGAAGACGGAACTGCGCTCTCCCTTCGTGGATGCGATCCGGATCACCGAGCCTGCCCTCCTCGCCGTCAAAGCCACCCGCTTCCCCGGCGAAACTCTCGAGTGGGACAAGTCCAAGCTTGCCTTCACCAACAACAAGAAGGCCACCGAAACGATTGTCCGCCGCGACTACCGCGACGGCTTCGCCCCGCCCCGCGTGGGTTGAGGAGTTGGGCGGTGCGGGGCCCGTCACACCACACCCCAAGGGCGCGATTCGGGTCGGTGAATGGTGTCCGAGGCTGGGAGGGCTCGGAACTTGCGGGCGGGGCAGTTGATCCGCCCACTTACGCGTCGTCCTTTTCCTCGGCGGCGGCCGCTTCGATCGGGGCGCTTGAGGCGGAAGTCCCGATTCCCGGAATCACTTTCTTTACCAACCTCTTGAGTCCGCCTTCGGCCTCCTCGTAGGCGCCCTCCGCGGTGCGAAGAGCCTGTTCCCAGGCGGGGGCAAAGCCCGGGGCCTGTTCCCGCATGGTGCGGATGGCGGCTTCCGTGATTTGATATTGCCTCTGCTCGGCGCGTCCGGGCTTGGCCTGCAGGGTGGCGATGTTGACGCGCAGGGTCTCGTTTTGCTTCCTGGCTTCGTCGAGATCCTTCTGGATTTCTTCGGTGCCCTTGGCGTTGAGCTTGAGCTGAGTGTTGAGGTGACCCTGCAGTTCACGGCCTTCTTCCTGCAGGCGCTTGATCTCGCGCTTGAGGTGGCCGCGGGCTGCCATGCCGGATTTCCAGAGGAACCCGGCGACGAGGAGGCCGAGGAGGAGGCCCAGCGTGAAGGGGTAGGTGAGTAGGTCCCAGATGGCGTCCATGATATTATCGGAGTGGTTGGGGTGATCGAGGCCGATCCGGAGGGGGGACGGTCAGGAGCGCGGGAGAACGGGCTGGATCGAATTCACAGGGATCGATCCGAACCGGCGCCCGTTCCACCTCACAAGCTCCAAGCAATTCTCTCGGGACGGCCGACACATGGCGAGTGTAATTGAGGACATCGCCCATGCAATCCGGCAATTGGGTTCAATTTGAACCGGATTGCGCGGATCCCGCCCTTTCGGGTGGTTTCGGCGAGGAGTGGTTGTCGCGACGCAGCGATCCGGGCCGGAACGATGGCGAGGGTTGATTTGTCTCACCGGCTGGGGGGACCGTTGAGGGAGGTGGCAACGTCCTTCTTCGGGGGGGCGTCCTTGTTCAGGACCTCGATGACGAGATCGGTGATATCGGTGGCATCGCGAATATAGATCAAGGGCGGGATCTGGGAGCTGGTTTTCCCACTCTTCTCGAAAACATGATCGAAATCACCTTCAAGGCTGACCTTGCGAATCGCGGCGTGGACCTCTCCCAGAAGGTGCCGGGTCTTCTTGACCATGTCGGCGTCGATGTTCTTCGACTGCTCCTCGAGGTTCTGCACGGTGTCACGCTGAAGGGCTCGCAACTCGTACGCCTTCATTTGGAACTTGCGAAAATACTCCTCGCGCTCGGCCTCGGAGAGCGTCCCGTCGCGGACGTTGTTGCGCAGGTCGAGGAGTTCGACCCGCGTCAGCTTGATCTTCTCGAGGCGTGGGTCCTTCTTGAGTTTGCTGCGGTCGGCCACGATCCTGGCCTTCTCTTCCGCCGCGAGGTGGTAGGCCTCGAAAGCCCTGGTGACATCCACCACCGCGAATTTCGGTTTCCCGGCCGTGGCGGGGAGCATCAGTCCCAAGGCCACCGATCCGAGGAGGAGAAGCCGGGGCAGAGGGAACAATCCTTGGGGCATTCGCACAGCTAGTTTGACTATCTGCATATCAGAAACTCCTTGGTGGTGTCGATGCTCGATTTTGCCGATTCGTGGGGGTTGCGGCCCGGAACGGGGGCCCTAGAGTCTGCGCCGTGAGGGCGCGACGGGACCGGGTGGTGGTGATAGGAAGCGGGGTGATCGGGCTCTGTGCGGCCTATTTCCTTGGCCGCCTGGGTCGGCCGGTGGTGGTCCTGGAGCGGGACGGGGAGGGTGGGAATAACTGTTCGCGGGAAAATGCCGGGATGGTGGTTCCGAGCCATTTTACCCCGCTGGCGGCACCCGGGGTGGTGAGGCAGGGGCTGAAGTGGCTTCTTGATGGGGAGAGCCCCTTCTTCGTGCGTCCGCGGCTGAGCTGGGAACTGACGCGGTGGGGATGGCTCTTTTTGCGGCACGCCAATGCGAAGCACGTGGGCCGCTGTGTGGAAGTCCTGCGCGACCTCCACCTCGAGAGCCGGATTCTCTTCGCGGAGATGGCTGGAAGGGAGGAGTTCGGGTTGCAGCAGCGCGGATTGCTGATGCTCTGCGAAAGCGAACGGTTCCTGGAAGAAGAGGCCAGATTGGCGGAGCGGGCGAGGGAGCTGGGATTGCAGGTGGAGGTTTGCGATCCTGCCCGGTTGGCGGAACTCGATCCCGACCTCGAGATGAAGGTCAAGGGCGGGATCTGGTACGAGCAGGATTGCCACCTGGATCCCGCCCGGTTCCTGCACGTTCTGCGGGAGGCGATCCTGAAAGATGGCGGGGAGATTCGCTACCACTCCGCCGTGAAGGAAGTCGGGGAGCGAAACGTTCTGTTAGAGAGTGGGGAGGAAGTGAAGGGGGAGACGATCGTGGTGGCCGGCGGAGCCTGGACCCCGGCCCTGGCGAAGTCGCTCCGGCTTCGCCTTCCGATGCAGGCCGGCAAGGGCTACTCGATGACCCTGCGGGAGGCGGCGAAGATACCGCGGCTCTGTTCCCTGCTGGCGGAGGCCAAGGTGGCGGTTACTCCGATCGGGCCGTCGCTGCGGATCGCAGGAACGATGGAGATCTGTGGAAACGATCTCACCGTGAATGAGCGGCGGGTGCAGGGGATCATCAAGGCGGCCTGCCGGGTGTTCCCGGAACTCTCACCGGCCGACTTCGAGGGCGTGAAGCGCTGGGCGGGGCTGAGGCCGTGTTCTCCGGATGGAATGCCGTATATCGGGAGAGTTCGGGGGCGGGAGGACGTGATCGTGGCGACCGGTCACGCCATGTTGGGTCTGAGCCTGGGGCCCGTCACCGGAAAGCTGGTGGCGGGGATGGTGAGTGGGGAGAAGGCCCCGGATTGGCTCGAGAAACTCGCGCCGCAGCGGTTTTCGTAAGTACGGCGGGCATGGCGCTTGAAATGCGCTGCCACGATTGGCATTGCTACCGGCAGATTTCCATGAGCGACAGCAAGAAGTTACGCGTCATCGACTCCCACACAGAAGGGGAGCCGACGCGGGTGGTGGTGGAGGGTGGACCGGATCTTGGAGAGGGGACCATTGTGGAACAGCGGAAGCGGCTGTCCAGGGAGTATGACTGGGTGCGGACGGCCTGTGTGAACGAACCGCGGGGCCATGAGGCGATGGTGGGGGCGATCCTGTGCGAAGCCGCGGAGCCCGACTGCGCGACGGGCGTGATCTTTTTCAACAACGTCAGCTACCTGAACGGTTGCGTGCACGGGACGATCGGTGTGACTGCGACCATGGCGCACCTGGGGCGTCTTTGGCCGGGGGTGCACCGCATCGAGACGCCGGTGGGCGTGGTGGAGGTTGAACTGCACGAACACGGGCGGGTCTCGGTGACGAACGTCCCAAGTTATCGCAGCGCCCACGGGCTCGAATTGGATGTTCCGGGGTGGGGACTGGTGAGCGGTGACGTGGCGTGGGGGGGGAACTGGTTTTTTCTCGTCGAGAAGCAGGGCCCCGAGGTCGAGGCCGCCAACATCGAGGCGCTCACGGAGTTTACGTGGGCGATCCGCAAGGCGCTGGAAAAAAACGGAGTGGCCGGAGACGACGGGGGTGAGATCGATCACATTGAAGTGTTCGGTCCACCCGGTGACAAGTTCCTGGCGGACAGCCGGAACTTCGTCCTCTGTCCCGGCAAGGAATACGACCGCTCGCCGTGCGGCACGGGAACGAGCGCGAAGTTGGCATGCCTCTACGCCGATGGGGAACTGGCACCCGGCCAGACCTGGCGGCAGGCCAGCATTCTGGACACCGTGTTCGAAGGAACGGTGGTGGCGCTGGAGAACGGGACGGTCATCCCGCGGGTGACTGGACGGGCATGGGTCAATGGAGAGTGCGATCTGATTCTGAATCCGGGGGACCCCTTTCGTTTTGGGATCGGAAGGGGATCAGGAAGGAGCTGAGAACAGCGCTTGCGAGTTGAGGATGAGGACCGGGACTGCATACCTCATGGGCGCAGGGATCATGACCGGGACGGTCATGCCACGTTATGGCGCCGGCCTGGAGGGAGATGGGCATGGCGCTTGAAAAGCGCCGCCACGTGGCTAACAAGGGCCCCGCACAATGCGCTTTGAGGGAATCTACACGCCCGTGATCACGCCCATGGATGCCGCTCGCGGGATCGATGAGGACGGTTACGCAGTCATGATCGAGCATCTCATCGGGCAGGGCACGCACGGACTGGTGATCGGCGGGACCACCGGTGAGAACTACGCGCTCACCCAGGAGGAGCGGATTCGCCAATTTCATTACGCCCACCAAGTGATCGCGGGGCGGGTGCCCTGGATCGCGGGCGTGAATGATATCCGGACCGAGGATGTGTGCGATTTTGCGGTGGAGGGGCGCGAGGCGGGAGCAGAGGCGATTCTCCTGGCGGTGCCACCCTACTCGGTCCCGAACGACAAGGAACTGTCGCAGCACGCTCTGGCAGTGGACAAGGTCTGCGGTCTGCCGGTGATGATCTACAACTACCCGGGGCGTTCCGGGACGGAGTTCGGGAGGGAGTTCCTGGAACGCGTGAGCCGCAATGCGAATTTTTGTGCCATCAAGGAGAGCAGCGGCGACATCAATCGCATTCACATGCTGGCACGCGAGTTTCCGCACCTGCAATTGAGTTGCGGGGCAGATGACCAGGCTCTCGAATTTTTCGTGTGGGGGGCCAGGTCGTGGGTGTGCGCGGCGGGAAACTTTTTCGGGTCGGAGTGCATCGCGCTCTATGAAACCTGCGTGCTCCAGGGCGATTTCGCGAAAGGACGGCGGATCATGAAGGCGCTCCTGCCGGTCATGACGGTGCTGGAGCGGGGCGGAAAATTCGCCCAGTGTGTGAAGTACGGCTGCGAACTTGACGGCTTGCCGGCCGGCACGGTGCGGCTGCCGCTGCGGCCCATGAAGAAGGAGCTGAAGCGCGAATTGCGCGACGCGATCTTGACGGCGCGGACGACGATCCGGCGCATTGTGAAAGAACCGGAAGGACAATTGACATGAGCGATCTCCTGACAAGGGAAGAGTATGAAGCCATAGCGAAGGACACCTCGTATCCCTCAAACTCCTGGATCAACGGCAAGTACACCGGAGCGCGTTCCGGCAAGACCTACGCAACTTTCAACCCGGCTACCGGCGAAAAGCTGGCCGACATTGCGGCCTGCGACAAGGAAGACGTCGACTACGCGGTGAAGAAGGCGCGGCAGGCCTTCGAGGCGGGAGTGTGGTCACGGCTCCACCCTTCCGAGCGGAAGGACATCATGATCAAGTGGGTGAAGCGGCTGAAAAGAAATCGTTACGAGTTGGCGGTGCTGGAGAGCATCGACAGCGGGAAGCCGGTGCGGGACTGCGCGACGATCGACCTGGAAGAAACGATCCGCTGCCTGGCGTGGTACGCGGAAGCGGCGGATAAGATATACGACAAGATCGCGCCCACGCAGGACGATGCGATGGGATTGATCGTGCGCGAGCCGGTGGGGGTGGCGGCCTGCGTGCTGCCGTGGAACTTTCCGATGCTGATGCTGGCCTGGAAGGCGGGCCCCGCGCTCGCGGCGGGCAACAGCGTGATCGTCAAGCCGGCCGGGCAGACCAGCATGTCGGCGCTGCGCATGGCGGAACTCGCGACGGAAGCCGGACTTCCCGATGGCGTCTTCAACGTGATCACCGGCGGTGGCAGCGTGGTGGGCAAGGCGATCGGGGAGCATCCGGGCATCGACGTGTTATCGTTCACGGGCTCCACCGAGGTGGGCCGTCTCTTTCTGAAGTACTCGGCAGAGAGCAATCTCAAGAAGGTGACGCTGGAGCTGGGAGGCAAGAACCCGGCGGTGGTGCTTTCCGATGCGGAGCATCTGGATGCGGTGGCGGAGCACGTGGTGAACGCCTGCTTCTGGAACATGGGTCAGAACTGCACATCCAACAGCCGGCTAATCGTGCACAAGGACGTGAAGGACGAGCTGCTCGCGAAAGTGCTGATCAAGGTGCGCGAGTGGCGGACCGGCGATCCGCTGGAGCCGTCGAATCGCCTGGGCTCGATGGTCTCGAAGGAGCACTTCGAACTGGTGATGGGCTACATCGAGAAGGGCAAGGCGGACGGGGCGAAGCTGATCCTGGGCGGCGAAGCGCTCAAAGAGGGCAGCGGCTGTTTCATTCCGCCCACCATTTTCGACGGCGTCACCCGTGAGATGACGATCGCGGAAGAAGAGATTTTCGGGCCGGTGCTGGCGGTGATGGAAGCCGGGACGAACGAGGAAGCCCTGCAACTGGCGAACGATACCTGTTACGGGCTGCAGGCCTCGATCTTCACTTCGAACATCCGCAACGCCCTGCGGGGGGCGAAGGAATTGAAAGCCGGGACGGTGACGGTGAATTGTTACGGGGAGGGGGACATCACGACGCCGTTTGGCGGAATGAAGCTTTCCGGGTTCGGGGGGCGCGACAACGGGCTGGAGGCCTTCGACCAGTATTTGGACACCAAGACGATCTGGATCGATCTCAGCGAGTACGAGGTCGATGCGGAGTTGGAGTAGGAGCCCGCCGGGGCCGGCAAGTCCCGGTGGAGGCCGGGTTTGCGAATTGCACGATTGACCACTTCCGAAAATCGGCCTTTATCGGATGAAGATGGGAGCCGTTCATTCCAATACGCACCACGAAAAGCGGAAGCAGGAGCTTCGTGCAGAGATTGGACAGTTCCTGGAGCGCTGCTTTTTGCGAAAGCCCGACGCCGAGCCTGTCCGGGTGGCGCGTCACATCGTGAAGGCGGGCGGGCACCGCTGGCGGGGCCTCCTCGGAATCGGGGTGGGCCAGATTTTCACGCCGGAGAATGTGGTGGAGCTCTGTCTTCCGGGGGCGGCCTCGGTGGAACTCGCGCACGCCGCATCGATGCTGCTGGATGATCTTCCTTCGATGGACAACGCCTCGGTGCGGCGGGGTCTCCCTTGCGCCCACCTGGTATTTCCGCGGTGGGCGGTCGATCTCGCTCCGGCCTTCATGGTCAGCATGGCCTACGAGGTGGCCCTGAGCGAGACTCCGGCCTCGCCGGAGCGGCGCATCCAGTCCGCGATCGCCTCGGCGGAGGCGGCCGAACTGATGATGCTCGGCCAGCAGGATGACCTCTGCCTCCTGAGTCAACCGTGTGACGAGAAATCCGTGATGGACTGCTACTACCGCAAGAGCGGCTCGCTGTACGGCTGTGCTGCCAAGACCGGCGCGATCGTATCGGGTGGTTCGGAAGAGGATATCGAACGGTGCTACCGGATGGGGATGGATCTGGGGGTATCCTATCAGATCATGGATGACGTCGCCGACATCGAGGCCGGCGCGGAGGAGATGGGCAAGAATCCCGGCATGGACTCCGGGAAGCATACCGCGCCGATTCTCCTGGGGGTGGAAGTGGCAAAGAGCCGGGCCCGGGAACTCCAGGAGCGCGCGATGGGAAAGCTGGCCTGCTACGGGGAGGAGGCTGACTTCCTAAGATACCTGGTCGGTCACCTGACCTGGGCCAACGTTTGACGGGGTGGCCCGGTGGAACGGGCAGGGGCTCTCCCCTTCGGTGGGCGCAGCGGCCGGTTAACGAGCGGCCTGATGGGTGCACGTCCCGGTCTGGGCGGGGAGATCTGCGGAAGGCGCTTGGGGAATGTGCTTCCGTTTCCGGACCGTGACGGGCACTCCGTTGTCGGGAACGATGGTTCCAATCCCGAAACTCGAGCCAGGGGCTCCACTCCCTTCATAGGCGAGGTCAAGATGACTGAGGACCGCCATGCTCAGGCACTTCATATGGAGAATTCCCATATCACTTCCGGGGCAGCGGTGCTTGCCGCCGCCGAAGGGGAAAAACTTGTTCATGGGCGGTTTTCCCTCGAGAAACCGTTGAGGCCGAAAGGTCGACGCGTCCTCCCAAAGTTCCTCGCTGGAATGGGCCAGGTACATGCACGAGAGGAGCGTGGTGCCGGTCGGAAGGAGGTAGTCGCCCACCTGAATCGGCTCCTGAACGGTGCGCGTCGCGACGGGGACAGGCGTGTGCACCCGGAGGGTTTCCAATATTGCGGCATCGAGAAGAGGAGTGGGGTGGGCTGCCAGGGTGGCGCCTGAGATCGGACGCGGGATCTGGTCGCCTTCGGCGCGAACCCGCTCGAGGAGTTCGGGCTGCTCCAGAAGTTCCCAAAGCAGCCACGTTGTGGAAACGGCGGCGGACTCGTGGCCAGTGATGACGAGAAGGTTCAGGTTGTCGAGGATCTCATCCCGCGACCACTCATCATCGGATTCGCGAATCTCCCTAACCACCGCATCCAGGTAAGAAGTGTCCTGGTCCGGGGCAGGCGGCGCGGACTCCAGCTTCCGATCGAGTTCCTCCCCGTAAAGCCGTCGCAGATTTTTTTGCACCCCCGCAATTCGGTTCGCTTTCACCGACAAGCGCGACAGGAGACGGATTGGTTTGGGATAGCGCTTTGAGCCGCAGTTGAACATGACCAGTGTAAACCCGCTGTCGGGGCGGCCGGTCCGATAGGAGTTCAAGAGTTCGCAAGCGGCCTTTTCTGCCGCGGGCTGCAGACCCACAATGCGGCGAATCGTGGCCCGGAACGCGATGGCCTGCAATTTTTTCAGGAGACTGGTGGGCCCCCCCACCGGCCAATCGGCGACATCGTCAGCGGCGACGGTGGAGATCAACTCGGCCAGATCGGGAGTGGAGGTGCGGGTGATGGTCGGCATGAGCAAACTTCGGACCGCGCGGTGCCGGGGACCGTCCCGGAAGAGAAAGGACTCCTCGCCCAGGAGCCGGAGAAAAATCGCGCTGCTGGGATAGCCGCTGAGTTGCTCGGAGGTGGCGCGAAAGGCGGTTTCGATCGCGTCGGCATCGGAGAGGACGACGATGGTCGGATGGATCACCCCTCGGGCGGAGAAAATTGTGCCGTACTTCCGGCTGCAGTGCCTCAAATATTTGAGGGGATGAAAGATCATGAAGAACATCTGAATGAATCGCGGATAGCGCGGACCGGGAGGCAATCGGGGCTGGGGTTGCTCTGCGTTCATGACGATTCGGCGTTCGTGGGGAGACTGGCAGGCGAGCTTGGGACGTGCATACCTGAATCCAGGGTCCCTGTCACGGAGACATCGGAGCGC
>CAUZKZ010000012.1:0-27948 GCA_963580345.1 Verrucomicrobiia bacterium | reverse complement strand
CTGATGGTTAGGAAAGCCAAGGCACGCAGATTGATGGAATTAACAGGCAGCTCGACCGTCGAACAACCAGCCCCCATTGCCATGAAAAACGAAACGCCACGCCGGGCACCGCGCATCCCCCTGAAGGACCTGCTCTCGGGCCGGGGAGCCAAGACGTTGATATGGCTGCTTAGTTGTCAAGCGGGTGTTTTTCATTTGTTCCATTCCGCAGTTCTACGGTGGCTGTAGTAGTTCGTGGTCAGTAAACCGAAGGGAGATGAGCAGCATCACCCGCCAATGCTGGGCGCGGGGTGAGCGGTTACCCGCATGCTGGTCTGCTGATATTCGTGGACAGGCTTGGGAGGCGTTAGCCTCCACCGGCTTCCGGCAGTATCTTTTTTCACCGCGGCCTTTGACCCGTCTCTAGGCACGAGCGCTCATGCCGCGGACGCGGCACTATCTCACAACGTCTAGGCACGAGCGCTCATGCCGCGGACGCGGCACTATCTCACAACGTCTACTGGGGCCGGCCTCCGCCGCTGCTCATCTCACTTCCATCGGCTCACACTGGTTGTTGGTTTGTTAGTCGTGTTGTGTACAGTTTCGCCGGCGTCCGTTCCTCGCGGTCTTCGACGATCTGCATCCTTCAAAGGGCGGTTTTTTCTTTTTGGCCCCGCCCCATCAACCGCCCCGCGGGGGCGGACAAAAAGAGAAGGAGGACCTGGTCGTGTTCGTCATGAGTTGCGTTGAGTTTGAGCCGAAGCCGGCAGAGCATCGCGCATGAGTTGGTGCAGTTCCCAGATGAAGGCGCACAGTTCCCGCGCCACCGCCACGATCACTTTGTTCTCACGCTTGCCCCGTGCCTTCAACTTCCGGTAGCGCCCACTGAGGCGGTTCTGGGTGCGCCAGGAGAGCTCCTTGACCTTGCGGGACTGTCCGTCCTGGCGTTTGCTCAGGGCCGCCGAGACCTTCGGCGAACTTCGATAGGCCTGGGCGCTTTCGATCAATAGCCACCTGGCGTGGCTGTTGCCGCACTTGGTAATCGCTCCCTGCCGTCTGCGCTCGCCAGTGCTATCTTCGCCTGGAACCAGCCCCAGGAAGCCCATCAGCTGGCGTGGATGCTTGAAGCGGGTGAGATCTCCCAGCTCGCTGATGGTGATCATGGCCGCCACCTCCTGGAAGCCCTTGAAGGCCATCAGGGCCTCCACCACGGGCTTCCACTCCCACTCCTCGAGCAGCTCGAACATCTTCGTCTCCAGCCGCGCCACTCGTTCCATGCCGGTGTCGATGGCTTGAAGATACTCTTCGAGCACGATCTTCTGATTGGGATCGGCCAGAACCAGTTCGCGCAGGTAGCGCATGTACTTTGCGCTCCAGTTAGCGCCCTGCGGGCGATAGCCGTTGCGAAGCAAAAACGCCTTGAGGCGTTGCTTGGTGCGACTGAGATCGTCGACGGCGTCGGTGCGGGCTCGGCACACGTCTCGCACCGCTTCGTCACTGGCAGGCGGGATGTGCACCGCGGTGAGGTCCCCGTTGCGGAACAGTTTCGCGAGCTTCTTGGCGTCGCGCCGGTCGGTCTTGACCTTCTCGCCCGGTTTGCGCTCGGTCTTGGTGGGCGCGATCACCACGCATTCCAGGCCCAGGTGGATGAGACGGCGGGCCAGCACGAAGCCGGTCGGCCCGGCCTCGTAGCAGACCTTCAGGTCCTTGAAGTTCACCCCGAGCTTCTTGGCCAGGCGGCGCAGGGTGACTTCGGTATTGGGGACGGAGCCCCCACAGGTTCCGTAATACGTGGCTTCCTCGCGGGAACCCTCCAGGGCGTAAGCGATGGAGATCTTTTCCTTATGGACGTCGAGTCCGATGTAGTATGTTTTATTCATGGTGTTGTCGTCAGTTCGTAGTTTGAAATCTGTCGCACCCGACCTCGTGCCGGGTAACGACTCTCAAAATGCGGCTCTGCTCCGGGGAACCGGAATAGCCCGCGAGAAATTGAACGGCGACAACACCGCTAATTTCAATCAAATCCTGGGGCTGTGCTCTGCGCATCAGCCATAGGGTCTGGGAGAGATTTTCAAGACCGCCCCAGCCGTCCGCCGGCGCGGCGTGCGAGTCTACGATCCGGGAGTGATGTTCATCTCGCTCGCCAGCAGCCTGCATTTGAGGGGGTGAAGGGTTCAGGATGCAGCGAACAGTCTTCACGCTCCTCTTGAAGCCTGAAGCATGGAATTGAAGTTGCAGTTTATTTGGAACTTGTTGGTTGGAACTTCGTCCGATCTGTACACTGGACGTTGAACCTACCCGTCGCCCTCTGACACCGGATTGGAATCCTCCGTCTCCTCCTCGACCCCAACTTCCGGGGGGGCCAGCAGCCTCTGCACCTCATCCTGGATGCGGGCGACCTCGCTGAGCGGGATTTGGGGGTCCTTCACGATGAAGACCTCGCCGGAGTGGCGGTGTTCGTAGATGCGGAGCAAGCCGGTGCGGGTTTTCTGGCAGTCGGTCTCGACCACGAGCTTCCTGCGCTCCAGCATGACGGCGAGGATGTAGCGGGCATTCTCGGTGTGGGTTTCGTCTTCCTCGACGAGGCGAGTCAGAAGGGACTCGGGGCTGTCCTTCTCGACAATCTCGACCTTGCTCTCGACGCGGGGCGGTTTGTAGATAGTGCGCCAGAACGAGAAGGGCTGGTCGGCGTCCCGAGGACGGGCGTTCCAGGCTTCTTCCGAAAAGTCGAGGCGGAGATAGCGGTCGGAGTCGGGAGCGGGAAACAGCGCGGTGTAAAAGGCCTGTCCCTCTTCGAAGGGCTTTTCCGTGACCGCGCAGTGGTGGGCACGAGACTTGATGTGCCAGGAGTCGGCGAGAGGCATTGCGTTCAGTAAGCAGTGTACAGTGGGCAGTGTACAGTTGTTGTTGGGTCAGGGGTCGGGGTCGGGTGTCAGGTTTCAGGGGTCGGGGTCGGGGGTCGGGGTTGGACCGGGAGTCCGTCATGGTGGCGGCAAATTCTCAAGTCTGAATACTGAATACGGAACACTGAATACGGAGTCATGGCCGACGAGTGCATCGTCTCGGAAATATTCTCGCTAGTCCTCGTTTCTGAGCGGGATAAGATTCATGAGGCTTTGGTAAATCGGGCGGCCGCTGAGGCGGCGGTAGAGAAGGAAGAGAGCGAGGGTGGTGAAGACGAGGTTGGTTCCCCAGGCGGCGAGAGCGGGGGGGAGATAGCCGGCGTAGCCCAGGGTGAGGGAAATCTCGGCGCCGATGAGCATGGAGGCGCACAAAAAGACCGCGATGGCGATTCCGCCGGCAGTCCCGCGGCGGGTGAAGACGATGCCGAGAGGGGCGGCGAGGAGCACCACCACGAGGCAGATCCAGGGTTGCGCCCAACGATAGTACCACTGGGTGAGGTAGGAGCGGCGGGGAGCCCACTCCACATGCTCGTATTCCTTGAGCCAACTTTTGAGTTCCGGGATGCCGAGGAACTCTTGCTTGAGGCCCGGTTTGACGATTTGCCAGGGGGTTTCGGGGTAGGTGGCGATGGGGTGGGGCGAGGGGTGGGGTCGGAATTCGGGCATCTCGACTCCGTCTTGGAGCGGGGCGCGCAGATCGAGGAACTCGGCCTTTTCGAAGATCCAGGTGCGTGTTTCCGAATCCCAGGTGGCGAGAGGGGCCTTCAGGACGGTGGCGGGCGAGCCGTCGTCGCTCTTGGTGCGCACCTCGACGTCCCGCAGGGGCTGGCCATGAGAGTAATTGTAAGGGAATCGCCCCACCATCCAGACGCGGAGCGGGACGCGGTTTTCGTCTCGGTAGACGAAGAGAATATTGCGGGCCTGGCTGGCAGAGCCGGAATTGGCTTTCTCGAGGAGGGCCTTCCTGTAGCCATCTCCCCACGGCGCCCAGTGGTAGTTGAAACAAAGGCAGGCCAAGCTAAGAAAGAAGCCCACCACCCCGAAGGGAGCGAGGACGCGTGCCAATCCACGGCCAGTTTGCGTCATAGCGATGATCTCGCGGCTGGTGGAGAGGCGGCTCAGGCAAAAAAGGAGGCCCAGCATCAGCGCGAAGGGCACCAGATGGACGAAGACCGCCGGGAGGGTGACCGCGTAGTAGACGAGAAGGAAGGCCGGCTTGTCTTCGGTCCTCTGGAATTCGCCGAGATTGTCGTTCACGTCCATCAGGGCCCACACCACGCCGAGGGCGAGAGCGCAGACGCCCACCGCGCCGAGCATCTGACGGGCGAGGTAGCGATCGAGGGTCCCGGAGAGGGCGTAACACAAGCTCGCCAGGGCCGGGAGGAAGCACAGGGCGGCGAGAACGATGGGGCGGAACCGCAGGGTGAAGCCGTCGCTGAGAGGGAAGCCAATGATGTGATCGCGCACTGCCTTGGTCTCGAGGGGGACGATCCAGAAGGCCAGCCCTGCCCCGAGGCCGGCCAGGACGATGAGGGGGAAGAACTTCAGGCCGGAGGACATGTCTTGGGGGGTGTACCGTGTTCAGTGTACAGTGATCGGTATTCAGACTGGTCCTCGGCGAAGTAGCGGGGATGGCAAGAAGGAGCGTTCTGGGTCCGAATACGATCCGAACCACCGACGGTCTGTACACGGAATAATGAATACTGTACACTCAAAAAACCGTTCCGGACGGGACGTATTTTGGCGGCGGTTCCGGCTGGAGAGAGGGGACGAATCGCGCTAGACCCTTTTCGCGAATGATCTTACCGAGCGATGCGGCAGGGGGCCTTGGCTTGGCGGCGGAGATGCGGGAGGCGTTTTCGCTGGAGGGATTGCTGGCGGGGTCGCCGGATTTCGAATACCGGCCGGAGCAGCAGGAGATGGCGGAGGCGGTGGCGCGGGCGCTGGAAAGGGAGAGTTCCCTGGTGGTGGAAGCGGGCACGGGGGTGGGCAAGTCCCTGGCCTACCTCCTGCCGGCCATGAGCTACGGATTGGAGTCGGGGCGCAAGGCGGTCTTCTCGACCCACACCATCAACCTGCAGGAGCAGCTCCTCAAGAAGGACCTCCCGCTGGTCCGGAAGATCCTGGGCCGGCCTTTCCAGGCGGCCCTCCTGAAGGGCCGGGGGAATTACGTGTGCCCGGCCCGCCTCAAGGGCGCTCTGCAAAACAGCGGGGATCTTTTCAGCAGCAGCGAGTCGGAGGAATTGCAGGCGATCTGGAAGTGGTTCGAGACCACCACGGACGGGACGCTGAGCGATCTCGATTTCCAGCCGGCTCCGAAGGTGTGGCAGCAGGTTTGCAGCGAGTCGGAGATCTGCACGGCGCGGTATTGCGGAGTGCGGGGCGATTGCTTTTTTCAGGAGGCGCGCAAGGAAGCGATCGAGGCGCAGGCCGTGGTGGTCAATCACACCCTCTTTTTCTCGTTGCTCGATCCCGAGACGTCCCCGGATGAGGCCGGCTATCTCTTTGCGAACGACTTCGTGGTCTTCGACGAGGCCCACACCCTCGAGAGCGTGGCCTCCAACCAGCTCGGGTTGCGGTTGAGCCACGCCGGGTTGCGCTTCGATCTGCAACGTCTTTATAATCCGCGCTCGCGCAAGGGCCTTCTGCGGACCCTGGGAGCCGCCAAGGCCATGATCGGAGTGGAGAGGGCCCTCACCATGGCGGACGAGTTTTTCGATCTCCTGGGCGAGGTATCGGAGTTCGGCGAGTGGGGACGGGAGTCCCGCGTGCGGGAGCCGGAGATCGTTCCCAACACCCTGGCGGAGCCGTTGCGGGAACTCTGGACCGACCTCGATGCCATCGCGGAAGGGATCGAGAACGAGACCAGCCGCGCGGAAGTGCTGGAGGGCACGAGACGGCTGCGGGAAGCGCACGGGGCGTTGCGAATCTTCCTCGACCAGGAGGACGAGGGGTGCGTCTACTGGGTGGAGGCGGGCGGCCAGGAGCGGACCTCTTACACGATGCGCGCCGCTCCTGTGAACGTGGCGGATCGCCTGCGCCCCATTCTCTTCGCGGAAGGCAAGACCGTAATCCTGACCAGCGCCACCCTCGGGACGGGGGATCCGGAGCTGAGCTACTTCCGCCGTCGGATCGGAGCGGAGGGGGTGCAAGCGCGCCAGATTGGAAGCCCCTTCGACTACCGGAACCAGATGCGGGTCTTCGTGGTGAAGTCCATGCCGGATCCGCAGGCCAAGGACTACGATGAAGCTCTCGCGAAGTGGGTCGAGCACTTCCTGCACCGCAGCGATGGGCGCGCCTTCGTCCTCTTCACCAGCTACCGCGCCATGCAGAGCGTGGCGGAGGCCCTGGAGGAAGTTTGCCGGCAACAGGGCTGGCGCCTCCTGGTGCAGGGGCGGCGGCTGCCGCGGCATCGACTCCTGCAGGAATTTCGCGACGATGTGCGCAGCGTGTTGTTCGGGACCGACAGTTTCTGGACGGGGGTGGATGTGCCGGGGGAGGCCCTTTCCAACGTGGTGGTGACCCGACTCCCCTTCGCGGTCCCGGATCATCCCCTTACCGCGGCACGGCTGGAGCAGATCGAGGCCAACGGCGGGAATCCCTTCATGGAGTACTCCGTTCCGGAAGCGGTTCTGAAACTGCGGCAGGGCGTGGGCCGCCTCATCCGTTCCACCAAGGACCGCGGCATCGTGGCGATCCTCGACAACCGGATCGTGACCCGCAGGTACGGCCGGGCCTTTCTCCGTGCCCTGCCGGATGCGCCGGTGGAGGTGGAGGATCGGAAACTGGAGGAACTGTAGCGGGATCACCGAAGGTCCCGTCTTCGCCCCGCCGCGCCGTGGGAAGTGGGATCAGATCGTCGCCGACCGGACAAGGACTTCCTTCAACAGGCGCGCCGGCCACTGCCCGGGTGCGGTGGCCTGCTCTCCGAGGTAGCCGTAATTCAACACCGACCCGAGTTGGGCGGCGAGCAGGCGGGAGGTGGGGCCGAGGGGACCCATCCCCATCACGGCGAGGGGAAGGGGACGGTCCGCGCGCAGAATCTCGATGACGGTTCCCAGGTCCCCGGGTTCGCCCAGCCGGAAGGCCAGTTTGGCCACGTCTGCTCCTGCCGCGTGCATGGCCCGCACCTTCCCTTCCAGTTCGCGGTGTGACGGACAGTGGTCAAAATTGTGCCAGGAAGCGACCCGCAGGAGACCTGCCTCCCCGGCCCGTTGCCACGTCGAGGCGAGAGCGGGAATCGACTGCAACTCGAGATCGAGAAGGGCGCCGTGAGGGAGAAGCGCTTCGAGGGCCGCGGCTCGCTCGCGGTCGGAAAGATCGTTCTCGCCTCCCTCATCCGGGTTACGAGCCGTCAGCAGAAGGGGCAGGCTGGCTTTCTGTTTTGCCGCGAACTCCCGGACCTCCGCCCCACTTCCAAGGGCGTCGAGGCGCAATTCGATGAGATCGCATTCCGAGGAATCGATGATAGTTTGGAGCACCCTACGGTCTCCCACCGCTCCCACCACGTGGGGTTGGTGGCTTCGAATCGCTGTGGACAGGCCCGTCATCAAGAAAGGTGTTCTTTTGAGGCGGACCATCTCCAGTTGCAAGGGAGCTCTGCGCTTGAGCCGGGAGTAGCCCTCTAAATACGATGCCAGCGCCGTTTCCTTGCGCAGAATTCTGCTGGTCAAAGCGGAAAGTCGTTTTTAGGTTGCCGCAACGTCACTCGCTTATGAAGCCTTCCATGTCCCTCGTCACGACTCTCAAATCACTAACAGTTTGCGCACTGCTGGCCGGCACGCCTGCGGCCTTCGGGCAGATCACGGCCAAGATCGAAACCGCCGACCCCAGCTTCGACAACCTGCAGTCCCCCGAGATCGGGGGCAATACCGGGAAAAAATCCTGGAAGCCCAAGGACTGGCTGGAAGCGGAGGTGAAAATCACGGTCGATCTTGCCGACAAGAAGAAAAAGACTCTCGACTCCCTCACCGTGAGCTGGTTCGTCGCGGTGGAGGATCCCGGCAAGGGCAAGCAGTACCTCCTGCTCGAAAAGAAGATCAGTCACGTCAATGTTCCCGAAGGCGAGGACGTCTACTGCTCGGTCTACATCTCTCCGGCCTCCCTCATGGCCCTGACCGGCAAGAGCCGCGCCACCAAGAACGCGGTCTGGGGCATCGGCGGCGAGATCACCGCCCCGGGGGCCAAGCCGGTTCGGTTTTCCTCGAAGGGCGAGGTGAAAAAGACGCCGTGGTGGACCAGCGGCAAGCTCCAACGCAGCACCAAGTACCCTCTCCTTAACAAGAACGAGACCCCCTTCAAGATTCTGTGGTGGGATCGTTACGCCGAAATCAAGGACGAGACCCGCTAGGACCGTCACCCACCAATCTTTTCCGCCACAACTTACCCGCCACCCACCTCCACCAGGCATGCCAGCAGACCTCGAGAGCACGGTCGCACTCAGCATCGGTTCCCAGCGCATCTCGATGGCGGTCTTTGACCCCGCTAAGAATGGCGGGCTCATCCTCAAGTCCTATGGCTCCACCCAGATCCTGGCCGATCCGGCCCAGGAACTGGCGCGCCTGCCCCAGATCACCCTGGCCATCAAGGAACTGGCGAGCGCCCTGAAGATCCACAAGGAAAAGGTCCGTTACTCCATCTCGGGGCAGTCGGTCTTCACGCGCTTCGTAAAACTCCCGGCCCTCGACGACGACAATATCGACCAGTTGGTGGCATTCGAGGCCCAGCAGCACGTGCCCTTTCCGATCGAAGAGGTGGTGTGGGACTGGCAACTCCTGGACTCGGCTGGCCCCGAGAAGGAAGTGGCGCTGGTCGCCATCAAGGGCGACGCCCTCACCGAAATCAACAATACCGTGTCGGCCGCCGGGCTCGGCACCAGGGAAGTCGACGCGGCCCCCATGGCGCTCTTCAACGCCTTCCGTTACAACTACCCCGACGTTGACGAGCCGCTCCTCCTCATCGACATCGGCGCCAAGGCCACCAACCTCGTTTACATCGAGGGCAGGCACCTCTTTACCCGCAGTATCGCGGTCGGGGCGACCTCCATCACGACTGCCATCGCAAAGGAATACAACATCTCCTTCGCGGAGGCGGAGACCCAGAAAGTCACCAACGGGCTGGTCTCGCTAGGCGGGGGGCACACCGAGCAACTCGACGAGGCCACCGCGGCGCTCGCGACGGTGATCCGAAACGCCCTGAACCGCCTGCCGGCCGAGGTGGCCCGCACCAACAACTACTACCGGAGCCAGCACGAAGGCAATCCGCCCGGCAAGATTTACCTGGCGGGGGGCGGCGCGAACCTGCCCTACCTCCTGGAATTTCTGGAAGAGAAGCTCCGTCTCCCCATCGAACTCTTCAATCCCCTCAAGCGGATCTCGGTGGGCAAGGCCATCGACGTCGAGCAACTCGGGCAGGAGGCCCACACCATCGGGGAACTGGTGGGGCTCGCCCTGCGGGGGATCGGGGAAGCACCCATCACAATCGACCTCGTCCCCGATGTAGTGGCTTCCGAGCGCGCCACCGCGCAACGCAAGCCGTTCCTGCTCGCCGCTGCTGTGATCACGATCGCCGGTCTTGTGGCGTGGACCGCCCACAAGGCCAGCGTCGCCTCCACTGCCGATGGTCACCGCAACACGATGGAGGCGGAGAAAAATCGGCTCCAGCCCTTCGCGAACCGCATTGATGCCCAGACCCGGATCATGACCCGGCTGGCGGATCTCGGCAGCGCCTACGCCGAATCCCAGGAATCGCGGACCCGGTGGGCGGACATCCTGACGAAACTCGCCCAGTACTTTAATAACAAGGATGTCTGGATCACGGACTTCGAGCCAGTGGGGATGTACCGGCCGGGAGAATTCGACAGCGCCAAGGCCCGCATCAAGGAGAACTTCCCGACCGTGACGTACGGAAGCAGCGCCCTGCAGGAATTTAGAAAGAGGTCCGTGGAGGCGGAGGAGCCGCGCCGCCGGGGAGGAGCCCGTAGCAAGGGCGCTGCCCGGCGCGGCGGCGACAAGGGCGAGCCCGCCATCAATGCAGTCCGCGTCAAGGGCTTCTGGAAAGAGAGCCCCCGGGACGTGACCGACATCGTGGCAAAGATCAAGAAGGACCACAACGCAGAGGATGCCGTCTTCACCCTCAAAGTGCCGGGAACCGGCAAGGGCGCGGCCGAGACCGAGCTGGAAGACACCCAGATCTTCCCGGTCTTCAAAACCTCCATCGGCGACGCCAACGAGTTGGCGGAGCAGTTCGTGATGATCCTGCCGCTGAAGAACCCTATTCCGATCAAATAAAACCGCGACGACCCATGGGAGACTGGATCAAGGATAACAAGTTCGAGGCGGGGCTCTTCGTCGTCGTCCTGTTCTGTGTCATCGGGGCCTACCTTGTCGGCGGCAAGGCGGGAACCAGGTACAAGGAGCACAAGGACTACTACGATTCCCGCAAAGCCGAGAAAGTCCAGCTGGAGTCGCGGAAGCCGTATCCGAACCGGGAAAATGCGGAGGAATTCGAGGAGAAGGTGGCTGATTACGGCCAGGTGATCGACGGATTGCAGACCAAGCTCCTCGCCTTCCGCCCGAAGGAGTTCAAGCAGATCGCCCCCCCCGAATTCGCCGCCCTTCTGAACACCGCCATCGAAGAGCTTGCGAAGCGCTACACCGAGGCGGGAATCGAGTTCCCGGCCGACCAGTGGCGCCTCGGCTTCGAGCGTTACACCGAGACCCCTCCACGGGACGATGCCACTGCCTACCTGAGCTACCAGCTCGAGGCCTTGAAGTGGCTCTTCAATGCCCTGGCCGACAGCAGGCCAAGCGCCCTCATCAACGTCTATCGCGGGGAGCTTCCGGTCGAGAAAGGCGTTTCGATGGACGGGGAGACGAACGAGAAACCGGCCCGTCGGAACCGGGGAAAATCCCGGGCGCCGGCGGTGGCCGAAAAACCGTACTACACTCTCCCGGTGGAGCTCACCTTCAAGGCCCCGGAACCGGCCGTGCGCAAATTGATCTCCACCCTGGTCGGCAACAAGAACTACTATTTCGTGATCCGCAGCTTGCGCATTCAGAACGAGAAACGCGATCAGGCCCCCGGGAAGGAGGATGTCGATTTCAAGGACGCCGCCCCCGCCGGAGACGCCTTCCTGAACACCTTCGATTTGGTGGTCCCCGAGGAGGGCGACCCCGGAGAGACCCCCGCTCCGGGGAAGGAAACACCCCCTCCGGCGGACCAACCCGCCGCGCCCGTAGAAGACCCGGCCCTTCCGGGAGAGGAGGAGCCCCCCATTCCCGGTGAAGGGGGCGAGGCCAAGCAGGGCGGATCAAGAATTCTCGCCCAGGTCCTCGGCGCGGAAGAGGTCTTCGTCTTCCTGCAACTCGACTTGGTGCTCTTCAAGGAGAAAGACGGGGCGGAAGCCGACTAGTGTTCCCCGAGTCATACCGATTCCCCCGCGATCACGCCCCGCCCCAACCACCTCACCACCGCTCCAACCACCTAACCAACCGATCCCATGGCAAACCTGTCAGCAAGCTACGATAAGATCGTCCTTGGCGTGGCGCTGGTCATCGCGCTGGGCCTCGGCGCGATGGTCTACCTGAACGCCGGCAAACTGGATGAAGATTTCACCCCGGCCACCTCGCCCCGGCCGTCCATGCCGGATCTGCCGAAGATCGAGGCCTTCAAGAGCCAGACCGCCAAGGTCGGCCTTCCCGTCACCATCAAACCGCCCATTGACGGCGAGCGCACTATTAACAACTTCGTCGGAACTCCCACCTTCCTGACCAAGGACGGGGACCGCCCCGTCGATCTGGGCGACCCGAGCAATCCGCCCGTGCATAAGGGCATCCCCAACAAGTGGTGGCTGGATAACCGCATCGAACCCGGCTTCGCCGATTCACCCGACCGCGATCCCGACAACGACGGATTCACCAATCGGGAGGAGTTCGAGGCCGAAACCAATCCGAACAACTCCAAGGAGCACCCCACCCTGATCGCCAAGCTGGAGTGCGCGACCCTTGAAAAGAAACCTTTCCGGATTGCCTACTCGTCCGATACGGCGGCCGGGGCCTTCAAGCCCGAGGACAAGTTCCGGTTCAAATTCGAAGACGTCCTGAATGGACGGCGGCGCAGCATCAACTCGGATTGGATCAAGCCCGGCAAGGGCCCGGCCTCCAGGTTCTTCGCGAAAGGGCCGGCCCAGCTGCGCTTCGAGCTCAAGAGCGTCGAGCAACGCAAGGTCAAGAACCCCCGGAACGGCCTGATGGAAACCATCAGCTTCGCCCTGATCGAGGACGTCAGCCCCAATAAAAAGGGCGACAAGCACGAGATCATGAAGGGTTCCAAGAACGGCATTGTGATCCGGGACTGGACTGCAGGTCTCTTCCTGAACGCGGTCGGGGAGGCCGACAAGGTGGTCAAAGTGGACGAACGGACCAGTTTCTCCCTCCCCCTCGACCCCGATGCCGCCGTGAAGCCCTTCTTGTTCAAGGAGGTCAACGCGAACAACGAAGTCGTCATCGAATGGAAGGAAAATGGCGAAACCAAGAGCAGGATTCTCACTCCGAACAAGCCTGTCAAATAGTCACTAAAGCTGAACTATCCCACATAAAAAAAGCTTCACAAAGCCCGTCGAACTGCCAAGAACCACGCCTATCACACCATGCACACCGCGACACGTTTCACCAATCGCACGGCTCGCGCGCTCACCCTGTTTCTAGTCCTTCTCGCCCTCGCTCCGGTCCCTCTCCAGGCCCAGGGTATCATCGAAAGGGAGAAGCTCCGCCGCTCGGCGGATACGCAGGAAGCTGAACGCCTCCTCAAGGAAGGCCGGGAGGCCTACGCCAAGGGGAAATACGACGAGGCCGTCCTGGCCTATCAAAATGCCCTCAGCACCCTCCCGGGCGGGTTCGCCACAGAAGGCCGCCGCCGGGTCATGGAGCAACATCTGGCCGACGGCAGCGTGGCCCTCGCCCAGCAGTTTCGCCGCGTCGGCAAGTACAAGGAGGCCCGCGAAAAGCTGGATGCCGTCCTCAGCGTCGATCCCAATAACCAGCAGGCCCGGCAGGAACTGGAATACCTCGACGATCCGATCCGGACCAACCCGGCGCTGGACTACGCCCACACCCAGAAAGTGGATCAGGTGCGCCGCAACCTCTACACGGCGGAAGGATTCAAGAATCTCGGCCTCTACGACAAGGCCATCGCGGAGTACCAGAAAGTACTGCGCATCGACCCCCACAACATGGCCGCGCGCCGCGGGATGGAGGGGATTCACAAGCTCAAGACGGACTACTACAATGCCACCTACGATGAGACCCGCGCCCGCCTGCTGGCCCAGGTCGATAAAGCCTGGGAGATGGCTGTGCCTCCCCCCATCGAAGCCGGTGGATTCGGACCTCCCGGCGGCCCTGGTGGTCCCGGCACCGGAAGCGAGAACATCGATTTCAAACTCAAGAACATCATCATCCCGGTGGTCGATTTTGACGACACCACGGTGGAGGAAGCGATCGATTTCCTGCGCCAGCGGGCCCGGGAACTGGACAACTGGGAAATCGATCCCACCAAGAAGGGTATCAACTTCGTGATTCGCAAGCCCCGTCTCGAGGGGGGGGGCGCCGCCGATGTGGAACTCGATGCGGAAGGCGGCCTCGGGGCAGGGGATCCCGGCACCGCCCGCGTGAAGGAACTCAAGCTGCGAAACGTCCCGCTCGCCACCGCCTTGCAGTACATCTGCGACCAGGGCCGCCTCCGTTACAAGATCGACGGGTTTGCGGTGACTCTCCTGCCGCTCGGTTCCGGAGAAGGGGATGAAATACTGAGCCGGAAGTGGAAAGTGCCACCCACCTTCCTGACCGACATCGACTCTGGTGTGGACGGTGGCGGCGATGGCGGCGAGGTCGATCCCTTTGGCGACGACACGAGCCTGGGGGGAGGATCCATCAAGCCCCGCCGGCCTCTGATCGATATCCTGAAGGACAGCGGAATCGACTTTCCCGAGGGCGCTTCGGCCCAGTTCATCCCTGGCTCCAGCACCCTTATTGTGAACAACACCCCCACGAACCTCGACATCGTCGACCAGCTGGTGGAGGAACAAATCGGCAGGACGCCGAAGATGATCAAGGTCATGACCAAGTTCGTGGAGATCTCGCAGGACAACTCCGACGAGTTGAGCTTCGACTGGATCATCACCCCCTTCGGGTTGACCTCCCTTGGCACCGACGAACTCTTCGTGGGTGGCGGGACGATCGGCAACGGGATTTCCCGCGCGGCCTCTGATTTCATCAGCCCGGTGGCCTTCACCACCATCCCGGGGATTCCAGCCGGCACCAACCAGACCGTCTCGAACATCGTGACGGCGGCGAACCGTAGCGGAGACACCGCCATTACCCGCAACAGCATCGACGCCGCCCTCAACAATCCGAACCGCGGCGCCCAGACCAATAGCGTCGCTCCGGGCATCCTCAGTCTCACCGGCCTGTTCAACAGCGGCCAATTGCAGATGATCATGCGCGGCCTGGCCCAGAAGAAAGGCGCCGATATCATGACGGCCCCGAGCATCACGGCTCGTCCCGGCCAGAAGGCGACCATCGAGATCATCCGGGAATTCATTTACCCGACCGAGTACGAGCCGCCGGAACTTCCCAACCAGGTGGGCGGCAACTTCGGCGGGGGAGGGGGCCTCCTCGGGGGAGGTCTGGGAGGGGGCGGAGGAGCCGGGGGCTTCCCGGTCACACCCGCCACCCCGACGGCCTTTGAAACCCGCAATACGGGGGTCACGCTCGAGATCGAGCCGAACGTGGGCGCCAACGACTTCGTCATCGACCTGCGCTTCGCTCCCGAAATCGTGGAGTTCGAAGGCTTCGTCAATTTCGGCAGCCCGATCACCGCGCCTGCCAATGATGCCCTCGGCAACCCCGTCCAGGTCGGCATCACCGAGAACCGAATCGAAATGCCGGTCTTCTCGAGCCGGCGCGTCAGCACCGGGATCACCATCTACGACGGACACACCGTGGCGATCGGGGGCCTCATCCGTGAGGAGGTGCAGAACGTGGAAGACAAGATTCCGCTCCTCGGCGACATCCCGCTCATTGGCCGCCTCTTCCAGAGCAGTTCTCATAATACAATCAAGAGCAACTTGATCATCTTCGTGACGGCCCAGCTCATCGATGCCGCGGGGCGTCCAATTCGTCCTCCCGGCACGGGGCCGGACTACACGCAGCCTCCCGGCGACGCCGAGCCCCCAGGCGGCCCGGGAATCTCGGTGGACGGCGATCCCGGGGTTCTCCCCTCGCGCTAGGCGCCCGGGCACGCGACTCTTCAAACCCGGCAGCATCACGGCCGCCGGGGTTTTTCTTTGGGCGGTTTGCCGGGCAAGGTTCAGGGTTTCGAAAGCGATCCGTTTCTGTTCCAATCTCCGGCGCGCCACGGAGCCCGAAGAGCGGCCACGCCCCCGCAACCCCCACTGCTAACCGCGACCAACCAAGAACCGAAACCCGGGATTCGAACCCAGCGAACCGACTCATGCACGTCTTCGCCCTCACTGGCGGTGTCGCCACCGGGAAAACCACCTTCTGCCGCCTCCTGCAGGAGTTGCTTCCAGCCGCCGCGGTCTTCGATTGCGATGCGGCCGTGCACAGGCTCCTGGAAGACGGGGAGGTGGCGCAGCAGGTGGTCGAGAGGTTGGGACCGGAGGTCGCGGTGGAGGGGAGACTCTCCCGCCGGAAACTGCGCGAGGCGGTCTTCCCCGACGAGGTCCGGCGCAGGGCCCTGGAGGGCCTTCTCCATCCCCTGGTCCGGAAGGAATGTCTTGAGTTCAAGCAGGAAACTGCTACCGGTGGCGCGTCGCCTTTGTTCGTCGCGGACGTGCCGCTCCTTTTTGAAAGCGGTTTCGACTTTGGATACGAGCGCTGCCTTCTGGTTGCCACCACGCGTGAAACCCAGCTGGGCCGGCTCAAGTCCCGCAACGAATTCGACGACACCCTTGCGGAAGCCATCGTGGCCGCGCAACTCCCCATCGGGGAAAAAATCCCGCGCGCCGACGTGGTGTTCTGGAACGAAGGACCGGAAGAGGTCCTCCGCCACCAGATCTCCCGCTTTCTCCAGACTCTCGATCTCATGAGCGACAAAGAGACACCCCAGGAACCCGCCCCCGACGATCCAAAGAAAGCCACGGCCACGGCCACGGCGGCGGCGGCCGACACCGCCGTGGAAAGCGCGGAGGCCAAACCCGAATCCAAACCGGAACCGGAACCGGAACCGGAACCCGAACCCGTCTACGACGTTCCGGAGCGGATCGATGTGAACGAGTTTCGCGAGCGGTCCCTGGCGGATCTGCTCAAACTGGCGGCCGACCTCCCGATCCGGCTCAACGCGGCGGCGGGCAAGAGCGCCCTCGTGTTCGACTTGCTCTCCTTCTTCGCCACCCATGGAACTATCCTGGAGGCGGAGGGCATCCTCGAACAAGCCAAAGAGAACTTCGCCATGTTGCGCGATCCCAAGCGCAGCTTCCGGAACTCGCCGGACGATTTTTATGTGGGCGGGAACCTCCTCAAGCAGTACGGGTTGCAGGTCGGAAACCTGGTTCGCATCAGGCTCCGCGCCCCGCGCGAGCGCGACAAGTACCTCTCCGCGGTTGAAGTCCTCACGGTGGAAGGGATGCCGGCCGCCGAGTTCAAGCCGCCGAAGGGATTCGATCAACTCACCTCGCTTTTTCCAGAAGAACGCTTTCACCTGGAGCGCGCCGGAGAGGACGCCCTCGCGGTGCGTCTCATCGACATCGTGGCGCCCCTCGGGAAGGGACAGCGGGGATTGATCGTGGCCCCGCCCCGGGGAGGCAAAACCATTCTGCTCAAGGAGATCGCCAAGTCGATCGTGGCCAACCACCCCGAATCGAACTTGATCGTGCTGCTGCTGGACGAGCGACCGGAAGAGGTCACCGATTTTGAAGAGGCGGTCGATGCAGAGGTCTTCAGCTCCACCTTCGATGAACCCTCCAAGCGGCACGCTCAGGTTTCGGATCTCGTCCTGGAGCGGGCCCGCCGACTGGTCGAACTCGGGAAAGACGTCGTGATCCTGCTCGACAGCCTGACCCGCCTGGCACGCGGCTACAACAACGCCCAGCGAGGCGGGCCGATCGGGTCCGGCGGATTGAGCCCCGCCGCCCTCCAGATGTCCCGCAAGTTCTTCGGCGCGGCACGCAATCTCGAGGACGGCGGCAGCCTCACCATCGTGGCAACCTGCCTCATCGAGACCGAAAGCAAGATGGACGACATCATTTTCGAGGAACTCAAGGGCACCGGAAACATGGAAATCCGCCTCGATCGTGAATTGGCAGAGAGGCGCATGTACCCGGCCGTTCACATCCCGCAGAGCGGAACCCGCAACGACGACCGCCTCTACCATCCCCAGGAAATGGTGAAGGTCATCGAAATTCGCCGTCAGCTCACCACCCTTCCGATCGGAGAGGCCCTCGAGACCCTTCTCAAACAGCTTTCGAAGAATTCAACCAACGCGGAGTTTCTCATGCGGGGCATGATTTAAGTGAACAACCCCGGGATCCGGGGCCTCTTTACTCATGGAGGATCAGTTCCCAGGATCTCCTGTCCTTACATTGCGTATACAGATCTCGTGAAAAACTCCTTGCAGAGCTGACATTTAGCGCCGAAAAACACATTGTTCTGATGCCTACGAGCCTTACCCAACGGCTACTTGCCGCACTTCTTCTTGTACCTGCCTTCGGTTCCGCGCAGACCACCTTCCAGTTCTGGGATCGCAAGTCGTGGCTCCAGAACGGGCCAACCTCCTCATTCTATCTCGGGGGATGGACCGACCTGTTCTTTCAGGACGGATCGGTCGCCCTCTCGGGCTGCGCCTTTCACCCCTCCTTCGTGATCTTCGGGCCCGACCCCGATTTCTGTCCCCTCGGGACAAACGGCTTCACCTCCCGCGGGGACGTGGATCGCGACGGGATCGACGACTCGGGAGCGTTCTGGTCGTTCGCCAGCGTGATCCCGGCCACGGTAATAGAACCCTACCGGCGCGACCGCTTCCGGATGATCGCGGCCCCGCCCTCCGGCATCGCCGACGGATTGCGCGCCAACAACGGTTCCATCGCGGAAATCTTTTCGATCGAGGATAAGAGCCTCACGGTCTGGTTCAGCGTCCTGGTGCCTCCCCCCAGCGGGAGGGATATCACGGTCTACGAGGGGCACCGGCATTATGGCTCCGGTAGTAGCGAACTCACGCGGCACTACTGGGACGTCCCCTGGGGGACCTACATCTTTTCGCTTCCTGCCCTCGATGACGAAGCGGAGCCCCCGACTGAGATTCCCTTCGCAGTCAACCACCTGGTGGCTCCCGACGCCTTCCCCGGACGGGGCGGCGCTCCCCAGGGTTGGCGCATGACCAATACCCCCTGGGTCAACGGGCGGCTGCAGTTCGACCCGCGAACCTTCATCGTCTTCGAGTGGCTGGGCCTCAACGCCCAGAATACCTTTCAGAGCGATACGATGCTCTTTTCGATGCGCGGAAACCAGTACGTGGCGGCCCCGGACCCCACTGCCCCGTTTCCTCCCGCCCCCACGAGTCTGCCCACCATGTCGGAGAGCGTCGCCGATTTGAGCGTGGAGGCGAGCGTGAGCGGAGTCTCGTGCGTGAAGTTCGCCGACCCGGTCCCGCCCCCGGCGGGCTTTTTCACAGTGGCCGCGGTGATGGGTACCCAGGTGACGGCCGACGTGGACCTGGACGTTGAGCCGGGAGGAGTCTACCAAATGGAGATCACCGGCCCCCCCGCCAGCCCCCTGCTGGGGACCACCTATCGGATCTCGTCCTTCGGCGACCCCACCGCGGCGGATCTCACCACCCCGGAGGACCTGACTGCTTTGGGCCTGGCGGGGGGTGACACCTTCACGCTCGCCGGACTCACCGTCTCGCTGATCACCACCGATCTCGATCTCACCGAGGACCTCAAGGCCGGAAGCGTTTACGAGATGAGGATCACCAGCGGGGGCCTCAAAGACGAATCGCTTCACGTCAGGGCAACCACCGGTCCCGCCATTCAATATCCGATCAGCGTCTTCGGGCCGCAGCCCCCGCCCCCGCCCCCGGTGGGTCGCGATCCGAGCATCGTCCTCACCCCGTTCGAATTCTTGACCGCCACCGACATCTCGGGAGGAGAGGTGACCGGCACCGTGGTCGCGGTGGCCGGGGGCGGCACCACCATCACGACCAATCGCGACCTGCTCTGCCTCACCAGCCCAACCTACCGCCTCACCGTGACAAGCGGCCCCCTGGTGGGAACGACGCGTTTTCCTATCTCGGTGGCGAACCTGGGCCGCCTTCCCGCCCCCGCCACCCCCGGGAGAGTCATCACGATCCCCGGCACCTTGGCCCCCCTGCCGACCCTGGCGCCCGACGCCACCTTTGATCTCAGCCCCGAGGAGGAGGTGATCGAAGCCACGGTCGAAATCGTGGCGGGCAACTTTATCAAGGGGCTGGGCCAGGACTACTCGACCCTCATCCTGGGAACCGATTATCGCATTGAGATCACTACCGGACCCCTCGCCGGCGCCGTCGAACCACTCCTGGACTTCGGCTATCCGGGCGTCGAATGGTTCGAGACCCAAAACGACCTGTCCGCAACCCTCGCGGCGGGTCACAAATACAAGCTCCGGGCCATCATACCCCCGTCGGTCAGGCTGCTGGACGGCGACAGCTTCCAGATCACCCAGCGCTTCCCGGATTGGGTGCAGGAAAAATACGATGCCGGGCAAATCCTGGCGGTTGACGAGTTTACCCTCACGGGCCCGCCCCTTTTCGGGGGCTTCGGAATGCTCACCGACCCGGATCTGATCGTGGATGTTGGTTTGCTCGGGCCCCTCTATGCGGTGGCCCGGGAAAACGTCATCGTCTTCCCGCCGTTTCCGATCCAGACCCCCCCCGGGGACCGCAGCGAAGTCCTGATCGGTGCGTTGGACAGCGAATTCGAGCTGGGCCCGTTCTTCTTCCGGCCGGGGGATTCCGCCACCGGACGGCTGACCTTCGGCCGCCAGTCGGCGCTGCCCGATACCAGCGAACGAGTCGATAGATTCTTCAACTGGCGAGTCCAGTTCATCGATACCTATGATGGCTTTACCCTCCTCGGAAACCTGACCGGGGTGGGAGGCTTCCCCTTCGGCACCCCGCTGTCGGAACGCCGTCCGGAGTTCGACCTCGACCGGGATGGAGCAAGCAACGTCCTGGAGTGGGCGCTCCGAACCGCCGTGGCGGATCCGGGGGATCGACCGACTTTCAAGTACAACCTGGACCGCACGACTTTGATGTGCACCGCCAGCCTCACGAAGCGGCCTTTTACCGGAGGCAGCGTTTCCTACTTCTTCGAGTACAGCACCGATCTTGTGAACTGGATGACGATTCTGCCGGGAGATCCGATATTCGATCTCGTTCAGGATAACGCGACCACCCTCGAGGTGAGGAATCGCGTGCTGGTCCCGGATAATGTGCCGCCGGAGCCGTCGCTGCCGCCTGCCAACTGCTTCCTGCGGGTGAAAGTGGTCCTCAATTAGTTCCTGACAGAGCGCCGGGACCGGATTTGCCAGCGCCGGCCCCGGGCCGCGTGAGTTCTCTTTCACAATCAGGCTTTTCGCACCGCCGGGTTCGTGTTGAAATGTGGCAGGTTCCGGCAGGCACCGGGCCTCCCTTCTGAATGATTACCACGAGCGCCGATCTCGCTGGACTGGTGGACGCCTTACCGTCCAGTGGCCCTCCCTATGCCGGAATCGATCTTGAAGCGGACAATCTCCACCGTTACGCGGAACAGTTGTGCCTGATCCAGGTCTCCAACGGGGGGGCGGTCAAATTGGTGGATCCCCTGGAGGTCGAGGATCTCACGCCGTTGAAGAACTACCTCGAGCTGAACGGAGTCTGGATGCACGGAGCCGACTTCGATATGACCCTGCTGCGGCGGGAATTCGGATCCCTGCCACGGATCATCTTCGACACCCAGATCGCGGCACGGCTCCTGGGAGTCCTGCGGTTCAGCTACGCGAACCTGGTGGAGCAGTACTTTGACGTCCAATTGTGCAAGGCCTCCCAGAAGGAAAACTGGGGTCAGCGCCCGCTCCCGGAAAAGATGTGCGAATACGCCCGCAACGACGTGCGCTACCTGTTGCCTCTGGCCGGAAAACTGGAGGAGGAACTGCGGAAAAAGAACCGCTTCGATTGGTTCGTGGAAAGTTGCGAGGCGGCCATGGAGCGGGTCCTGGAGCGCGACGAAGAACGGGAGGACCCCTGGCGGATTCGTGGCGCCGGGAAACTGGACCGGCAAGCCCTCAGTTTCCTGCGGGCGCTCTGGAAATGGCGGGATCGCGAAGCGAAGGAATGGGACCGCCCGCCCTTCATGGTGGTGCGCAATCAGCAACTGATCGACTGGAGCGAAGCGTTGGTCCGGGGGCACAACCTCGAACTCCCGCGAAACGTCAAGGGAGCCCGGGCCAAGCGGCTCCAGGAAGCGGTGGATCTGGCCCGGCAAATTCCCAAGGCGCAATGGCCGGAGAGGCGGAAGGGCAGCGGACGCCGTTGGGACAACGACCAGGAAAAACGGTTCGAAGCGCTCGCCAGGAAGCGGGACCGCGCCGCCGAGGTCCTCGCGATCGAATCCTCCGTGATCGCCCCGCGCGCCGCCCTGGAACAGATCGCGTGGGAAGCGGACCCCTCGCAACATCTTCTCAGCTGGCAAAGAATGCTCCTTGAGCTGTAATGGATTGGAGTTGGCAGGGATCGGTGGAACGGGCGAATCAGGCACAGGATCGCACCCGGGGAGGGGAAGCCGATTCGGCCCGGCAGCCGGTCCGCTTTTATTGTCCCTATTGCGAGATGGTCCTGGAGGCGCCCGTCGGCCAGGTGGGAGTGCGGGGACCGTGCCCCGGCTGCCGGAAGGAAATCGAAGCGCCCCCTCCGGCTGCGCTCCCGTCCGGTCCGCGCCCGATCCCCATCAAACCCCGCCCGCACCGGGCGCGGGTCAAGAAGTCCGCCGAGGCGCCGGCAAGCCCCGGGACCGCCACCCCAACCGCCGCCATGCCCGCCATGGGGAGCCCGCCGCTCTCCGCCCCGATTTTTGGAGGCGGGTCCACCCGTCCCCAATCAGCCGCCCCCTCCCGGGCCGCCGGGCGAGGAGGGGCCGGGGACGCCCCGCATGCAGAAATCCGGCTCGCCTCTCCAAGCCAACAGTCGTCCCGGGCGATCCGTCAATCCCGCCACCGGGATCTCGGAACAGTACCAGGACCGGAAGGAATCCATCATTCTTATCAAGATCCTGGTGGCCATCGTGGTCACCCTCGCCATCGCGGTGGGGGTGGCGGCCCTCGCGAAAAAGAGTATCAGGACACCCAGCTACGAGAATCGCTGAGAGGGCAATAAAAGGCCTTGAAATCCCGGCGAAATCGAGGGGAAAAAGCGGGCCTCAAAAAGTTCGGTTTCGGGGTCCCGAAAAGGCGAAAGAATCTTGTTTAAAACCCGGTTCTGGACCACCTTTGGTGCACCTATGCCCAACTCTGAAATGGGGGCCGACGAGCCCGATATCGCGGTCTCGAAACTGCAAGAATACGGCGCCGAGCAGATCGACAAATTGGAGGGCCTGGAGGCCGTCCGCAAGCGCCCCGGGATGTACATCGGCGATCCCGATGAGCGCGGCCTGCACCACTGCGTTTTCGAGGTGCTCGACAACTCCATCGACGAGCACCTGGCCAATTTCTGTGATCGCATCAAGGTCGCCATCCATGTCGACGGCTCGGTCTCCATCGCCGACAACGGCCGCGGAATCCCGGTCGACATGCACAAGAAGTTCGGGATGCCGGCGGTGGAACTGGTGCTGACCAACCTGCACGCAGGCGGCAAGTTCGGCCAGGGCGCCTACAAGTACTCCGGCGGCCTGCACGGGGTGGGGGCCAAGTGCGTGAATGCTCTTTCGGACTGGTTCAAGGCCGAGGTGATGCGGGATGGCAAGGTCTACGCCATCACCTTCGAGCGCGGCAAGACCACCGAGCCCCTCCAGGTCATCGGCGATGTCGACGAAAACCAGACCGGCACCATCATCACCTTTTTCCCCGACGCCACGATCTTCGTCGATACCATCGAGTTCAAATTCGACCGCCTCGCCACCCGCCTGCGGGAACTCGCCTTCCTCAACCCGGGGCTCACCATCGAACTCGTCGACGAGCGCCCCGAGAGCGCCAAATCCACCTCCTTTTTCTACGCCAAGGGGATCGAAGAATTCGTGGAACAACTCGGCGAAAACAAGACCCTCGTCCACCCCGAACCGGTCGTCCTGAGGGGGAAACGCAAGATCGAGGTCGATTACGACGGGAAGGTGACCGAAGATGACGTCTTTGTCGACGTCGTCCTGCAATACAATGACAGCTACAACGACCAGATTCTCTGTTACGCGAACTCCATCCCCAACGCGGATGGCGGCACGCACCTGACCGGTTTCCGGACCGCGCTGACGCGGGCCATCAACCAGTACGCCAAGGGAAACAAACTCCTCAAGGACAAGGAACCCTCTCTGAGCGGCGACGACGTGCGGGAAGGCCTGGTGGCGGTCATTTCTGTCAAGATGCCAAACCCCCGCTTCAGTTCGCAGACCAAGGACAAGCTGGTCAACACCGAGATGGAGGGCGTGGTGAACTCAATCGTCCACGAGGGACTCCAGGCGTTCTGCGACGAAAATCCCGCCGTCGCGAAAACCATCATTGAAAAGGCCATCAACGCGGCCCGGGCCCGCGAGGCGGCCCGCAAGGCCCGCGAGACGGTGCGCAAGTCGGCGCTCTCCGGCGGTGGTCTCCCCGGGAAACTGGCGGACTGCTCGGAGCGCGATCCGGCCAAGAGCGAACTCTACATCGTGGAGGGCGACTCCGCCGGCGGCTCGGCCAAGCAGGGTCGGGACCGGAGAACCCAGGCCATCCTTCCCCTGCGTGGCAAGCTCATCAACGTCGAGAAGGCGCGGCTCCACAAGGCCCTCCAGAACAAGGAAATTCAAAGCATGATCACCGCCATTGGGGCGGGGATCGGCGACGGAGAACAGGAAGGCGCCTTCAACCTCGAAAAAGTGCGTTACCACAAGGTCATCATCATGACCGACGCGGACGTGGACGGCTCGCACATCCGGACCCTCCTGCTGACCTTCTTCTGCCGGCAGATGCCAGAACTCGTGAAGAGCGGCTTTCTCTACATCGCCCAGCCGCCGCTCTATCTCGTCACGCGCAAGAAGCGCCAGGAATACGTGCAGGACGACGCCGAACTCAACAAGATCCTCATCGAACTCGGAGCGGACGATGTCATCCTCCGCCACCACGGAGACGGCCGGCCGCACTCGGCCCAGGACCTGAAAGGGATCCTGGAGACCCTCTCGATCCTCTCGCGCTACTCCAACAGCATCGAGGGAAATGGCGGGAACTTCGCCGACTACCTTGCGGCACGGGAGGACCGCCAGTTGCCCGACTACATGGTGAAGGTGCGGGAAGGCAACGAGGAGAGCCTCCACTACTTTGCGACCGAGCAGTCGCTTCGCGAGTTTTCCGACCAGAACCGGGACCTTCGCCTCTTCGGCGAAGTCATCGAGGAAGAGGAGCCCGAGGCCGAGGCGGCGGCCGACAGCGAGACGGTGGGCGGCAATGGCCATGGCGTGACCCGCCGGGCGGTCCTCTACGAACTGCACGAAAGCCACGCCATCGCCAAGCTCCTGGATCGTCTCGACACGGCGGGGATCGATACGGTGCACTTTTTTGCGATGGACAAGCCGCTCTACGAAATTGTGGAGGGTGAAGGCGAGAAGCAGACAGTGGTGCCCCTCTTTTCGGTTCCGGAAATCTTCGACCGGGTCCTCGAGATCGGGCGGCGGGGCGTGAGCATCAAGCGCTTCAAGGGACTGGGGGAAATGAATGCCAAGGAACTCTACAGCACCACCATGGATCCCGATACCCGGCAGCTCCTGCGGGTGCGCCTCGATGAGGACAATCACCTCGAGGCCGACAAGATGTTGGAGACGCTGATGGGGGATGTCGTCGAGCCCCGCAAACGCTTCATCGAAGATAACGCCCTCAACGTGCGGAATCTCGACGTGTGAGGCGGACCCTCGATCATTGACTTTCCGACTTTCGACCACTTTTCATGGCTCAAGAAGACGATATCAAGCCCATCAACGTTGCCGACGAGCTTTCCAAGTCCTTCCTGGACTACTCGATGTCGGTCATCATTTCCCGCGCCTTGCCGGACGCGCGGGACGGATTGAAGCCGTCGCAGCGCCGCATCCTGTTCGCGATGAACGATCTCGGCCTGGCGCCCAACAAGGCCCACCGAAAATGCGCCAAGATCTGCGGCGATACCTCCGGTAACTATCACCCCCACGGGGAGGGCGTGATTTATCCGACCCTCGTGAACATGGCGCAGGATTGGTCCATGCGGGAGATCCTCGTCGACGGCCAGGGGAACTTCGGCTCCCCCGAAGCCGACCCGCCCGCCGCGATGCGATACACCGAGGCCCGCCTCACCCATCTCGGCATGGCCATGATGGCCGATCTCGACAAGCGCACCGTCGACTTCGTCCCCAACTACGACGAGACCCGCACCGAGCCGACGGTCTTTCCGGCGGCATTCCCGAACCTGCTGATCAACGGAGGCACCGGGATTGCGGTGGGAATGGCGACCAACATTCCCCCGCACAACCTCGGGGAGATCGTGGATGCAATCTGCGCGCAGATCGACAATCCTGACATCACGCTGCTGGAGTTGATGCAGCACGTGAAGGGCCCGGACTTCCCGGTGGCCTGCGAAATTCGCGGAGTGAAGGGAATCGAGAGCTACTTCGCGACGGGCCGCGGGTCGGTGAAGATGCGTGGGAAGATGGAAATCGATGAAAAGGTGAGCGGGGCCTCCATCATCACCATCACGGAAGTGCCCTATGGCGTCAACCGCGCCACCCTGCAGCAACGCATCGCGGAACTGGTGAACCAGAAGGTCGTGGTCGGGATCGCGGGCATGCGCGACCTGACCGACGAGAACACGCGCATCGAGATCACCCTGAAACGTGACGCACGGCCGCAGGTCCTCGTGAACCAGCTCTACAAGCTGACCGCGATGGAAACGTCCTTCAGCGTCAACATGCTGGCGATCCACGAGCGGCGGCCGAAGCTCCTGTCGCTGAAGGAGGCTCTCGATTGCTACATCGAGCACCGCCGGGAAGTGATCATCCGGCGCACACGCTACCTGCTCGAAAAGGCCGAGGAGCGGGCTGAAAACCTCGAGGCGCTCCTGCTCGCCTTGGGCCGCCTCGACGACTTCATCGAGATGATTCGCGCATCGAAGAGTCGCGAAGAGGCCCGCGAAAAGGTGAAAGCCTACACCTTCACGAAGGAGGCCGCGGAGAGCCTGGGGGTCCTGATCCGTGATCAACCCAGCCTCCAGGACGACACCTATGCCTTCACCGATAACCAGGTGAACGCCATTCTCGAACTGCGCCTCTACCAATTGGTGGCGCTGGAACGCGAGAAGATCAAGTCCAGCTACGACGAACTGATCGAGGAGATCAAGGACCTGATCGACATCCTGGCCAAGGAGGCGCGGGTGTTGACGATCATCAAGGAGGAGTTGCGGGCCGTAAGGGAAAAGTACGGCACACCACGCAAGTGCGAAATCCTGCCCGACGAAGGCGAGATTGCGATCGAAGACCTGATTGCGAACGAGGGAGTGATCTGCACCCTGAGTCACCGCGGCTACGTGAAACGCACCTTCGCGAGCGAGTACCGCGTGCAGGGGCGCGGCGGGATGGGAGTGCGCGGGATGGAAACGCGCGGGGTCAACGAAGAGGAAAACGACTTCGTGGAGCACCTCTTCAGTGCGCAGGCCCACGACTACCTGATGTTTTTCACCAACACGGGACGGGTTTACGTGGAGCGCGTCTACGAACTGCCGGAGGGCTCACGGGCCTCCAAAGGGCGCAGCATCAAGAATGTGCTGAACCTTCAACCGGAGGAGAGCATCGCCGCCATGTTGCGCCTCGAACGGCGCCTCGACGACGAAGGGAACGATGTCACCTTCGGGAAAGACGCCGGGTTTGTCCTCTTCGCGACCCGCAATGGCAAGGTCAAGAAGACCGGGATCTACGACTTCCGGAATTTCCGCAAGGACGGCATCATCGCGATCAAGCTCGACGATGGAAACGAACTGATCGATGTCCGGCTCACGACCGGGAGCGACGAGATCGTGCTCGTGACCCGGAACGGCCTGAGCCTGCGCTTCCGGGAGGAGCAGTCCCGGGCGATGGGCCGCACTGCGGCCGGCGTGGCCGGCATCAGGCCGGCGGGCGACGACGTGGTGGTGGGCCTTGCCCTGGTCAGCGACGACTGCACCCTCCTGGTGGCATCCGAGAACGGCATCGGGAAGAGGACGCCGTTCGCGGATTACCGGGCCCAGACCCGGGGCGGGAAAGGCATCATCACCATGAAAGTTACTGACAAGACGGGCCATGTGGTCGGAGCGGTGCCGGTCGAAGAGACCGATGAACTGATGCTCATGACGACCGGGGGGCAGAGCATCCGGATCCGGGTGGCGGAAGTGCGCGAGACGGGCCGTAACGCCCAGGGGGTGAAGTTGGTGACCTTGCGCGGCGACGAGAAGCTACAGGATATCGCGAAAGTGGTGAGTGGGGACGATGACGAGGAAGATGGGGATGAAGACGAGGATGCCGGGGCGGGGCAAAGCGGGGAGAATGAAGCTGCAGAAGAAGCAGAGGAGAGGGACCCCTCCGAGGGAGAGAAAGAATAGGCCCGGGGGCGGGGCGCTGGGCGGAGGTCGGAGATGTTTTCCGCAATCCGGAGAGGTCGGTCCGGTACCCGCTCCGATTCGGGGAACCCGACAGGTCGCTAAGGAGGCCCTAAGAGACTGTTGAAATACCTCCGTTCGGCAGGGTGATTGGCCAAAAATGCTGCGAAGCTGATAGAATCTTCGATTGAGCGTTTCTGCTAGACAAGAGCCTCCGGATTTGCAGGATAGGTTCGTGATGCCAGCTCTTGAACCTTGCGTATTC
>CAUZKZ010000011.1:0-27957 GCA_963580345.1 Verrucomicrobiia bacterium | reverse complement strand
TCGAATCCGCCATTGGATTAATTCCCAGACAAATAATTTATACATGGCGGACCAACGGCGCGGCAAGGTCGAGGCCGAGAGTGTCATGAAAGAGATGCGGCCGCGTTGCGAAGCGGAAATGCTCGCCACGAAAGTGCGCTACTTTGCGGATGGGCTGGCGATCGGAACGAAAGGGTTTCTCGACGGGCTGATCGCCGCGACCCGCAATTACTTCGGTCCACATCGCAAGTCCGGCGCGCGGCGGTTCCGCCATGTTGATACGACTCTCTGCGCCATGCGCAACCTTGTCGATCCACCGCCCTGAACACCGCCCTCAACCGCCCAGGGCTCCTTTAGAGCCAGACGATAAAGCATGGCGAAGCAAATTCGCAGCCACCGTTTGAAATCCGGGGAAAGCCCCGTAAGGTGATCTCAGAGAATGGAAGGCAATCCCATGATGCAACCACCGCACAGCTATCTGATCGCCCTGGCGCTCATTTTCATGATTCCGGGAAATGCAGCCGCCTCCCCACCCGACCATTGGGGGCAACGACCTCCCAGTGTCAGCGTCGAATTCCTGGTTGCCGGACGCCCCCTGTCCCAGCAGAGAGACCGCCACGGCGCGACCTACGTTGCCGTTCTACGTTGGGGAATCGAGTACGAAATCCGGATCAAGAACCACGACCCCGCCGACCGGGTGCTATTCGTGATCGGGGTGGACGGTCTTTCGGTGATGGACGGGAGTCCTGCCTCGCAGCACTCCGGCGGGTACGTTCTCGATCCCGGCCAGTCGGCCCGCATTCGGGGATGGCGCCGCGGCGATTTCCGGGTGGCGGCCTTCACCTTCACCGGCCGGGACGACAGTTATGCCGGCCGGACCAGACACCACGGCCACATCGGAGAAGTCTGGGTTTGGGCAATTCGAGAAAAGAGCGCTCGCCCACGGCCCCCGGTGAAGATCACGCCGAGCACGAAACAACGCCGGGAAAAGTCCGGCAACAGAGCCCATCTTTCAGATCGGGAGACCGGCACCGGCTATGGCGATGAACTCGTCGACCACGTGCGGGCCACGGAGTTCGTCCGCTCCAGTTCCATGCGGCACCTGGATTTCCGTTACGGTCTCCGCCGGACCGTCAAACCCGATCCCCGCCGCGGCGGCGGATCGCCCGGGAATTTCGCACCACCTCCACGAGGGTGGAAGGGGAAACGCAAATAGGCCGTTCTCCGTTGTATGACACGTGGGGTCTGCCGCCGCGCGGGGGAACGTTATCCTAAGTGCGATCTCCGGGTGATTGATCGGCCCATTCCCCAGGAGGGCTGTTGCCATCCCGGAATCTTGGAACGATCCAACTAGCACGTGAATGTTTTCACCGCGCGCCAACGGTGATCCTGGGATTGCTGGCGGGCGTGATCGCCAGGGACTACTCCACCGGCGCCGAAGAGTCGCCGGTCGATCGTTCCGGGCTGCCTCAGCCGACGGATCACCATTCGAGGCAAGTTTTCCTTTAACCATTACACGGTCTGGGATGCCCCACAAGTTCCGCGCGCATGAACGCCAAAGCCCATCCCACCACTCTTTTACTACGATGGCACCCCCGACGGAACGGGCCGTATCCGGAATGTGTTGCTTGATTCGGATGCTCCCCTTCGGTTCGGAAACCGCGCCGATCTTGTGACCGACTTCCTCGGACGCATGGACGATGTTGCGATCTTTGAAGTCGCCTTGTCGCAGGCCCAGATCGCGGAGGGCATGAACGGCGACTTGAGCGCCCTCGGCGTTGGATCCAGTGACAAGCTGCGGCTGGACGTCAATCGCGCCGGCGACGACGCCAATGCGTGGCTGAGCTCCCCGGAGATCGACCTCACTCCCGACCCCCCCGGCCCCCAGGCCCCCAGGCCGGTTGGTACATCGACGACGTGGTCGTGACCGTTCCTTGAGAAAAGCGGCTCCCAAATCGCCGGACCCGGCCCCAGGTCATCTGGCAGTCATGGCCTGCCTTCTGGCTGACTACGTCCCCGTTTGTGGACTTCGGCCAGTTTGGACCAGCCGCGTTGCCACGGGCGCGGGACTTGCGACAGCTCGGAAATCAAGCTACGTAGTGTCCTCATGCGACTCCTCCCCGCCCTCCTGGCACTCATGGCGCCCCTCCTCGCCGCGGGACCCGTCACCCCCAAGGCCGGCAGCAAGGATCGCAAGGACATCCTCGACGCCGTGCGCGACCCGATCGAGGACGTTCTCCACCGGGAAGTCACCTTCAAGGTCAATCACCTCATGGTGGAAAAGGGCTGGGCCTTTCTCGATGCCCTCCCCCTGACCAAGGACGGCAAGCAGATGCCCTACGCGGGCACCATGTTCGAGGAATGGGTCGATGACGCCGACGAAGTCCTCTGGGTCCTGCTCCGATCCAAGCGCGGACGCTGGTACATCGTCGAGAAAGTCTTCTTTGCCACCGATGTGACCTGGGTCGAGTGGCCGCGTTACTTTCGCGCCCCGCCCGGTATATTTCCCAAACTAAAACTAGAATGAAACACAGCGCCCTCATCGCCCTCGCTCCCTGCCTCCCGCTCTTGGCCACTTCCCTCGCGTTCGCGGAACGGCCGAACATAGGATCTGTGGTCCGCCATGACGAGGCTCTCGACAAGCTTCTCGACAAGGACGCCAAGATCGAGGTCCTCACCTCCGGGTTCGTCTGGTCGGAGGGACCGGTGTGGGACAAGAAGAACAAGCGCCTCCTCTGGTCGGACGTTCCCGCCAACACGATCTACGAGTGGAGCGAGGACAAGGAAGGCCACCGCGTCTTCATGACGCCCTCCGGCTACACCGGTGTGACGGCTGGTTATCCCGAGCCCGGATCCAACGGCCTCTCCTTCGACGCGAAGGGACGCCTCCTCACCTGCGAACACGGCGACCGCCGCGTGGCCGCCCTCACTCCCGGCGGCGGCAAGATCACGCTCGCCGACCGCTATGACGGCAAGCGCTTCAACAGCCCCAACGATCTCTCCGTGCACTCCAGCGGGGCGATTTACTTTACGGATCCACCCTACGGCCTTCCCAATCGCGAAAAGGATCCCAACCGCGAGACGCCGTGGTTCGGCGTCTATCGCATCGAGACCGACGGCGCCGTCACTCTCCTCACCAAGGAGTGTGACCGCCCCAACGGGATCGCGCTCTCTGCCGACGAGAAGACCCTCTACGTGGCGCAATCACACGGCCCGAAGCCCTACATCTTCGCCTGGGACATCAAGGAGGACGGATCGCTGGGCCCCCAGCGCGTCCTCTACGATTGCTCCGAACTCGCGAAAAAGTATTCCGGCGTCCCCGACGGGATGAAAGTCGACAAGGACGGCAACATCTGGACCACCGGCCCCGGCGGCGTCCTCATCATCTCGCCCCAGGGCAAGCTCCTCGGCCAGATTCTCACCGGCCAAAACACCGCCAACTGCAACTGGGGCGACGACGGATCGACTCTCTACATGACCGCCGACTTCTACATCTGCCGCATCAAGACCAGGACCAAGGGCCCGGGCTGGTAGAACCGGGCGCGACGGCATTCACGCTCATGCCAGTCCTCGACACCGTTTGCCTCGCGGAACAGGGAACTTCCCTGATCGTCGTCTTCCTCCCTCCCGAAACGACGTTTTTTCACGACGGCCAGCGCAGCAGGCTCCGCGACCTTCTCATCCAGACCCTCCTCTCGGCGGGGCTGTCCGGCGAGCTCATCGCGCTTTGGGAATTCGAGGGCGAGCTGCACTACATGAGCGATCCGCGGTGGCACCCGTTCATCGAAGAGACCGGATACGCATCGTTCTACGCCCGCAGGAATCGGCAGATCACCTGCGAGTAGGCCGGGAGCTCGCCACCTGGACAGTTGCACAGAAGCACACCGTCGATTTCACCTCGCCCCTCGCAGCGGAGTTTGATACTCTAATCGCCCCCACTCCCCACAAATTCGTCATGTAACGCGCGCCGGGCCCTGCGCGTCTGCCGCTGCAGGACGTCCTCTCTCCCCCAAATCATGATCTTCGCTTCGCTTTTGAAGCGGGCGGCCACCGTGCTGCTCGCCGGCACCCTCTTTACGAGCGCGCTTTACGCCCAGGTCCCCACCGGCCTCGCTTACGACCTCATCTACGTGCGCGCCCCGCGCCAGGGCGACGACAGTTTTGTCGATCTTCCGGAAGTCTTTCATCCGATCGAGATCAGCCCAGGCGCGGATCTCATGCTTCTTCATCCCGACGGATCGGAGGAGGTCCTCGTGTCCGGCGGCAACGGCGCCATCGTCGACCCGTTTCTCTCCTTCGACGCTCACTGGTGTTACTACTCGAAGTTCCACGACCAGACCAACCTCGACACCCAACGTCCCGGAGATCCCTCCCGGGCCGGAGCCGATATCTTCAAGATCAATCTCCTGACCCGCGAGATCGTGCGGCTCACCTTCCAGGAGTGGACGCCCAATACCGGCGTGCTGGCTTGGTCGTCCAACAACCTGAGCTCCGAACCGGGTAAGCCCTACTACCTCGGCTACGGCATTTTCAACATCGGTCCCTGCCCGCTCCCCGGCGGCAAGATCGTGTTCTCCTCCAGCCGCAACAACTACTTCCCGAACAAGACCTTCACCAACCCCAATTTCCAGCTCTTCGTCATGGACAACGACGGGGGAAACGTGGAGTGCATCGGACATCTCAACCTCGGCAGCGCCCTGCACCCCACCGTCTTGATGGACGGCCGCGTCATGTTCTCGAGCTACGAGGCACAGGGCCTGCGCGATCAGCGCCTCTGGGGGCTGTGGGCGATCTGGCCTGATGGCCGCAAGTGGGAGCCCCTCCTCTCGCCCTTCACGAAGCAAAACGCCTTCCACTTCCAGACCCAGCTCTCCAACGGACACATCGCCGTGGCCGACTACTACAACCAGAACAACAAGGGATTCGGTACGGTTCTTTCCTTTCCAGTGCAGAAGGATCCAGGCCTGCCGCCCTTCGGCAGTCCCTCTCCGGGCGGTCCCGGCAATCCGTCCGTGCGGCGCGGAATCTGGTGGTTCGACCCCAGCCACCCGAGTCACAAGCAACCGCGCTACCGGAAGTACGCCTTTTCGCCCCAGGGTCTCTACGCGCTCAGTGCCTTCTCGCACAGTGACGACAACGCCTCATCGCGCAATCTTTCCGGGGAGTACGCCGGCAAGGTCACCCACCCCGCCGCCGCTCCCGACAACGACGTCCTCGTGTCCTACTCACCCGGTCCCGCCAACTCGCTGAACCGCCCCGCTCGCTACCCGGCCTACGACGCCGGGCTCGCCCTCATCCCGGGCGGCGTGCCCGTCACCGACGAGGCCGACATGATTCTTATAAAGAACGATCCTCTCTGGAACGAAATCCAACCCCGCCCGGTGGTGAGCTACGAGGAAATCTACGGCATCCAAGAACCGGCCTACCTGCCGTGGTACCGAAACGACGGCTCCGATCACCCCTCGCTCGAACCCGGCACGCCCTTCGGGCTGGTCGGCACCTCCAGCTTCTACCATCGCGACACCGATCCCGCCGAGTCTTCCTCCGGGTTCGATGGCTTCGACGCCTTCAACACCAACCAGAACCAGCAGGACTCCAACTGGAACTGGCAGGGAGCGGCGGCCGGCAAGTACGATCCCAGCGACATCCATGCGGTCCGGGTCCTCGCCATGGAGCCCTCCTCCAACGTGGGGCGCGGACCGGGAATCGGGAACAACTACATCAAGGGGTTCTACAACCACGCCAATGAGCGGCTCCGCATCCTCGGCGAGATCCCGCTCCGCAAGTTCGACGGCAACGGCGATCCCGTCCTCGACCCCAGGGGCGACCCGGACACCAGTTTCCTGGCGCGCATCCCGGCCGACACCCCCTTCACCTTCCAGACCATCGACAAGGACGGGCTGGTCCTGAACATGTCGCAAACCTGGCACCAGGTCCGCCCCGGAGAGATGCGCAACGACTGCGGCGGCTGCCACGCGCATTCCAAGATGCCGCTCGACTTCAATCTCACCGCCGCGGCCGGGCCGGCCTACACGATTCGCGACCTCGCCCTGAAAACCCCGCTTCTCAGCAAGGATTCCGCGGGCGATCCCATCGTGGTGGAGAGCGACCAACGCTATCTCGATCTCGAGTATCACCAGGACATCGAGCCAATCATCCAGCGCTCGTGCGTCGGCTGTCACAGCCCCGCCAACCCCGACGGCCCGGCCGGTCAACTCCGCCTCGACGACACATCCGTCGTCAATGGCTACGACAACACCTGGAACCGCCTGGCCCGCGACTCCGGCGCCAACCACGGCATCCCTCCCATCATCTCCACCGGCAGCTGGCGCAACAACAATGCCTCGCGCTACGTTCGTAAGTTCCAGTCCCGCCGCTCCCTCCTGGTCTGGAAAATCTTCGGCCGCCGCCTCGACGGCTGGACCAACGCCGACCATCCCACCGAGGCCGTCCCCGGCGATGTGAACTCCCTCCCTCCCGGCGCCGGCGCCAATCAGGCCGACCTCGACTACACCGGCACCATCATGCCCCCTCCCGGCACCGATCCCGTTCTCTATCCTCCTCTCACCGAAGACGAGAAGATGACCATCGCGCGCTGGATCGATCTCGGGGCGCCGATCACCTCCAAGCAAGGCGGGGTTCTCACCAGCCTGGGCTGGTTCGCCGATGAACTGCGGCCCGTCATCGACGTTTCCCAGCCCATCGCCGGCCGGCAGGGTGGACCGCTGACTCAAATTCGTCTCGGTCTCTTCGATTTCTACAGCGGTCTCGACCGCGCCTCCCTCTCGGTGCAAGCCTCCTTCACCATCAACGGACATCCCCCGCGAACCCAGTTGGCCCCCTACTTCGCCGAAAGCGGTGACCACGTCTGGACTCTCGATCTCGACGCGCCTCTCACCGCCCTGCCGCGCAACGTGCTGATGGTTTCGGTGAAGGATCTCAGCGGCAACCTGCACACCGTCACGCGCAGCTTTGCGGTGGGCGACACCGCGCGGGATCCCGTCCTCCAAAACGTTCGCCGCGGGAATGGCGGCGGAATCTCCCTCTCCTTCTCCGGTGAACCCCAGACTCAGCTCCTCATCGAACGCTCCACCGATCTTTCAATTTGGTCGCCGTTTCTCTCCATTCTCGACTTCAACGGCTCCCAAACCGCCGCAGACCAGGTCGGCGCGGGCCACATGTTTTATCGGGTGCAGAAGAAGTAGCGGAAGGGCTTCCCCATCCGCAAGACGCTTCACGATTCCAGATCCTCAACCCGGCGGAACGCGAAGGCGTTCCGCTACTTCACAAACTCCACGCACATCGCGTTGGCCACCTTCACTTCGGCGTCGGTGGGCGTCAGCTTTCCATCCTTTCCGACGCGGAAGACGGGGACGTTGCCGGAGCGCTGGCCCGCCACCAGGAGCCAGTTTCCGTTCGGACTGAGATTGATGTTGCGCGGAATCTGGACCTTGGCGGGCGCCACCTCGATCAGCTTCAACTCGCCGCCTGCCAAAACTTCGAAAACCGAGATGGAATCACGGTCTTTCCCCGCCACATCGCGGTTCGCAGCGTAGATGTGTTTTCCGCCCGGATGGACCCGGATCTCGGAACAGCTCATGCCGTCCTTCTCGGTGCCGGTCGAGACAACCTGCTTCTCCTTCAAAAGACCCGTGGCGGGATCGCGGTCATAGACCGAGACGGTGACCAGCATTTCATTGAGAACGTAGGCCTGCTTGCCATCCTTCCCGAACTTCATGTGGCGCGGCCCGGAGCCCGGCGGCGTCTTGGCGGCGCCCGCCCCGGTCAGCTTGGCGGATTCGGCATCGAGCTTGTAAATCATGACCTTGTCGATCCCGAGGTCCGGCGCGTAAGCGAACTTGTTGTCCGGTCCCGGGTAGATGGAGTGCGCGTGAGGCCCTTCCTGCCGCTGCTGGTTGACGCTCGATCCCTCGTGGGTGTGCGCGGAGGCCGACTTTACGAGCGAGCCGTCCTCGTCGATCTTGAAGGCCGCCACGCTCCCGCTGCCGTAGTTCGCAACCATCAAGCAGCTGCCGGTGGCATCCACCGAGACGTGGCAGGGGCTGCTGCCTTCCGAGGGCTGCGTGTTGATCGGCATCAGCGTGCCGTCGGGGGTGATCTTGAAGGCTGCCACCGCATTCCCATCGGCCCGCGCCGTGCTGTAGAGATATTTTCCGCTGGGGTGCAGGGCGAGGAAGCCGCAACCCCCGATCTCCGCGGCCAATTGCGGCTCCGTCAACGTCCCGCGCGCCGTGTCGAAATCGGATACGTAGATGCCCTTGCTCTCCCCGCGACCCTGCGTCCCGAAGTAGACCCGGACCGTCTCGGCGGAAACGGCGACAAGCAGGAATCCTGTGAGGGCGGCAGCAATTATCGTTTTCATCAGGCACCATTCACAACCATACTCCCGTCCACTGCAAGTCTGCCGTGCCCGTCCTTCCTCCCACCATCGAAACGGTACGCCTCCTCCTGCGGCCCCACCGCTTCGAGGATGTCGACGAAGTTGCCGCCTACGCTGCCAGTGAAGAATGGTCGCGCTACATGCCGATTCCCTATCCCTATGGGCGAGAGAACGCCGAAGAGTGGCTCTCGCAACAGAAGCTCCGGGATCGTGAAACCCACGGGGCGTGGGCGATCGCCTTCAATGGCCGCGTGATCGGGGGCGTCGACCTGATCCTCACCCCCGCTACCAACGCGGGTTTCCTCGGCTACGCGATCGCGCCCTCGGAGTGGAACAACGGCTTCAGCACCGAGGCGGTGGGGGCCGTGGTGGACATCGCCTTCGAGAATATTCCGGAGCTGGTCCGCATCTGGGCCTGGGCCGATTCGCGAAATACGGCCTCTCTCCGCGTCATGGAAAAACTCGGGAAGAGCCGCGAGGGCTGCCTCCGAAAGCATCAGGTCATCCGCGGAAAACTCGTCGATGCCGTCTACTGCGGGATCCTTCGCGAGGAGTGGGGGAACATGCCTTAGCAGGCACGAAGAAGCCCCGCCATCCCGGCAGGGCCTCTTCAGATGCCTCTATCTCTGCTTGTTTGTTGTGCGGGGGTCCCTATCCCCTTCTCCCCAACCGGGAGGGCCCACTCGTTTTTCCAGATTCGCCGAAAAATTGTTCGACTTTCAACTCCCGGACCTCCGATCTTCGACGCTCCCATGGCCGATCCCCCTCCCGCGCTGGCTCTCTACATGGATGGCTTGCAGACCCACGATCTGGCCAAGATTGCAGCCTCCTTTGCCGACGAGATCGTCTTCATCACGCCCTCCCGCACTATGGCCCGCGCCGAGATTCTCGCCTTCCTCACCGCCCTCTACCGTGGCTTTCCGGACTGGCACTACGACCACGATCCGCCGATTACCCGGGAGGACGGAATGATCGGCGTCAAGTGGCGGCAGGGCGGAACCCACACCGAGACCCTCGAATTCCCCGGATTCGACGCCTGTGCCGCCACCGGAACTTCGGTGACCATCCCGGAGCACTACTTTTACTACCGCGTCTCCCAGCGCGGCCTCACCGAGATCCGCCCCGACCCGGTTCCGGGTGGTGCGCCCCGGGGAATTTTCCAACAAATCGGCGTGGCGCTCCCACCCTTTTGACCTCCGCCCTTCCTTTCGCAGCGCGTCACGCCCAGTGCGCAATTCAGAATCCTATCACTCCAGCGGCAGGGCCATCTGGCCGCCTTTCTGCCTTCGGTAATCGGTCGGCGATTGTCCGATGATGCGCCGGAACTGCCGCGAAAAGTCGCTGTGATCGTAGAAGCCCACCTCCAGCGCGACGTCCGTTACCGACTGTTCGGCGTGTTCCAGCAAGTCGCACGCGGCGAGAACGCGCACGCGGATCAGGTAGGCCCGCGGACTGGTCTGGAAGGTCTTTCGAAAGCGGCGCTCGAGCTGGCGCACGGAGAGTCCCGCCATCTCGGCGAGGTGGGGCACGTCCAGTTTCTCCCGGAAGTGTTCCTTGATGTAATCCGCCACCGGGGCGAGTTCGAGGTAGGGTTGCAGCGCAGCCCGTGCTCCCTCGTAGCTCCGCACCGTGCCGCAAAGCCCGCACACCGCTCCCTCGCGATCGATGAGCGGCAGCTTGTCGGTGATCGACCACTCCGGCTGGCCCTCCGCCCCCGGAAACAGTTCGATGATCCCAAGTTCCGGATTGCCGGTCGCCAGGACCTTCTGGTCGTCGGCGCGGTACTTGGCGGCGAGGCGGGGCGGGAACAGTTCCTCGTCGCTGAATCCCATCAACTCGTCCTCCGATCTGAGCCCGCAGCGCTGCACAAATGCCGGATTGCCGAGCATGAGACGGCTCTCCCGGTCCTTCGCAAAAAAGAGGGTGCCGGGCAGGTTCTCGAAGAGGAGGCGGAATTGACCGGCGGAAAGGCTGTCCAGCCATTCCTCCTGGTGCTTGCGCCGGTCGGCCAGTGACGCAATCATACACAACACTGTCGCAACAAAACTAGCGTTTGCAAGCGATCAGATCCACCATTCGTAATTCAACTGGATCAGCTCGTTCCAGCGCCCACGCTCAACCCAATCCTGCCCTGTCACATGAAACGGACCCCACTTCTGCTCACCCTCGGACTGGGGGCCGCCGCCCTCGGCGCCCCGCTGATCATCCCAAAGAATGACGCGCGGCGGCTCGAAGTCCTCTTTTTCGGCGCCCCGACCAAGAATCACCCCGGGCACGATCCCATCACGCGCTATCGCGCCCTGAAGAAGCATCTCGGCGACGACGGGATCAATCTCACCTACCTCGAAGACCCCGCCGCCGTGCTGCGGAGCGAGACCCTCAGGCAGTTCGATGCCGTCCTCATGTATGGAAACTGGGCCCAGCGCGGACCGATGCCCGCCGCCCAGGAAAAGGCGCTGGTCGAATACGTGGAAGGCGGCGGAGGCTTCCTGCCCATCCACTGCGCCTCGGCCTGCTACGGCGGATCCGAGGCCTTCGTCAAGATGGTGGGTGGCGTCTTCAAATCGCACGGCGGCGAAGTGTTCTCCCCGAAGACGACCAACACCACGCACCAGATTACAAAGGGCTACGTCGGCTTCGAAGCGTGGGACGAATCCTACGTCCACGACCGGCATGGAAAGGACCGCACCATCCTCCAGGAGCGCGACGGCGAACCGTGGACGTGGGTCCGAACCCAGGGCAAGGGCCGCGTATTCTACACCGCCTCCGGTCACGACCATCGCGTCTGGGATCAGCGAAATTTCCACGACCTCCTCCTGCGCGCCATCTTCTGGAGCGTGGGCGACGACGCCAGGGGCAGGCTCGAGGCCCTCAAGCTCCCCAAGTTCGAGATGATGGACGTGAAGCTTCCCGGCTATCGCCAGCGAAAGCTCGTTACGAGCGTGCCGAAGCCCTTCTCCCCGGAGGAATCACTCAAGCTCGCGCAGGTTCCGCCCGGATTCGAGCTCGCCCTCTTTGCCGCCGACCCCGACCTCGTAAACCCGATCTTCATCAACTGGGACGAGCGGGGCCGCGCTTTCGTGGTCGAGACCATCGACTACCCGAACAACCTGCAGGCCGGTAACTTCGGAAACGACCGCATCAAGATCTGTGAGGACATCGACGGTGACGGTCGGGCCGACAAGTTCACCGTCTTCGCCGACAAGCTCTCCATCCCGACCACCCTCGCCTTCTCGAATGGCGGCGTAATTTGCGTGAACGGTTCCGACGTCCTCTTCCTGAAGGATACCGACGGCGACGATCGCGCCGACGAGCGCAAGGTCCTCTTCACCGGCATCAACACCGGTGACACCCATGCCGGCACTTCCAATTTTCGCTACGGTATCGACAACTGGATCTGGGCGACCACCGGTTACTCCGGCTTCAAAGGTTACGTGGGCGGTAAAGAGCACCGTTTCAGCAGCGGAGTCTTCCGCTTCAAACCCGACGGTTCCGCCATGGAGTTCCTGCAAAACACCACCAACAACACCTGGGGCCTCGGCTTCACGGAAGAATTCGACGTTCACGGCTCCACCGCCAATGCCAACCCGAGTTGGTACCTGAGCCTGCCCCGGCGCTACTACCAGCAGGCTGGAATCTCGCAACCCCGCACCCCCCGCGCCGACAACAACCCGGACTTCTTTCCGAGTTCCACCGATATCCGGCAGGTCGACGCCCACAACAAGTACACCGCCGGTGCCGGCCATGCCTTCTACACCGCCCGCCGCTTTCCGAAAGAATACTGGAATCGCATCGCCTTCATCTGCGCCCCCACCGGCAAACTGGTCGGACAGTGGGAACGTCTACCCAAGGGCGCCGGCTTCGAGCTGAGACAGCTCCCCAATAACATCTATAACTCCGCCGACGCCTGGTCTGGTCCGGTGTGCGCCGAACTCGGACCGGATGGCGCCCTCTGGATCTGCGACTGGTACAATCTCGTCATCCAGCACAACCCGACCCCCAACCGGGCCTCCTCCGGCCTCGACGCCCAGCGGGGCAGGGGCAAAGCCTACGTCACCCCGCACCGCGACAAGCAGCACGGGCGGATCTACCGCGTCTACCCGAAAGGGAGCGAGAACGACTCCCCCCTCAACTTCGGCCAGGGCGACGAGGCCCTGGCGATCAAGGCGGGCCTCGCCCACCCGAACATGTTCTGGCGCCTGACTGCCCAGCGACAGGCCGTGGAAAAGGGTTTCAAGATCGACGCCGCGAAGGACATCCACAGTTTCTACGTCAAGAAGGGCACCGGTTCACTCGACCTGGATACCATCAAGGCCGCCCTCGTCTCTCCCGGCATCGGCCTGCGCCGCGCTGCGCTGCGCAATGCTCCCCTCGACGACACGCTCGTGAAACTGTTCGTCGTGGACGGCAGGATCACGGAGTCGGATCCGCGCGCACTCGTCGATCTCCTTCTCGCCTTTTCGCGCCTCGGCCCGTCCGATCCCGTCGGCGCCGCTCTCGTGCAACTCCTGAGCGACGAAGGCTCGAAGATCCTCAATGAGCCGGTCCTCAACGATGCCTTCCAGGTCGCCACCCGGCGTCATGGCGGCGGCTTCGTCAAGAGCGCCGTCGTGAAGATCAAGCCCAAGGAGACTTCCGCGCCCGTGAACGTCCTCGCCAACGGCGACGTGGCTAAAGTCAATAACGGCCAGCCCGAAGGATGGTCGCAAAAGCGCCATGGCGGACCCGGTGCGGGCAGTGCGAAATTTTCGGTCTCGCCGAAGGGCCGCAATAACTCCACCTGCCTCCAGATCACCGCCGAGCGCACGGCTGATGTCGGCTGGGGCGCGTCCGTGAAGGTGAAACGCAACACCCGCTACCGCCTCGGCGGCTGGATCAAGACCCGGGGAGTGAACGGCAGTGGATCAATGTTCAACGTGCACGGCGTCGGCCATCGCACACCGGCGGTGCGCGGCACGAAGGACTGGGCCGAATACTCGATCGAGTTCAACTCCGGCAATTCCACCGAGATTTACATTCACGCCCTCTTCGGGGGCTATGGCGGGCAGACCGGCACAGCCTGGTTCGACGACATTTACGTCTTGGAATCCGGGGAGTCCGGGCTGGGCGGAACGGTCCAGACCATCGCCGCGCACTTCGGCAAGATCGCCTCCCCGGGCGAGAAGGCCACTCTCCTGGACTTCCTGGCCCGGCGCGCCGAGAAAGGAGAGGCCTTCGCGAAGTCGCTGCACGACACCATCAAGTCACAGACTGGCGCCGCGAAGGTCGCCGAGCGCAAGCACAAACCGGACACCTCAATCCACGCCCGCGGCGAGACGATCTACGCCCGCACCTGCATCGCCTGCCACGGGCCAGAGGGCATCGGGGTGGCCGGAGCCTTCCCCCCGCTTGACGGCTCTGACTGGCTCGCCGGTGACCCGGCGGTCCCCATCAAGATCCTCCTCAACGGCCTGCAGGGGCCGATCGAGGTCCAGGGGCAAAAGTTCAACAACGTCATGCCGCCCCACGTCGATCTGAGCGACCAGGACATTTCGGATGTCCTGACCTACGCCCGCCAGAGGTGGTCCAACGACGCCGCCCCGGTCAGTGCCGACCAGGCCAGGGCAGTCCGGGCCGCGACGAAGCGAAAAACCTTCTGGACCGCCAAAGAACTGCGATAGCATCCCGGGGTCGCCGACCGCTCCCCGGCCCTCTCCAAGGTGGCCTCTCCTTTGCCCGTCGAGCCGTAGGCGCTCCCACAATGAACCGATTACAAATCACCAGTATCACAATGAAAACCGTACTTACTGCCCTCGTCTCCATCCTCCTGCTCGCCCTCACCGGCTCCGTCCTGCTGGGCGAAAAATCGAAAACTTCCGGCACCAAGAAAAAGAATATCGTCTTCATGGCCGGCCATCGCAGCCACGGCTATGACCAGCACGAACACCGGGCCGGCTGCATGCTCCTCGCCAAGCAGCTCAACAAGCACATGGGCGACACGGTGGAAGCGAGCGTGCACCTCGCCAAGGATTGGCCCGGCAATGCCGACGTCCTGAAGGACGCCGATGCGATCGTCTTCTATTGCGACGGCGGAGGAGGGCACATGGCAAACAAGCACCTCGACGGACTGGACGTGAAACTCAAGGACGGCTGCGGCCTCGCCTGCCTGCACTACGGGGTGGAAACCCCGAAAGGTAAGTCCGGCGACAAGTTCCTGGCGTGGATCGGCGGTTACTTCGAGGGCAACTGGTCGGTCAACCCGCACTGGGACGCCGATTTCACAATGCTCCCCACCCACCCCATCACCCGCGGCGTGAAGCCCTTCAAGATTCGGGACGAGTGGTACTTTCACATGCGCTTCCAGAAGGACATGAAAGGCGTCACTCCGATTCTCTCCGCCCATCCGCCCAAGAGCACCATGAAGCGCGGCGATGGCCACCACTCCGGAAACCCCCACGTCCGCAAGGCCATTGCGAACGGAGAGATCCAGCACGTGGCCTGGGCCTACGAGCGACCCAATGGTGGCCGTGGATTCGGCTTCACCGGCGGCCACTTCCATCGGAACTGGGGACACGACGATTTCCGCCGCATCGTCCTCAACGCCATCACCTGGTGCGCCAAGGCCGAGGTCCCCGAAGGCGGGGTCCCCTCCGACAAGATCACCGTCGCGGACCTGGACGAGAATCAGGATTATCCGAAGCCGGGAAGCCGGAAAAAGTAAGAGCCGGGACCGGGAGCGCGAACCTCCCGCCCGCTTCCCCCTGCCTCGCAATCGAGAACCGGGCCGGCCTCACCGCTGCCAGGATCGGGTCTCGCGCCCCTCGACCCGTCCGCCCGACGCGACCTTACAGCTTCTTCACCTTGATGTTCCGCACCCAGAAAGGCTGGCCGTGATCCTGGATCGCGATCTTGCCCTTGTCTGCCAGCTTCTTGCCCGCGGGCTTCTTCGCGGCGAGGTCGAGCCCGTCTTGCACCTTCTTACCGTTGATCTCTACCGTCAGTTTGCCTGCCTTCAGGGTCACGACCATGCGGTTCCACTCACCGGGTTTCTTCGAGGCGTTCACGAGCGGCGGGGAGGTATTGATGACGCCGCCCAGATCGTGCTGCCCGAGTTTCTCTTTGCCGAAGCAGTCGAGAATCTGCACTTCGAACCCGTGGGCCGTGGCGTCCGACTCGTCGTAGATTCGGAAATAGAGTCCGGAGTTGCCCCCCTTCGGGTGCTTGTACTCGAAGTCGACCACGAAGTCCTTGTAGTCGTCCTTCAGCCACAGGTAAGACCCGTATCGCGACCAGCCGCTTTCGCCTGGGCGCGGCTCGAGGTGCAGCGAACCGTCTTTCTGGATCTTCCAGTTCCCCTTGGTCTTGAGCTTGGACAAGTCCTTCCCGTCGAAGATCGTGGTGAACTCGTGGTGATCGGCAAGCGAGAGGGTGGCGGAGGCGAGGGCGGCGCCGAGGGCAATCAAGATTCTTTTCATGGTGGGAACCACTAGCAATAAATGGGCGGCGGCGGAAAGCAGAAATCTCTCCGCCGTCCATCTCAACCATGCCAAGGTCCTTTTTTCGGCATTTTTCCCGGCAAAATCGTTGAAGAAATCGCACCTCGATTCAATGCTGTCGCTCATGGCCGAGAACGGAAAGGTCGGCGTTCGCTACGCACATACGAATCTCGTCGCCGACGACTGGCGGGCGATGGTGGTATTCTACCACGAGGTCTTTGACTGCCAACCGGTCGGCGCGGAGCGCGATCATCATGGCCCGCACGTCGATGCCCTGACGGGGTTGACGGGAGCGACGATTTGCGGAATCCATTTGCGCCTTCCGGGATTCGGCCCGGACGGCCCCACCCTGGAGATCTTTCAATACAATCAGAACGCGGATCGCCCGAAGCATGCGGCGAATCTCCCCGGCTTCTCGCACATTGCTTTCCAGGTCGATGACGTCGAGCGGAAGCGCGAGGAAGTTCTCGCGCGAGGTGGCGCTGACCTGGGACGCCTGCAGACAATCGACATCCCGGGTGCCGGCAGGTTGACCCTCACCTACCTGACCGATCCCGAAGGCAACATCATCGAGCTGCAGCACTGGCACTCGTGAGCGCCGGTCGAATGCTCCAGCGGAGAAGCCGGATTCGGCGGGCGGGTGTCGCGGCGCGGGATCCCCACCCCTCCACGCTTGCCGGCCACCTCACTTCGCCCCTTCATTTCGCCACCAGCGAAATTCAACCGTGCCGCGTTCGGCGCAGGCCGCGATGTCCGGCCTGCCATCCCCGTTCAAATCCGCGATAATCACCTGGTTGGCGCTACGCCAGTTTTCCTTCAGGCTGTGCCGCGTCCACTCTCCGGTCGGGTCTCCGTGGTTCTCGAACCAGACCACCCGGCCGGGGTTGCGCCAGGAAGTCGCCGCGACATCCATGTCTCCGTCCCCATCCAGATCTCCGGCTAGCGCTTCAAAGGCATCGTCAAAGCGCGGTCCGATCACATGCCGCTTCCACGGCCCGGTGCCGGGCTTGCCATCGTTTTCATACCACACAACCTGATTCTCATCCGGTTTCTTCGAGGCGGTGGGGTCGTCCCCGCCGGGCTGATAATAAAATCCCAGCGCCATCACCACATCCGCATCGCCGTCACCGTCCATGTCCGCCGGGTTTCCGTGGGTCGGGCAACGCGAACGTCCGTCTATCAGGTGCTTCTTCCAGGTGACTTTCCTGGCCCGGCCGTCACCCGGGTCACTCTCCGTGCCGGCTCGATTCTCGTACCAGATCACCTGGGAAACCTTGCGGGCGGTCCCCAATAAATCCAAATCACCGTCTCCATCGAAGTCGGCCGCCCGGATCGTGCGGGTTTCGGCAAGATCTTCTTCGATCCGGTGTTTGGTCCAGGCCCCGGTCCGGGGTGTTCCGTCGTTCTCGAACCAGGCGAATTGGTTTCCCAGGACCCAGCTGGACGCCGCCACGTCGAGATCGCCGTCCTGGTCGAAGTCTCCCAACGCGACATCATAAGCTCCCGGCAGTTCCGTCGTGATCACGTGCCGCGCCCAGAGCTTTCCGTCCATGGGCGTGCCGCTGTTCTCAAACCAGAGCAGGTGACCCCTGAGATTCTTGACGATCACGACATCCAGGTCGCGATCGCCATCGACGTCGTCGATCATGTGACGTTCGATCCTCTCGGGATCGTCTTTTTGAATGATGTGACGGGTGAATTTGCCCCGGCTGTCATTTTCGAACAGGTACAATCGGTTATGCGGTGTGTAGTCGGAGCTGGTGAGATCGAGGTCGCCGTCCCCATCAAAGTCGGCGGCGGCGATCCCGTAGGCATATGCGTACATGTCCGCAATCAAATGTTCTGAAAACCGGATCGAAGATCCTCCAGTCCGCTGTTCCTGGCCGGCCGCCTCCTCCGCGCCGATCAAACCAAGTAGCACGAGGGTCGCAATGCCTTTCGATGAGGACTTCATGAATATCGCTTCTGTGGCACGTTCTCGACCTCATGCATTCTTGGATCGCTCATTGCGAGGAAATTCCGTTGTCAGGCCGGGTCTGAAGATGGGGCATACTGGTAATGCGCTCTCCAGCCTGTCGCCAACAGGCGCCGGTGTGTCACATTCCGGCCGGGACAGTCTATCGGCTCGTCACTTCACGAGTTGATTCGGCCCGTTCCACTTGATCTTGACCACGAAAGCGCTGTTGTCGCTGCCGTGATTCTTGACATTTCCCGTGTCCGCACATTCGGCCACCGTAACCCAGGTTTCGTCCGGACCGACATCGGTGACACCGAAGTTGCCCATGCAGGCCCCCCGCTCCGGCAGGAGCACACGTTCCGTGGCACGCATAACACACAGCTTCTCCGGGTCCACGCGAGCCATGAACAACGGGGCGCGATGGCGAAATATGTGGTCGTTATTTGCGCCGCGACGGTTGTAGACCAGGAACAGGCCGTCGCTGTGCGTGACCCAGTGCTGCTGGGTGCTGTAGTTGCCCAGCTCCGAGCCGTCGTCGAATCTCCATTTCTTCGGCTTGTCGAAGTGCATACCGTCTGGACCGCTGGTGACATGACCGTGGGCCTCGTTGCGGAGCGTCAGGTAGAACCGGTCTCCAAACCGGGTCAACGATGGCTCAGTGAATCCCTCCTGCACCGGGATCGTCAGTTCATCACCGTGTTCGAGGTAAGTGAGCGTCCCGCCGTCAAACCCGCAGCGGACAACCGTCGCCGAATACTGTCGCTGCTCGGGGTGCTTGAAATAGAGCGGCAACAGAATATCGCCCCCGGCAAGATCGAAGCGTTGGGTACAGCCGGCTCCGGCGTTCTTGAACCGGGGGGCATCGGGCATCGCCAGGGTCCGCCATGACGACAAGTTCCGGGTGGCCGGATCATAGACCGAGTAGACCGTCTCCCGATTATAGACACGCATGGGCCCCCGGTCGCCCGTGTAGCGAACATTATGTCCGGTACACAGAAGCTTACCCGTCGCCGCATGCCATTTCGGCGTCAGATCGGACGGGACGACCTCCACCCCCCCCCGGCTCCTTGCGGCGGCCCATCGTGGCCGGGTGTTCCCGCGGGCCGTCCCACGTCCGCCCCAGGTCGTCGCTCCGCATGTGGTTCGTCGCGTAGAAGACGTCGTAGGCGGGGGGCAGCGAGTGCGGAGCGAATGTTATCACAACCATCGGCGTCTCGGAAGGATTGCCCGGCGCCCGAGGAGGAATCACGCCGGCCCGCGGATGGCAAAAGCACCTCTTGCCGTCCAGGCCCTTTCTTGCCGTGGTTCGATCGATCGTGTAGTCCAGCGGTTCGGCCCCGGCTTTCGACGCCGGTCCGCCCGCGCGGGCGCCCGGCTTCTCGAGGGCGTCCTTCCCATCCGTCAGCCAGTCCAGCGTAAAGCGAGCGAACGTGATTCCTCTCGTAGCCTGCTTCTCGTAGAGCAGGCCGATGGTCCGGTCCGGCAGGACCGTCAGGCACGAATAGCCCGAACCGCCCGCATTGATCAATTTTGCCACCGGCCAGGTCCGGCCCTCGTCGTAGCTCAGGCGGACCGTCATCCTGACGCGCTGGCTCGTCGAGGCTGGATTGGAAAAGAGGACGCGGCTCTTTCCGTCCTTCGCGACCGTGGTGTAGCGGCGAACGCTTCCCTGGCAGTTCGGCTCGATGAGGGTCTGATCGTGGGTCACCTTCGACCAGGTTTCCCCGCCGTCGGCGCTGGTGGCCGTCCCGCGGGTCTTCCGGCGCTCGTCGAAGTTTCGCATGTTGATCAGCAGCGTGCCGTCGGTGCGTTCGACCACCTCGCACTCGGTGAAGTTCGGGATCGTCCCGCCCGTCTTCCACGTTCCTCCATGGTCGTCGCTGTAGATGATGTGCGATTCGTACCCCCCGTGAGGGGCACTGTGGTCGCACGGGATGATCAGTCGTCCCTTGTGCCGGCCGTGCGTCACTTGGATGCCCGCGCCCGGACCGGTGGCGTACCATCGCCAGTCGGGATCCTTGGCGGTCTTCGTGATCTCCGCCGGCTTCGACCAGGTCACCCCATCGTCCTTTGAAGAGCAGGCGAAGACGTGGCAGGTGTCCTTGCTGGTCCCCTTCACGATCGCGGCCTCGCCGTCGTCGCCGCGGCTCCAGGTCATCAGGAGCCAGATCGTGCCGGTCTCGCGGTCAACCACCGTGCCGGGATTGCCGCACCAGTTGCCACCATCGTCCCAGAGGGCCTGCAGGTTGCTCCAGGACTTCCCGCCGTCGGTGGAGCGCCGCATCATGACGTCGATGTTCCAACTGTCGCTGCGAGCGGGGTGGCGTCCCTCGCAAAAGGCCAGCAAGGTGCCCTGGTTGGACGTGACCACTGCGGGGATGCGGTAGTTGTCGTAGCCCCCGGTCCGGCCGGGGAAGACCTCCATCTCCTGAAAGACCACTTCCTTCTGGACAGTCTCACCGCCGACGGCCGCGACTGCAAGCAGCGCCAGGAAGACGGCCACCCGGCGCGATTCGGACCAAGGCTTTCTTGTCATTTGCCAGGCAATTGATTTCCCGGGGCAGGTTTCATGGTTCACAAGAGTTCATCGGTTCAGGACCACGACAACCGCACCCACCTCGTGTGCGTGGTCCCCTGCTCCGTACACCAAAAATAGGTGAGCAGATCTCCGTCGGGCAAGCACATTCCTCCCGGCTTCCCGAAGGCGATCTGCATGTGCTCCGCCAGGAAGTTGTCTCGCCCCGCTCGGATCATCCGCAACAACAACAAGCTCGGACCAGGACTTGCCCTTGTCTCTCGAAAACAGAGCTCCCGCTTTCTGGTCCGGCGGGCCATCATGGCCATCGGGTTTCCACGTCTCGAACGGATACATCCATCTGTCCGGTGCGAGCTGCAGCATCGTTCCAGCGCCATTGGCCGTGTAGCAGTCGGCCGGCAATCCGTGAGGTACGACCTGGGGATCGGACCACGTCCGCCCCAGGTTCTCGGACCAGAACAGCAGCATCTCGGGCCGCTGCAGGGCCTCCGACTCCGTATTAAACAAGAGACCATTCGACTCGAAGCGGGTTGCAGTCATCACCAGGCGCCCATCCGGAACCGCACTGATTTGGGGCCCCCGGTAGGCCCACCCATCCCGCGGTTGCTTTCCTCCGTGGATACTTCCCTGATTCGACCAGGATTTCCCCTGGTCCGTGGACCGCAGGCGCTCGATGTGGTTGTCGGGCGTCCCTAGCCCCTCACCGACGTGCTGGCACGCAAGCCAGGTCACGTCCGGCAACGGCGTAAGGGCGGGCATGAAAGCGCCACGGCTGGAATCCGACGAGATGACGCCCTGGTCGACGATCGTCAGCGCACCATTGCCACGGCATTGCTCTTCCGGGCCGCGCGTCATTGTGATTGCGAGGTTCCTCAACTTCGTCAGGACTTCGTCCATCTCAAACCGCCATCGGGGCTGGTGGCAGCAGAGGGGCTTGATCCCCGAATGGGAGTCGCCCCACCTGAACCCGCCCAGGTAATGCCGCACGCTCACCAGAACAGATCCGTCGGCCGGCGCGACCGGTAGAATTCATTTCATATCAAGGTGACGGAGAAACGGTCAAACTCAATATTTAATATAAAGGGTCTGTCCCTTTATCTAAAAATGCTTGCCCTGTCGCCTCGTTCTCCGATAAGATTCTTTTGAGATGAGGCAGGCACGATTTTTGGCGCCGGGAGCTGTGGCGGGGGTTCGCTCGGGGATCTATCATTGCGTGTCGCGGGTGGTGGACCGGCGGCGGGTGCTGGAACGGGCGGGAAAAGAGCAATTTGTGAAGTTCATGCGGCTCTATGAGGAGTTCTGCGGGGTGCGGGTATTGTCATTCTGCGTGATGTCGAACCACTTTCACATCCTGTTGGAGGTTCCTCCGCGGCCGGCGGAAGGATTGGCGGAGCGGGAGCTCTTCCGTCGGCTGGGACTGCTCTACAGCGAGGCCCAGGTGGAGGAGGTTCGGGAACTGATCCGCAAGGCGAAGAAGACCGGAAACCGGGGCGGAGTGGAGGAGATGAAGGAAAGGTATCTCTACCGGATGTGGGACTTGTCGCAGTTCATGAAGTCCCTGAAACAGCGCTTTACGCAGTGGTTCAACAAGCGGCACGGACGGAAAGGGACGCTCTGGGAAGACCGGTTCAAGAGCGTGATCGTGGAGGATGGCTACACGGCGCGGGTGGTGGCGGCGTACATCGAGCTGAATCCGGTGCGGGCCGGGATTGTGCAGAAGCCGGAGCACTACCGCTGGTGCAGCTACGCGGAGGCCACGGCAGGGAAGGTGCCGGCGCGGAATGGGATCGAGCGGGTGATGAGCGAGTTCGAAGAGTTCTGCACGGGGAGGAAGGTGGCGAAGAAGTGGCGCGAGGTGATCGCAAGTTACAGGGTGATTCTCTTTACCGATGGCGAGGAGCGATTGCGGAAGGAGGAGCGCACGGGAAGAGTGGAGGTCGCTCGTCGAGGCATTTCACCGGCAGACGCCGAGCGAGTTCGCAAGAAGAGCGGGAAGCTGAGCCGGAGCGAGATGCTGAGACACCGGGTTCGACACTTCGTGGATGGAACCGCGATCGGGACGAGAGAGTTCCTGGACGGGTTGTTTCGCGAGAACCCCGCACGATTCGGGCCCCGGCGGAAGAGCGGGGCCCGAAAGATCCGCGAGTGTGACACGCCATTGTGTTCCCTGCGAGATCTTCGAGATGGGGTGAGTCGGGAGAATTGACAAGCTTCACGGGCCCTTCTCCGCCTCGATCGTCTCCGTAGAGAGTGCTTCGAGCACCTTGCGGGCATCCTCCTCCTGGGCGCGGGCCCTGTCGCGGACTCCGGGAGCTTCGTCGAGGAAGCGCTTGGACAGATTGGCTGCCTCGAACCGTTTCGCGGCGTCGCGCGCGGCCGTGGCGGCTTCCTCGGCTCGCTTGCGAGCTTCTTCGAGCTGGGCCGCCAACTCCTGGTAACGACTCCCGGCCTCCGCCGCCTTCCGCTCGGCCTCCTCGGACGCATTCTTAAGCTCCGCGACCATTTTCGAAATCTCGTCGAGGCTGCGCTTGGCGGCAGCGGCTTGCTGGCTCGCCTCGTCGCGCGCCTTGTTCAGCTCGTTCTGCTTCTGCCGAGCTGCTTCGGAGACTTTCTTGAATTCCTCCTTCTTCGGAGAAAGTTCCTTGAAATTCTTCTCGGCCAGCACGAGGGCGGCCTCGGCATTGGCGACCGCGAACCTGGCCGCCTCCCAGGCCGCCTGGGCCCTCTGGCGGTCGCGGGCCGGGTCGGGGGTGAGATCGAGATCGGGATGGGCCCGCTTCAGGCCGGCCAGCCCGGAAGTGCTGACCTTGGTTTCGCCGAGGTAGAGACTTTTGAGCATGGGGAGCTCGTGCACAATACTCAGTCCAGCGTCTCCGACCTGGGTACCGAAGAGGTTGAGGGATTCCAGGGCGTCCAAGTTGGCGAGGTGTTTCAAGCCGGCATCCGTCACGCGCGTCTTGTCGAGATCCAGGCGCTTCAGCCCGGCCAGCCCGGACAAGTGAGCGAGTCCCGCATCGGTGATGGTGGTGTTCTTGAGGCGGAGCACTTCCAGGTTCTGCAATTGAGAGAGGTATTGGAGGTGGGCATCCGTGAGGGAGGTTCCGCCAAACTGGAAGTCGACTTCCAGGGCATTCTTCTCGCGCGATGTCCAGCGCACCGAGCCGCCCAGTTCCACGATGCGCGCGGTGGCCTCGCCGACATCGGCGGCAGGCCGGTAGGGAATCGCCTCTGGCGGGCATTCGGCCGGAGAAAATCCGGTCGCGCAGGCCAGGCCGGCGAGAGCAAGCAGCCGATGGACGGAGGGATTCATGCGATGAGTTCCTTGATAAGGGTGGCCGACTTGTCGACCAGCGGCATGGGTCTCTGGCCCGGCGCCATGAATTCCTGGTGGGTTTCGATCCCCAGCACGGTGCAGAGAGTAGCGAGGTAATCCGGGGCGCTGATGGGTCGCTCCTCGACGGTGCCGCCCGGAAACTTTCCCTTCTCGTTGGTCTTGCCGACCACCAACCCGGTGTTGATGCCGCCGCCGGCCCACAAGGTCGACCAGGCCTTGCAATAGTGGTCGGTGCCGGTGCCCGGGCTGCGGCCGAACTCGCCCATCCAAACAACGAGGGTGTCATCGAGCATGCCGCGCTGCTTCAGGTCGAGGATGAGCGCAGACATGCCGGTGTCCATCCATTGCGCGCGATTCGCGATCGGACCCGCGGCCCCTTCGTGGTCGTCCCAGCCGCGGTGGTGGATCTCGACAAACGAGACCCCGGCCTCCACCAGCCGCCGCGCCAGCAGGCAGGACTGGCCGAAACGGTGCTTGCCGTAGCGTTCCTGCATCCTGACGGGCTCGTCCTCGAGCTTGAAAGCGCGGGCGCGGGGCGAGTGCATGAGCTGCACGGCGCGCCGGAAGGCGGCCTGCCTGCGCGCCACCGCCGGAACGGGATACTCCCTGGCGAAGCGCTCTTCGCTGCGAGCCAGCAACTCGAGGCGCCCCTCGAGGTTTCCGGCTGCGGGCGCGAGTCCCTCGAGTCCCTTGGCAGGATGCTGCACGGCAAGCGGGGCGTGCTCCGGACCGAGGTAGGCGGGCACGGAGCGATAGAAGCGTCCTCCGTCCAGCCGGGCGTGCCCGGCATCGATGGTGACGAAGCTCGGCATGTCGTGATCGGGCAGGCCGACTTGCGAGGACGCGATGCAGCCGATGGACGGGTGCTCGAGCCCGGTCACCCGCTTGAAGCCGGTGTGCAGGTAGTACTTGGCGTCGTAGTGATCGTTGATCTCGGTGCTCATGGACCGGAGGATCGCCATGTGCTCCATGCACTGCGCCAGTTTGGGAAAGCGGTCCGCGATGTGGATCCCGGGGACGGTGGTGGGGATTGGCTTGAATTCGCCGCCTGGTTTCGGATCGAAGGTGTGTTGCTGGCTGGGGCCGCCGTCCATCCAGAGGAGGATGCACGCCTTGCCCCGCGGACGTTTCACCGCCGCTTCCCCCGCCAGCGACTCGAACCACGGCACGGCTACACCCGAGATCAGGCCCGCGGACGAGAGCTTGAGATAGTCCCGGCGGGAGAGGAGTGGTTTGGGGTTCTTCATGGATTCAGGAATAAGAGGAAGAGCCTTCAGCTAGCGCACCAGGACGAACTCGCTGCGGTTGATCAGCATCCAGAGTATTTCCCTGCAGGCGGATTTCTGGTCTGCAGCGGTCGCGATGAAAGCGGTGGCTTCGGAGAGTTCATCGGCGGTTGGAATGCGGGAGAGGGTCGAAAGGTAGAGCCACTCGACGGTTTGGGCGGGGGTGGGCGGGGGCTGGGTCTTGAGGTGCTCGTCGAGCGCTTTGCCGCCGGCCAGGAGGCGGGGGTGGTTGAGAAGGATGAGCGTCTGCGGGATTCCGTGCGTGAAGTCGGTGGCGTCCTCCTCGTTGGTGCAAAAGTCGCGCTGGAACTGGAGGAGTGGATCCGCGACCGGAGCGCTCATGCCGTTTTGATTGCCTTCCTGGTGGGAACCGGCCGGGCGCAGGTCGAGGCCTTCGCCATAGGCCCGGTGCAGCGAGTCGTAGAGCATGTCCGCGGTCATGACGCGCAGAGGCATCCGCCCGAAGTGCCTGGTGAGGGCGGCAGCCGAAGGCGCGGAATTCCCCGCCTCCAGCCGGCTGGTGCGCTGGTAGGCCTGCGAATTGCAGAGGCACCGGGCGAGGTGCTTCACGTCGAATCCGGAAGCCGCAAACTCGTTCTCAAGGAGCTTCAGCAGTCCCGGGTGGGAGGGCGGATTGAGTTCCCGCAGGTCATCAACCGGATTCACGATGCCGCGAGCGAAAAAGTAGAACCAGAGTCGGTTCGCGAAGGCGCGGGCGAAGAAGGGGTTTCCTCTGGTGGTCAGCCAATCGACGAATTCCTTGCGCCACGCGGTCTGCCTGCCGGCCTCCGGCTCCTTTCCCTGGAGAAACGCGACCGGAACGGAGGTGCCGGCGTTCTTGAAGGCCGAATCGGGGATCGTGATGCGGCCCTCGCCGGCCTTCTCGCTCACCTTGTCGAAGTTGCCCTCCACCTTGCCGAAGAAAGCGGCCAGGGACCAGAACTCGCGTTGCGCCCAGTCGCGATAGGGATCGTCATGACACTTCGCGCAGCCGATCTGCACCCCCATGAAGAGGGAGGCCACCGATTGTGCCGAGCCGTCCGGAGTGACCCTGGCGTTTTGGCCCACCAACCCGTAGAAAATGACCGGCGGGTTGCTCTTGGTCTCGCCCAGTGACATGAGGAGATCCCGCACGATGCGGTCCCAGGGGTCGCCGGCTGCAAAACGTTTTGCCAACCAGTCCCCCATGGCTCGCGCCTGTTGGTAGGGCTGATTGCCGGCATTCATGTCGGAGGGCAACTCGGGCGGGCAAATCCACTCCCTCCAGGTGCGGCCGAACTGATTTCCGAACTCCGGGGTGGCGAGGAGCGCATCGATCAGCTTCAACCGCTTGTCCGGATCGCTGCTCGCGAGGAAGTCGCGGGCCGGGCCGGGGGCCGGAATTCGTCCAGTCAGATCGAGGTGAATACGTCGCAGGAATTCGGCATCGTCCGCAGGCGGGGAGACGTTCAGTTCGGCGGCGGTCAACTTGTGCTCGAGGTGCTGGTCAATCGCGGCCGCAACCTCGCGGGGCTTGTGCCGAGTGCCGGCCGGAAGGAGCGGCTGGTCCGTCTTGCCGTGCCGTGCGGCGAAGGTGGGCAAGCCGGCCGCGATCCACTCCCGCAAGATCTGCTTTTCGTCCGCGGACAATTTTTTCTTGGACTTGGGCATTTCGTCATCCGCGATCTGCAGCCACAGTTCGCTTTCCTCCAACTTACCGGCCACCACCGCCGGTCCCTCCTCGCCACCCTTGAGGATGGCCGGGAGGGTTCGCAGATCGAGGCCGCTCTTTTGCTTCAGCCCACCATGACACGCCATGCATCGCTTCTTGAGGATGGGAAGCACGTCCGGCTCGAAGAGGGGCTCCGCGGCGAGCACGGGTCGAAGTCCCAGCAGGCTGAGCGCCAGGACCAGCGCGCCGAATGCGTTGAGGACGGATAGCTTCATGTCCCAGGGATGCAGCCGCTGCCGAGCAGCCGCTATCGAATACTGCCGTATACGTCCGGAGGACCCGGTTCGTTCAAGGTCTCAAACCATAGCCTTACATTCGTGCTGAAAGGAGCAAAATCTTCATAGCGGGAGCCGGGCCCCGTGACGTAGCCCATGGCGCGGGAGATGGCCGCCGGGAACCGGTCAGTGGCGCCGCAAATGCCCGGCAGCGTGACGAAGGAGGTGAGATGAGGACTTTGGGGGGGCACTGACGTGGGTTGACGGCATGGATCCCGATCTTCGTCGGCGATCCCGATGCGGCCATCGCGACTATTGCAATCAAATCGGGCGAAACGGAGGAGCTGCGGATACTTGGCGCGAAGTTGCGCCATCTGCGCTTCACGCCTCAGGTCCGATCAGGACAGGATCGCTTCCACGACTTCACCGTGCACGTCCGTCAACCGAAAATCGCGGCCGGCAGATCGATAGGTGAGCTCTTCGTGATTCATTCCCAATAGGTGCAGGATTGTGGCATGCAGGTCATGAACATGCACCGGATCCTTCGTGACGCGCATGCCGTACTCGTCCGTTTCACCGTGGACAATGCCCGACTTGACGCCGGCGCCTGCCAGCCAGCCGCTAAATGCCCACGAATGATGTTCGCGGCCACCGCGGTCGGGATTACTGCTGAACGGTGTGCGGCCAAATTCGGTGGCCCATACCACCAGCGTATCGTCCAACAAGCCGCGGGCCTTCAGGTCGCGCAACAAGCCGGCGACGGGCAGATCGGCCGCCTTGGCTAACGGCTCGTGTTCGGCCATATTGCCGTGGGAATCCCAGTTCTTGGAAGAGCCTCGGTCGATCAGTTCGATAAATCGCACGCCACGCTCCACCAATCGGCGCGCCGCGAGACATTGCCACGCGAAGCCGCTCGTCTGGCCTCGCTGCAGGCCGTACATCGCCAGCGTGGCGTCGCTCTCGCGCGAGAAGTCGAATGCCTCGGGCGCCTCCATCTGCATGCCGAACGCGGTTTCGAACGATCGCAAGCGGGCAGCCAGAAGCGGGTCGCCGGCACGGCCGG
>CAUZKZ010000010.1:0-29089 GCA_963580345.1 Verrucomicrobiia bacterium | reverse complement strand
TCGTCAGTCACTGGTCCCGACCAGCTCCTTCCTCACGCCTTGAACTCGAAGAAAAACCCTCGCGCCGAATGCACACTAACTTCCCGGCCGAAGCACTAGATCCGATGAGACGGTCTCGATCACAGGGGCCAACCCGTGCCCCCTGGCAAGGACGATTGGCGGCTCATTACGTGACCCGGTTTCACGGCGCGCTACCTCACCACGGTGGGGGTCAATCCACCGGGCGGCGAGGATCCCGTCCCGAGGAACTCGTGGGTGGGCGATCACCTGGGAGCGGGGATCGTCGATGTCGCCGAGACGGCCTTCGTTGAGATGGTGACGACGGCTGAATAGATCAGACGGAGATTCCCATGGTGCTGCGGGCGCGGTGTGTGTTGATGCGGAGCTGCTGGCTACCGAAATGGCCTATTCGAACTTGCGCGAAACCCCGGGCGTCACTTCGCCCCCGCTTCATGGGTGGCGTGGTCGACACCTTTGGCCGCGGCGAACTCCGTGGTGGGGCCACGGCGTTGTTTGGGGCGGCCGGTCCGCCGCGGCGCTCCGGCGGCGGGCGGCTTGGGCTGCGGCTCCACCTGGCGGTCTGCGTCGCCGGGGGGCGTGACGGTGCCGACTTTGCCGCTCCGGGGCCGACACGATCTTCCAACCCACCTTGTATTTGAAGCCGTGCCGGGCGAACTCGCGCCGGAGATCCAGTTCGCCGGAGGGCTGGGCTTCCCCGCCGGTCGCGGTGGACGAGGTGAGGGCGAGGACCGCAACGGCGAGGGCCAGAAACGGGCGGAGAGAGGGGGAGCGGTTCATAATACTGTGGAATTGACCGGCCCTTCCCCCAAGAAGGAGCGCGAATTTCTACTAAATACTCATAAAAATCAACATAATTGTAATATTTAGGTCTCTCGGGGCCCTGAATTCAAGGGGCGAAGGGCCGTGGTTCGTCCCGCCGGCCGTCCCGCCGGCCATCCCCGAAGCCGGTTGAGAACCCTCGTCGATTGGGAGGCAAGCCGGGATCTGACGCCTGGGGTCGGGTGGGGAGGGGCGCTCGAATGAGGCCGGAATGGCCACCGCCTGGGCGCGCTTCGAGGAACCGGTCCTCCGGGCGCTCCGATTGAAGGATTGCTCCCCCGAAACCCGTGCCATAGCTTCCAGACACCATGAAAAACAAACTCGCTCTCATTCTTCCACTGGCCCTGGCGGCGGCGGTGGTTCCCCTGGCGGTCGGCCAGAAACGCGGACCGGGCAAGAACGCGGACAAAATTGCGCCCTCTCTTCCGGAGAAGGCCTTTGCGAAGCCCAAGCAGAAACGCAAGCTCCTGGTCTTTTCCCGGACCACCGGGTTCCGCCACGGTTCCATTCCTACCGGGCTCACCGCCGTGGCGATGATGGGCGAGAAGACCGGCGCCTTCGAGGCAGTGATCAGCGACGATCTCGCCAACTTCGAGAGCGACAAGATCAATCAGTTCGACGGGATCCTCTTCCTGAACACCACCGGTGACCCATTTTTGGAGAAGGGCAAACCCGGCACCCAGGAGAGATCGCAGCGCCTGCAGAAGAACCTGCAGGATTTCGTGAAGGGAGGAAAAGGATTCGCCGGATTCCACTCCGCTACCGACACGCTCAAGCCCGGGGGAGGGCACACCCCGGAGTACAGCAAAATGATCAACGGCGCCTTTGACGGGCATCCGTGGGGTGGGGGATCGAGCGTGAGCATCGCGGTGGAAAAGGGGCAGGAGAAACACCCCATCGTCGCTCACCTCGACGGCAAGAACATGGATTTTAAAGAGGAGATCTACCAACTGCGCGATCCCTACGATTCCAAGGCTGTGCACATGCTCCTGCGACTCGACCTCGATCGGAGCGAGAAGAAAAACCTCAAGCGCACTGACCGCGACTACGGAGTGGCATGGGTCCGCAAGTGGGGCGACGGGCGGGTCTTCTACTGTTCACTGGGCCACAACGATGCCATGTACTGGCATCCGGACGTCCTGAAGGTCTATCTGGGCGGGATCCAGTACGCGCTGGGCGACTTCGACGTGCCGTCGAAGTAACGGGCCCTGGAGCCCAATCGGTGCCTGGTGGATGCCGGCGTCCCCGCCGGCATGCGGGCGCCGCCGCGCCCCGTCCAGCGATCAGTCTATGCCGGCAGGGACGCCGGCATCCACCAGGGAGCCACAAGGCATCGACCAGGAGCCTTGCCCTGAGGGTTGGTATTATTCACAATTCTGCCCGGCGAGCCCCCGGGTTTCCGCGGAAAAATCGCAAATTGAGGTTGCCTCGAATCGGGCCGCCGCCTAGACCATCCGCGCCCTGTCCTCCCCCCGCGGGGCATGCAAGCAATCACGCTTGTGAAATCTTTCACAAAGCCCTTGTGAAACTTTTCACAAGGTGCTACCTCGACTCCCGCCTAAGCCGATGGCCAATTTTTTCCCTCGTTGGACCAACGTTCTGCCGCTGAAAATTGCGGTCTGTCTCGGGGTGGCGGGAGGAGGCGTGGTAGTGGCCTTCACCTACTATGCGACGCCCAAGGCGCAACGAGTTGGTTATCAACCGGCGCAGCCGATACCCTACGATCATTCCCTGCACGTTGGGCAGCTCGGCCTGGACTGCCGCTACTGTCACAGTTTCGTGGAGCATTCCGGGCAGGCCAACGTTCCCTCCGCCAACACCTGCTGGAATTGTCACCAGCACGTGCGCAAGGAGAGTCCGAAACTCGAGCCCCTGCGCCGGGCCTACGATGAGACCTACGCGAACTACGACGGCGCGCCCATCAAGTGGGTGCGGGTCCACACCAATCCCGACTACGTATTCTTCAACCATTCCGCGCACCTGAACCGCGGGATTTCGTGTGTTTCGTGCCACGGCAAGGTGAACGAGATGGAAGTGGTCTACCAGGCCAAGAGCCACTCGATGGGATTCTGCCTCGACTGCCACCGCGATCCGGCGAGGCACCTGCGGCCGTTGGAAGAAGTCTTCAACCTGGACTACGACCCGAAAGAGTATCTCGAGACCCACGAGATTCTGGACGCGGAGGGGAACGTGATCAAGACGCCGAAGGAACTGGGCGAATTCCTCAAGCAACACTGGAACATCCAGTCGAAGGAGAGCTGTTCGACCTGCCACCGCTAAGGAGATGAGCAAACGCATCTGGCAACATCCCGAGATTCCCGCTGAAGAGACGGGCGTCTCGTCATGGCGCAGTGTGGGCGAATTGGAGAACAGCGAGGCTTTCCGGGCTCACCTCGAGCGCGAGTTTCCGGAGGGCTCCGGTCACCTGAGCGAGGAAGATCGCGAGTCCTCGCGGCGCAGTTTCCTGAAGCTGATGGGAGCTTCTTCGGCGCTCAGCGGTCTGGCGCTGGTTTCGTGCCGGCGCCCGGAGAGCTACATTGTTCCCTACAAGAAGGCCCCGGAGTGGATCATTCCCGGCAAGCCTCTTTTTTACGCCTCGACGCGTCCCTGCGCAGAGGGCGCGGTTCCTCTGGTGGTGACCACCTATGAAGGACGCCCCACCAAGCTCGAAACGAATCGCGAGCACTCCGACGGAGGTGGCAGCAGTGCCCTCACGCAGGCTTCCGTGCTCAACCTTTACGATCCGAAGCGTTCCCGCGACTTCCTCTACAAGGGGGCGAAGTCGTCGCGCGAGAACTTCGCCAAGGCGCTCGGTGAACTCGCGAAGACGCCGGGGAAAATCGCATTCGTGTGCGGCGAGGACGACTGCCCGACCCGGAACCGGCTGAAAGGAGAACTCGCCACGGTCTTCCCGGACGCGAGGTTTTACAGCTATGAATCGTTGCGGGGCCTCGGGAAGCGAGCGACCAACGATGCGACGTTCGGCGATGGCGCGGAGGTGGTGGTCGATTTCGAAAAGGCGGACCGCATCCTCTCGCTGGATTGTGATTTCCTTGGCATCGACCCGCACGGCAACGGCATCGCGTTCGCGAAGGGCCGCCAGGGCGGCGCCGCCGGATACAAGCACGGGATCGACTCCGGGAAGATGCACCGGCTCTACATGGTGGAGACCGCCTACAGCCTGACGGGCGGAATGGCGGATCACCGCCTGCGCGTGGCGCCGAGCCGGGTGCTGCGGCTGGCCGGTGCGGTTGCGAAGCAGATCGGGAACGGCATGGAGGACTCGCCTGCCAGGCAGGAGCTTCAGAGCGTGACGGAAAACATCCCGCCCGCGGATTTCGAGGAGAAGAGGGCTCTCTTCGGCGGCGACGCCAAGAAGTTTGACGAGTGGGTGAAGGGCTGCGCGGCCGACCTTCTGAAGGCGGCGGGGCGCGCCGTGGTGTTGGCGGGCAGCCGCCACACCGAAGCCCTGCACCATCTCGTCATCGCCATGAACAAGGCTCTCAAGGCCTACGGCGAGGGTCCGCTTTCTGCGGTCAGGACGGGGCGCGAGGGATACGCCACGATCGAGCACCTCGTGAAGGACCTGAACGAGGGGAGGGTGGATACGGTCGTTCTGCTCGGCCCCTCCAACCCGGTCTACGACACGCCGGCCGACCTCAACTTCGCAAGCGCTCTCGCAAAGGCCAAGCTGAGTATTCATCTTGGCTTGCGTACCGACGCGACCGCCAAGGCTTGCACGTGGCACGTCCCGGCGGCGCATTACCTCGAGAGCTGGAGCGATGCCCGCACCGCCACCGGAGTTTACTCTCTGGTGCAGCCGATGATCCTGCCGCTTTACGATGGAGTGTCGGAACTGGAGCTGCTTTCGCAACTGGCGACCTGGAAAGAGATCGACTGGGCGAAGGTGGAGAGCGGCGAGGCGGAGGCACCGATCCTCCTGAGCGGCGAGGGCGCGAAAGGCGCGGCTTCGCCCGCCTACCACGAAGTGCGCAAGAGCTTCGCGGGAATCGGCGGGGAAGGGGAGGACCCCTGGACAGAGGCGCTGAAAAACGGGTTCCTGACAGGCAGCAAGTACGAGGCGGCGGAAGGCGGCGCCGACGAGGTCCGGAAGCTCAAAGCGGAAACCGCATTGGAGGAGGCCCTGAGCCGGACCAGTGCGGCGCCGAGCGACGAGAGCCTGGAGCTTCATTTCATGGCCGATGCCTCGGTGTGGGACGGCCGTTATATCGACAACGGTTGGCTGCAGGAGGCGCCGGATCCGATCTCGAAACTCTCCTGGGACAATGCCGCCTATGTGTCGCCCCGGACCGCGAAGCGGCTCAAAGTCTACAAGGAAGAGACCAAGTTGGTTCCGACCACCAAGACTCCGTTCGGGGAAGTGGAGAGTGCCCCGAAGCCGGAGATCGACGAGGGCAAGAATGCGGAGGCGCCGGTGGTGGTGATCGATATCAAGGGGCGCAAGCTCAGGATCCCGGTGCTGGTGGCCTTTGGTCATGCCGACCATTGCATCTCGATTCCCGTGGGCTACGGGCAGGGAGCGACGGACGGCCGCGAAGGGGTGGTGAGGATTCGGGAGGGCGATCCCTACGCTTCGGTCGGCCTGGTGGGACAAAACACCGGCTTCAATGCCAATCCGCTGCGCTCGCGGGCCCACGGCGGGTTTCTCGAAACAGGGGCGAAGGTCGAGGTCACCGGTGAAAAGTACCCGGTGGCCCTGGTGCAGGAACACAACGCCATGAACGGCCGGGCCCTCGCCCGCGAGGTGTCCACCCAGGAAGTCGCTCACCGAAGCTTCGAACAACAGGTCGCGAAGGTCGCCAAGCAGGGACCGGTGGACTCCCACGCTCCGGAAAACATTTCGCTCTACATGCGGAAAGGGTCCACCACCTGGGAGGGCGACCGGAAGAAGCACGCCGATCTCGTCAGCGACAAGATTCACCAGTGGGGGATGGCGATCGACCTGAACACCTGCATCGGCTGCAACTCCTGTATGGTGGCCTGCCAGGCGGAAAACAATATCCCGATCGTCGGAAAGAAGCAGGTTGCGATGGGCCGCGAAATGCACTGGATCCGGATGGACCGCTACTACGCCACACCCACCTACGAGCGGGACGGCCACGGTCACATCGAGAAGGAGGACGGTAAAAAGAAAAAAGTGCCCTCGTGGGTTTCCGACAACCCGGAATTGGTTCCGCAGCCGGTGGCCTGCATGCAGTGCGAGAACGCCCCGTGCGAAACGGTCTGCCCGGTGAATGCCACGGTGCACACCGAGGAAGGTCTCAACACGATGTCCTACAACCGTTGCATCGGCACCCGCTACTGCGCCAACAACTGCCCCTACAAGGTGCGCCGCTTCAACTTCTTCGACTACAACAAGCGCAATCCCCTCATCGACAAGAATCTTTACAAGGGGCCGTTCGGCGAGAAGAAGGTCGGCGAGGCTCCGCACCTGCAGCGCAACCCGAATGTCTCGGTCCGCATGCGCGGGGTGATGGAAAAGTGCACCTATTGCGTGCAGCGCCTCGAGAGCGCCAAGATCAAGCAGAAGCAGATCGGCCGCGCCAAGACCCTCGAGGCGGGGGTGAACTCGACGTCGGTCGCAGTCAGCATCGAAGACCTGCGCGTCAAGACCGACTCGGTCCGAACCGCCTGCCAGGACGCCTGCCCGACCGAGGCGATCAGCTTCGGAAACCTGCTGGACAAGAAATCCAGGGTGTGGCGCGCAAAGTGGACGGGCGAGAAGACCGAAGACGGGCTCACCGCCAAGCTGCCCAATCCGCGCAACTACGACGTCCTGAACTACATCGGCACGGTGCCGCGCACCAGTTACCTGGCTCGCGTCAAGAATCCCAACCCGGACATGCCCGACGCGAAGTACCGTGGGCTTGCCACGATCAACACGGCCTAACCCTGAGAGTTCATGGCTGACGCCGCCACCAAGACCAAGAGCGAGACGCCGCAGCCGCGAGAAGTGAAGCTTCCCGTGCTGGAGCGCGAGAAGCTCGTCCTGAACAAGCGATCCTACCACTGGATCACGGAGCGGGTGTGCGGTGTGGTCGAAAACAAGCAGCCCAGGATCTGGTGGGCGTTGTTCATTCCGACCTTCCTGATGGCCCTCATCGGGGTGGGCGGGGGACTGACCTACCTGGTCTCCACCGGAGTGGGGGTGTGGGGCAACTCCAACCGCGTGATGTGGGGCTGGCCGATCGTGAACTTCGTGTTCTGGATTGGAATCGGCCACGCTGGAACGCTGATCTCGGCCATTCTGTTCCTGACGCGGCAGAACTGGCGGACCTCCATCAACCGCGCCGCAGAGGCCATGACGATTTTCGCGGTGATCTGCGCCGGTATTTTCCCGGCCTTCCACGTGGGACGGGTCTGGATGGCGTGGTACCTGGCGCCCATCCCGAACGCCAACGCGATCTGGCAGAACTTCAAGTCGCCGCTGCTGTGGGACGTGTTCGCGGTCTCGACCTACTTCTCGATCTCGCTGGTCTTCTGGTTCCTCGGCATGGTGCCGGACCTCGCCACCATCCGGGACCGGTGCAAGGCCGGGGTGAAGAAGGTCATGTACGGGATTTTCTCGCTGGGCTGGCGCGGCAGCAATCGCCACTGGAGCCACTACGAGATGGCCTATCTTCTCTTGGCGGCGCTTTCCACGCCGCTGGTCCTCTCGGTGCACTCGGTGGTGAGCTTCGACTTCGCGACGACGATCGTTCCGGGCTGGCACACCACCATTTTCCCGCCCTACTTCGTGGCGGGTGCCATCTTCGGCGGCTTCGCGATGGTCCTCACCATCATGGTGCCGGCTCGCTTCTTCTACGGGCTCGAGGACCTCATCACGATGAAGCACATCGACAACATGGCGAAGATCATCCTGCTGACGGGATCGATCGTGGGATACGCCTACATCATGGAGCTCTTTGTGGCGTTTTATTCCGGCGCGGCCTACGAGATGGCAGCCTTCAAGTACCGCATGACCGGTCCCTACTGGTGGGCCTACGTGTGCATGATCAGTTTCAATGTCCTCTCCCCGCAGCTATTCTGGTTCAAGTGGTGCCGCGAAAACTTGTGGGTCGTGATGGGCGTCTCGATGTGTGTGAACGCCGGGATGTGGTTCGAACGCTTCGTCATCATCGTGACCACCTTGACGAGGGGCTTCCTGCCCGCGGACTGGAAGTACTACAACGCGAGCTGGGTCGACATCTTGACGTTCATGGGGACGATCGGGCTCTTCACCTCTCTCTTCCTGCTCTTCCTGCGCTTCCTGCCCTGCGTCAACATCGCGGAAGTGAAGTGGGTGAAGGAGGAGAGCGATGTGCACTTCGACGACAAGCAGGAGCATCCGGATGACGGCACGAGCGCGGAGTCCGCATACCAGCACGAACTCGAGAAAGGAACCGCGGAAGTCTGATGAGTACCACCGTCAAACGGGTCTACGGCTACCTCGCCGAATTCGAGAGCGCTTCCGCCCTCTACAAGGCGGCCGAGAAGGTGCGCGATGCGGGCTTCCGCAAGTGGGATTGTTACACGCCGTACCCGGTGCACGGGCTGGATGCCGCGATGGGAGTGAAGCGGTCAATCCTTCCCTACTTCGTTTTTTTCGGGGGCATGACGGGTCTCGCCACCTCCTTTTTCCTCGCTTACGTGACGCAGGTGGGGATCTACCCGACCGTGGTGCAGGGCAAGCCGGCCAACATCTTCACGGTGCCGGCCTTCTTCCCGATCATGTTCGAGTTGACGGTGCTCTTCTCGGGATTCACGGCTTTGTTTGGATTGATGGGCCTTTGCCAGCTGCCGCGCTGGAATCACCCGCTCTTTGCGAGTCGGCAGTTCCACCGCACCACCGACGACGGGTTCTTCATCGCGATCGAAGCGCGGGACCCGAAATTCTCGGCGGAGGGCACGAAGGGATTCCTCGGCGAGATCGGGGGCGCAAACATCGAACTGGTCGAAGACGACGGAAACTGAGCGATGCGACCATGAAGTACTTCTTTCTCAGTTTTTTTGCCGGCGTGTTCCTGGTGATGGGGGTCTTCGGACTCCGTGGGCAGAAGTTCAGCCATCCGCCGATCGAGATCTTTCCGGACATGGACCGGCAGGACTTCGTAAAGGGACAGAAGCCGAGTAACTTTTTCCACGATGGGATGGGAGCACGCCTTCCCGTGAAGGGAACCATCCCGCACTCCAGCGACGACGGCATCTTCCCGGTGGAATTCGGGCAAGGCCGCAGCGGCTACTACTACACCGGCGCCATTAACGACTACTTCGCGAGCGGCCTGCCCAAGAAGGAACTGGGCCTGGAGAACGAGGCGGACGTGCAGACTCTCCTGCGCCGTGGCCAGGAGCGTTTTGGAATCTACTGCACGATCTGCCATGGGGAAAAAGGCGATGGCAAGGGAACCGTGAGCCGTTACATGGCGCTTGCCGTCGCCAACCTGACCGAAGCCCGATTCGGGGCCGACCAATACCCGGCCGGCAAGCTGTTCCACGTCATCACCCATGGTTCGGCCTCGGGCAATATGAGCGGCTATGGCGCCAACATCCCGGTGCGGGACCGCTGGGCGATCGTGGCCTACCTGCGCGCCCTGCAGGACTCCCAGCAGGCCCCCGCCCCGGCCGGGAAGGAAACCCCGGCCGCAGCGCCGGCGGAGAAGGACCCGGCTGCAGCGCCGGCGGAGAAGGACCCGGCCGCAGCGCCGGCGGACAAAGGACCGGCCGCAGAGCCGGCGGAAAAGGACCCCAAACCGGCAGGCGACGCCACGAACTGATCACCGGCATGGCACACATGGTTACATCGGCAGACATCCCGGTCGACGGCGAACACCTCGCCGCCGACAAGGTCGCAAAGCTTCGCAAGATCAGCGGCGCGATCATGGTGGTGGGGATCGTGGTCAGCTATCCGGTCCTCATCTTTAAAGATGGCTGGTTCGTTTCGGACACGGCGCAGGGCTCCTATGCCTTCTCCTGGATCTTCGCCTTCTTCTTCTTCACCACCATCTGCCTGGGAGGATGTTTCTGGACGATGTTGCACAACGTCACGAATTCGAGCTGGGGGACCTCGGTGCGCCGCACCATGGAGAATGTCGGGTTCGTGTTCCCTTTCATGATCGTCTTCGCCATTCCCTTCCTGTTCGAGGGCGTGCAGCAGTACCTTTATGAGTGGATGTCGAGCCATCGCGCCACTCCGGCCGGTGCGGACGTGAAGGAGCACCTCCATCACACCGACCACCTCCTCTACGCCAAGCACTGGTACCTCAACATTCCGTTCTGGTACGCGCGCTTCTTCTTCTACTTCGCCCTGCTCGGATTCATCATCTACCGCCTGCGAAGGTGGTCGATTGCGCAGGACACCGATCCCGAACCGGGGACGGCCCGCCTGCTCAAGTCCCGCCGCGCGGCAGCGTGGGGTATTCCCTGCTTCGCGTTGGTCCTGACCTTCCTCGCCGTCGACCTCGTGAAGGGACTCGACTACAAGTGGTTCTCCACCATGTGGGGTGTCTATGTCTTCGCCGGCAGCGCCCTGAACTCGATGGCGGTCATCCTCCTTGTAACGATCCTGCTGCGCCGCCAGGGCTACCTGAAAAACGTGGTGGGCCCCGAGCACGATCACCTCATGGGGAAGCTGGCTTTCGCCTTCACGGTGTTCTGGGCCTACGTCTCCTTCTCGCAGTATTTCCTCTACTGGTATGCCAACATCACGGAGGAGACGCGCTACTTCATCCTTCGGAACACCGGGAACTGGAATGTGGTGAGTATTCTGCTGGTCTTCGGACACTTTGCGGCTCCCTTCCTGCTCCTGATCCGACAGGACCTGAAGCGGAAGACGGGCTACATGATCGGGGTGGCCTGCTACCTGCTCGTCATGCACATGTTCGATGTTTACCACATGATCATCCCGGAGCGCGGGCCGTCGGTGGGGATGGTGCTCGAAGGCCATCCCGAGTTCTGGATCAAGGGATCCTTCTTCGGAGACATCCTGGCCTTCGTGTTCGTCGGGGCCGGCTTCGTCTTTTTCCTTCTTCGCAATGTCAGATCCGCGGCGCTCTATCCGCACCGCGATCCGCGCATTCTTGAATCGGCCAACGTGCACAACTGATGGACACGGCGAACGACAATCCTCTCAAGCGCTTCTCCAACTTCTGGCTGGGGGTGCTCCTCTTCGGGATCTTCGGCCTGGGCTGTCTTCTCCTGGCACCCTGGTTCAACAAGCCGACCGAGGGTTCCTTTGATGCCGCCAACCGGGAGCGCCGGACCGAAATCAAGGGCGCGGTGGGGGAAGAGCAAGAAGGAGCCCGCGAGGCGGCAGCAGGCAGCTTCCGAAAAGTGGGGCCCTCCCTCCTGGCAGCCGAACCGGCGCCGGTGGAGCGGGATGACCTGGTGGTTCCGGGATCGCCCACGGCCGTGGCCAAGGCCGCCGCGGCGGGCACCAGCGCCATCGAAGTTCCGGAGGACTTTCCCCGCGTTCCCGCCGACGCCCCGGTCGACGAAGCGGTCATGACGGTCGGGAAGACCGGGTTCACCCTCTGCATGGCGTGTCACGGCCCGGATGCCAATGGCACTCCCAACGTCGGCCCACCCCTGGCGGGCTCGGAGTGGGCGAACGGTCCTCCCGAGAACCTCATTGCAATTCAGCTTCGCGGCCTGAACGGTCCGATCGAAGTGAAGGGCACAACCTACAATTTCGTGGCCCCCATGGTTCCGCAGGCATTCCAGACCGACGAGCAGATCGCGGCGGTTCTCACCTACGTGCGAAACAGCTTTGGAAACAAGGCCCCGCCGGTTATCTCGGAACAGGTCAAGGCCCTGCGCGGCGAGGTCGGGAAACCGATGCTGACCCAAGCCGATCTGATCCCTCATTCGACAAGTTCAGGACCCAAGGGGCCTTCGACAAGCTCGAATCCCAAGTAGTAACCCAGAGAAGCGCGCTCATTCATGGCTACTGACAGCGACATTGCGTATCAACAGGATTCCGAGCTCCGGACCAGCATCGACCGCTCGCTCCGGCATCCCGTGATGTTTTTCTTCACGAGCGGTGCAACTTGGCTGGCGGTTTCGCTCGTCCTCGGCTTCATCGCCTCCGCGAAGTCGCACGCTCCGGGCTTCCTGGACGGCGCCGGCTGGCTGAGCTACGGCCGGGTCTACGCCGCGCACCTCAACCTCCTGGTCTACGGCTGGGGTTGCCAGGCCGCCTTCGGCCTCGTGATCTGGCTGATGGCCCGCCTCTCGCGCAAGGAGTGCCGGAACGTCGGGATCATCCTGACGGCCGGACACCTCTGGAATCTCGGCGTGACGCTTGGGTTCCTGGGCATCCTTTTCGGCTACAGCACGGGCCGGCCGTGGATGGAGTTCCCGGTGGCGGTGTGGCCGATGCTCCTGGTGAGTTACGTCTTTATCGTGGTCTGGTCCTTCGTGCAGTTCCGCTGCCGGGAAGGAGGACAGGTCTACGTCGCGCAGATTTACCTGCTGGCGGCCATCTTCTGGTTCCCGTGGGTCTTCCTCACTTCGCACCTCTTCGTTTTCGTCTTCGACGGCCACCCCGTCATGGCGGCCGGCGTGAATGCCTGGTACAAATCCGCGATGATGCTCCTCTTCTTCGCCCCGGTGGCACTGGGGGTGGCCTACTACCTCGCGCCGAAGGTGACCGGGCGGCCGGTTTACAGCTACGCGCTGGCGTTGTTCGGTTTCTGGGCGCTGGCCGTGATCGGTCCGTGGGCGGGAATGCAGAAGCTGGCCGGTGCCCCGCTTCCGCAGTTCATGGCCTACACCGGCGCGGCCGCGACCGTGCTGGTTCTCATCCCGGCCATGGCGGTGGGGGTGAACATCATCATGACGATTCGCGGCCACGAGGACGCCATGGCGGCGAGCCCTTCCCTGCGCTTCACCATGGCGGGAATCGTGGGATTCGTGACGCTGGGCGTGACCGGCTTGTTCCTGCACCTGCCCGGCATGATGAAGTCCACGCAGTTCAGCCCGACCGGCTACGGCTACGAGATCCTGGCGCTTTACGGGTTCTTCAGCATGTGTGCCTTCGCGGGGATCTACTTTATCGTGCCGCGCATCACGCGCCGCGAGTGGCTGTCGCGCCGCTTCATCCGCTGGCACTTCTGGCTCTCGGTCTACGGGGTCTGCACGGTGGTGGTCTGCTCCATCATGGGCGGGCTCCTGCAGGGCCAGGCCCAGGAAGCCTACAAGATGCCCTGGATGGACGCCGCCACGCGCGGATATGCCTACAACCTCGGCACCACGGTGGCATGGGGATTCATTCTTTTCGGAAGCGTCTTCTTCCTGATGCACCTTCTCTTGATGTGGGCCCGCCTGGGACGCCGCAGCCAGCACCCGACCTTGCTGAAGGCCGGGGCTCACGCCGCCTCACCCCATGGGCCGGACGAGCTCGACGAACTCCAAGCCGTGGAATCCTGAGACCATGACGTTCAAGACCTTCACGCTCGCCCTGATAGCCAGTTTCGGTTTCCCGTGGCTCATGTTGGTGGTGGTGCCCTTTGCCAAGATGCGAAACGTCAAGGCGGCCTACTTTACGGAGGCGGAAGACGGTCGTGATGACGTCTATGTCCCGCGCCGCTCGGGCCGAATCACGGATGGCGCTGCGGTTTACGCCGCGAATGGTTGTTACGTCTGCCACACGCAGGTGATCCGCCCCAGCTTCGCGGGATCCGATCTGGGACGTCCGGGATGGGCCGGCTTCCCGCCGGACCAGGACAAACCGGTCGACACGCGCCGCGAGACATCCGTCTACGACTACGTGGGAGAGAAGTTCGCGCAGATCGGTTTAATGCGGAACGGCCCCGACCTCAGCAACTTTGGCGGGCGCGTGGAGCGCTACATCAAGGGCGAGCATACTCCCGCCACCAGCCCGGAGGACTGGGTCTACTTCCACCTCTACAGCCCGCGCGCCAAGAAGGAGACCTACTGGTCGACCTGTCCCTCGCAGCGGCACCTCTTCGAGATTGTGGACGACTACGGCCAGGGGCACGAAGACGCCGTGCCGTTTGATGCCCCGGGTGGAAAACAAATTATCCCGAGCGATGAGATTCGCGCCCTCGCGAGCTACCTGCTGTCCATGAAAAAGGACGACGCGGTGCCGTACGCCATCAATTTCAGCCGCGACAAGAAGAAGGCCGAGTAACCCCGATCCGAATCAAGCCATGGCCGATTCCCACCAGCCTGCCGACCCGAAGCGACCCGACCTCGAGGAGTCCACCAACGTGGCCGAGGCCCACGCCTCTCTCATCGAGGCCGGGGTTGCGCAGTCGCGCGAAAAGAGGATCAAGGAAACCGGGATGGAGCCGGTCTCGCTGTGGGTCTTCCTCGCCAGTGCGGTGGTCCTGCTGGTGGGCGGGGCCGTGATGGGCGCGGGCGGGCGCCTCTTCGATTACGATCCGATGCCGCAGGGCTACATCCGGGCCGACTTTCCCGGTTCGGGTCCCGACGGGCCGGTGAGCGATACCATTTTCAACGCCATGATGAAGCGTGGCGCCAAGACCTACGCGAAGTGCAACGGCTGTCACCAATCGACCGGGGAGGGCGACGGAGCGAACTTCCCGCCCCTGGCCGGATCGGAGTGGGTGACCGGAAATACCGAGCAACTTGCCATGGTGATCCTCAACGGGTTGCAGGGCAAGATCACGGTGAAGGGACGGGTCTGGGACAAGAACATGCCGTCCCAGGCGCCCATCGATAAGGCCGAACTGGCGGCCGTCATGACCTACGTCCGCAATAGCTTTGGAAATGCGACCGGTGACGTGGTAACACCCGAGCAGGCCGGAAACGCGATGGAGACTGTCAAGAGTCGGCCGGCCGGCGTCCAGATCACGGAAGCGGAACTGAAGGCCGACCACGACAAGATGCTCGAAGGCGACCCGATCGACCCCGCCACGGTGGTCGATCTCGAAACGTTCGAACCGGTGGAAGCTGCTGGAGCAGCAAAGTAAGTGTGAACCTGAACCCCTGAACGACCCATGAGTGCAGAAGCGGCGGCAGAAGATCACGACGATCACCACCACGAACTCCCGTTCTGGCGAAAGTATATTTACTCCACCGACCACAAGGTGATCGGGATCCAGTATGGCGTCACGGCTCTGCTGTTCCTGGCGTTCGGATTCTTCCTCATGATGGTCATGCGGTGGAGCATCGCCTACCCGGAGGAGCCCCTTCCGGGTTGGATGAGCTGGGTGTTCAGCGAGGAATGGAAGGCGCGCTGGCTGCAGGACGGCCGTTTGACGGGGGAGACCTACAATATGTTCGGAGCCATGCACGGGACCATCATGGTCTTCCTTGGCATCGTGCCGCTGGGCTTTGCGGCCTTCGGAAATTTCGTGACGCCCCTGCAGATCGGGACGGTCGACATGGCCTTTCCGAAACTGAACATGGTGAGCTACTGGTGCTACGGGGTCGGAGGACTCCTCATGTTGGGCAGCTTCTTCATGGAATCCGGCGCCGCCAAGTCGGGGTGGACGAACTACTCGCCCCTCGCAAACTTCGCGGACGGCCAGATCATCAACCAGTTCCTGGCGGGGCAGACGCAGTGGTTGCTCGGAATGGTATTCCTGATCACCTCCTCCCTGCTGGGGGCGATTAATTTCCTGACCACCATCATCAACCTCCGCGCCAAGGGGATGACGTGGATGCGGCTGCCCTTCTTCGTGTGGGCCATCCTGGTGACGGGTTTCCTGCTGCTCCTGGCCTTCCCGCCCCTGGAGGTGGCGGCCCTGATGCAGCTCATGGACCGAACCGTGGGCTCAAGTTTCTTCGTGCCCACCGGGCTTTACACCAAGACGGCGGGCGTGATCGAGGCCTCGGGCGGGGGGAGTCCGCTCCTTTACCAGCACCTCTTCTGGTTCCTGGGCCATCCCGAGGTTTACGTCCTCCTGATCCCGGCCATCGCGTGCGTGGCAGAGGTCATTCCCGTCAACACCCGAAAACCGCTGTGGGGATACAAACCGATGGTGTGGTCGATCCTCTGCGTGGGCTTCCTGAGCTTTGTGGTGTGGGCGCACCACATGTACCTGACCGGAATGGGGCCGGTGATCTCGACCTGGTTCCAGACCACCACCGTGATGATTTCAGTGCCCTCGGTGATTCTGCTGACGTCCTTGATCATTTCGCTGTGGGGCGGTTCGATCCGCTTCAACGTCCCGATGTTATGGGCGGTGGCCTTCCTGCCGATGTTTGGAATCGGGGGCATTACGGGCCTGCCCCTGGCTTTCAACTTGGTGGACCTGCACCTCCACGACACCTATTACGTGATTGGGCACTTTCACTACGTGGTGGCGCCGGGAGTGCTCTTCGGCTTCTTCGCGGGCATCTACCACTGGTTCCCGAAAATCACCGGAAGGCACTTCGACACCTTCCTGGGCCACCTGCATTTCTGGCCGTCGTTGATCTTCATGAACCTCCTCTTTTTCCCGATGCTGGTCCAGGGAATGGCGGGTTTCCACCGCCGCTGGTACAACGGGGGCGACGCCTATCTCGCCAAGGCCGAGGACAGCGTTAATGTGTTCGGCAACACCGTCGCGGAGTGGATCTACCTCAACCCGCTGATGTCATGGGCCGCGTGGTTGCTGGCCCTCAGCCAGGTGCCCTTCGTCATCAATCTCGTTTTCAGCATCCGCTGGGGCAAGAAGATCAAGAACGACAACCCGTGGGATGCCACCACCCTGGAGTGGGCAACTCCCACCCCGCCTCCGCACGGAAACTTCACCTTCGACGTTGGCGCCTACCGCGGCCCCTACGAATACAGCCGCGACGATCACGAGGGCGACTTTTTCCCGCAGTGGGAGGAACCCCGCAAGGACAAGCCGGCCGAAGAACCGGTCAAGGAGCCGGTCAAGTAACTTGCCAACCAGACCCACATGGAGATTCCCTTTACAGTCACGGCCCGGAAGGACACCGGCCTTTTCAACGCGAAGGTCGGGATTTGGCTCTTCCTGGCTTCGGAAGTGATGCTCTTCGGAGGCCTCTTCTCGGGCTACGTCTTCCTGCGGATTTACGCCGACTACCCGTGGCCGGAGCGGACCCTCCCGGTCCTGCCCGGTCTCATCAATACCTTTGTCCTGATCGGATCCTCCGTCACGGTGGTCTTTGCCTGGGCTTCCCTGAAGATGCGGCAGTGGCGCCGCTTCCAGGTCTTCATGTCCCTGACCATCGCCTGCGCGGGGGTCTTCTTGATCCTGAAGGGCATCGAGTACAAGGCCAAATGGGAGCACCAGGCGGTGCGGATGGACGACTTCGCCGTCATCGAAGGCCACACCCACAAGGCGGAGCTCGACGAGAAGGGGCACATGCACGTGGCGCACGGGCACGGTGAGGAGGAGCACGGCACCAGGTTCTGGGCCAACCGGCTCATCTTCAAGACCGAGGCGGCGTCATTCTCCCTGGTGAGGGCTTACGAGCCGTGGGTGGACACCATGCTCGAGCAGGCCAAGGAGCGGCACGCGGAGCTGGTGGCGAGCGAGGACGTATTCCTCTACGGCCACCCTGCGGATTATCCCGCCCCGGAGGTGGAGCGCAAAGCCGCCGAGCAGAAACTCATCGGGGAACACAAAAACAGCAAGCCGTCCCAGCACCGGTTCGGAAAGAATTCGCTCTACGTCGCGAAAGGCACCCCGCTGAACTACAGACTTCTCGAGAAGGCCCGCGGGGTCTTCGTCGCGGGACGCGCCGGCAACGCCAAGGTCCGCACGCGGGTGTTGCGGTCCAAGTGGGACGTGGCCCACGCCGAGCATCCCGGCAAGCCAAACTGGGAGATCGCGGACCGTGTGAAGATCGAACCGGCGGATCTCGCCGGCAAGGTGGTGGGGCTCACCCCGGCCCTCAGCTTCGACCTGAAGCCCGCCATCCCGCTGGTCCTGAAGCGCTCCTGGATCAGGAACCGCCCGCTGGCCGCCGGGGCGGAGAAGGCCAGTCTCAGGGATGACACCAGCCTCACCGGTCACCTGGAAGACAGCCCCATCGCCCTTGCGGTGGATGCGGTCGATTTCCGGTTTATGGCGATGAAAGCCGAGGAGGCCGACAAGAATCCCATGACCGTCATCGAGCGCAGCTGGATCTTTTCGGAAAAGAACGCGCACGCGGAGGACTTCAAGAAGGTTTGGGAGCTTCACAAGAAGCGAATCAAGAAGGTGGAGGAGCACCTGGTGGACAAGTACGGGTACAAGGACGAGGCAAAGAAGATCCCCGACCGGGTTCCCACCGAGACGGAGCGCTACCGGATCGGCTGGAAGGACCTCGTACAGTACGCGCGCGCCCAGAAAATGGGGGTGGAGCCCGGCCAGAAGGAATTTGCCAAGCTCAGACCCACCATGACGGAAGGTTTCGCGGGGCCGAACCACAAAAACAAGGAGTACACGGAGGAACTCCATCCCTTCCTGGAACTCGAAATTCCGCACCAGAAAGTCTCCCTCGAGTCGAAGTTCACCCCGAAGTGGAACACCTACTACGCAATCTACTTCACGCTCACCGGCCTGCACGGGCTGCACGTGGTGGGCGGGGCGATCGTGCTGAGCTATTATCTGTTCTTCAGCAAGGGGCTCTACCGCCGCAACCCGGAGTGGCTCGCCAACCGGGTGGAAGTGGGCGGCCTCTTCTGGCACTTCGTCGATCTGGTCTGGATCTTCCTCTTTCCGATTCTCTACCTCATGTAACACACGGTCATGGCAGATTCCCCTGAAGCAATCCAAAAGGCCCGGAACAAGTACCTCCTGGTGGGCTTGGTTCTCTTTGTCTTTACGGTGGTGACCTATGCGGTAGCGACCCAGCCGTGGCTCGACTTCGGCGAGCACGGATTCGATGCCGCAGACGCCACTATCGGCTTGGGCATTGCCACCCTCAAGGCCGGCCTGGTGGCGGCCATCTTCATGCACCTCAGCAACGAAAAGCGGACCGTCTACGTCCTGATCGTGATCGGGATCTCAACGGCGATCTCCCTGATGGGGCTCACGGGCTGGACCTTTACGGATCCGATCAAGTACGGTGATTGGAAAAAGGGCGACAAGTTTTATAATCCCGAGAAAGTGGTGGAATAGTGATCCATGTCCCTGCGCGGCTTCCATATCGTGTTCATCACACTGACGACCTTCCTGAGCATCTTCATGGTGCTCTGGGCCCTGCTGTGGGCCCCGGCGGATGCCGGCGTGGTGGCGCCGATCCTCGGCGTGATCGGTGTGGCCGGCACGTTGGGACTTCCCGTCTACGGCGTTTTCTTCTACCGCAAAGCCAAGAAGCTGATCCTCTAACCTGCACGAGATTATGAGCATAGAAGCACTCCAGATTGCCTGCGCGACCTGCGCGAGATCCTTCCAGGAGGGCGGCGGTAACGCGGCGGGGTGGGCGGTGATCTTTATGCTGGCCGTGATCATTCCGGTTCTCGGAGCGATCGGCGTCTGCATGATCCGCATCGTGCGCCGGGAGCGTGAAGCGCTGGATCCGAAGTACACCGACCGCTAACCATCACTTTTCACCCATCGACCACCGATCCTCATGACTCCCTCCAAGTGGCTAGGAATTCCGGAAAACTTCGCCGAGCACGGCGGAAGCGTCGACCACCTGATCGACGTGGTGCACTGGTTCATGATCGTGCTGTTTGTCGGCTGGACCGGGTTCTTCCTGGTGTGCTGCTGGAAGTTCTGGCAACGCCGCAGTCCGAAGGCGTCGTATACCGGAGTGCAGGGCCACGTCACCACGCACCTCGAGATCGGGATGGTGATTTTCGAGGCGGTCCTCCTCCTCGGCTTCGCCTTACCGCTCTGGGCCGAGCGGACCGACCGCTTCGAGACCATCCAGGCGCAGAATCCGGTGCGGGTGCGGGTGATCGGCTACCAGTTCGGCTGGAACTACCACTATCCCGGGGCGGACGGAAAGTTTGGACGAATCGACCGCCACATGGTGCAAAATGCGGGCGATCCCTGTGTGGATCCCGAGGACCCGAACGGCTGGGACGACTATACCGCGCCGATTCTGCGGATCCCGGTGCAGAGGCCCGCCATCCTGCAGGTGAGCTCCACAGATGTGATTCACGCCTATGCCATCGTGCCGATGCGCATCCAGCAGGACGCCATTCCCGGCAGAGATATCCCGATGTGGTTCCGTCCGTTGGAGAAGCTGGAAACCAGCGTGGTGTGTGCCCAACTCTGCGGAGAAGGCCACGGCGACATGGTGGGCGTGATGGAAGTCATCAGCCAGGGAGCTTACGACAAGTGGGAGTCGGACCAGAGTGCCAGCGCCCTGGAACGGAACACCCCGAAGGCCAAGGGGGAGGCGGTGGCCGGGCTTCGCTAGCCCAGCGCTCTCGTCTTCGCTGCGCTACGCCGTGGCGAGCCGCCATGTGGCGAGCTGCCGTGGCTGCCGTGGCTGGCGGTGAGAGCGGATGGCGGCGGCGATTTTCAAGACGCTCGAATCCCCGTTACGCTCATTCTTCCCGCGTGAGGATCCCCTTGCGGGACGGATTCCGGACCGCTTTGATGAGCTTGGAGGCCGCGGGCCCCCACTGACGGGTTGCCGCCTCCTTGAGAGCGTTGTCGATCGATAGTCCGTTTTGAAAGAGGAGGGCGTAGGCGGCCTTGATCTCCTTCCGTTCCTCCGGCGAGAGCCTGCCGCGGCGCAGTCCGATCGAATTGAGCCCGGAGAGTCGGTTGCCGTGGCGCAGAATGCAGTAGGGCGGGACGTCCTTGGAGGAACCGGTGAGCCCCTGCACCATGACGTAGTCGCCGATCTTGATGAATTGGTGGAAGACGCAGCTTCCGGCGATCACCACCGAACTGCCGCACTCGATGTGGCCGGCCAGCAGGACATTGTTGGCGAGGATGTTGCTGTCGCCGAGCGTGACATCGTGGCCGAGGTGCACGCCTGTCATGAGGTAGTTCTCGTTGCCGATCACGGTGTGGCCGCCGGGGGCGGTGGCGCGGTGGATGGTGACGTACTCGCGGAGCACGTTTTCGTTGCCCACGCGGACACCGCTGGAAGTGGCCGGATCGAAGGTCAGGTCCTGGGGATCGGCCCCGAGGACGGCGCCGTAGCCCACTTTGTTCCCTGCGCCCATTTCGACCGATCCGTGAATCCAGACCTGGGCCCCGATTTCACAGCCCGGGCCGATCACGGCCGGACCGTCGATGATGGCGAAGGGTCCCACCGTGACGTCCCTGGCAAGCTGGGCATCGGGTGAGACCAGGGCCGTGGAGTGAATGGTGGGCACGGATGGAGGATGAAGGATTTGGAAGAGAGCTCAATGGTGGATTGGGGGATTGGAGGAAGGCGGATCACCTGAGCTATGAAGACTCGACGGGCCAATTTCCAAATAATCCCCGCAGACCAAACGCCCAAAAATCAAACCCGGAGGATCATCCTCCGGATTTTATGATGATCGACGAGAAGATAAGCTTCAGCTCGAGAGCTTCTTGCGCGAGTTGACCGCGCTCGGCAGTGAGTTCGGAGTCATCGCCGCAGTCGACCAAGCGCAAGAAAAGTCGACTCTCCTTGGATTCCTTTCGGGTAATTCTCATCCGCATCAGGAAGTCCTTTTTTCCTAATGAGTCGTTGGCTTCGAGATAATTCGCTGCGACGGATCCTGAGGCGCGGACGAGCTGTGGGATATCTTCCTGGTTCGCATCGGTTCGTGGAAGCTTCTGGACGAGCCGGCGGACGTCCCGGGCGAAAACGTAGGTCCGCTCCTCCAATTCATTGGTGCTTCGTTTCTCTGACATGGTTTTGATGGATTGGGGATTTGAGTCTGTCATTGGGATTTATTTGGAAATTGGAGAGTCGAGTCTTGTCCACCCCCTCCTCACAACAACCCCGCCTCTCTGAACGAGAAGTAACCCTCGTTCCTCTGCGACTGGATTCCGATGATGAGATGATCCAGGAACGCGACCTGGAGGAGGGCTGCAGCGGTGGCGAGGCGCTTGGTGAGGTCGCGGTCGGCACGGCTCGGGGTGGGATCTCCGGAGGGATGATTGTGAACGAGGAGGAAGCCGTAGGCTTTGTGAAGAACAACGGGATGGAGGATGTCCCGGGGGTGCGCCACCGTCTCACTGAGGCCGCCCTCCGAAATGGTGAGAAACCGCAGGGCGCGCAGGCGGGTATCGAGCAGAGCGATGCGGAGCGACTCGTGACTGAGGTGGCGCATCTGGGGAGCGAACACCTCGTAGGCGGCTTCGGGGGAATCCAGGGCGAGGCGGGAGGCCTGTTGGCGCGCGACGCGGGCCCCGAGTTCAAAGGCGGCGGCGAGTTGGGCGGCCTTGGCCAGACCGAGGCCGTGTTCCCGGGCGAGCTGGGCGATCTCGAGACTTCCCAGGGCGGCGAGACCACCATGACTGGAGAGGAGCCGCTGACCGAGTTCAATAGCGCTCTCACCCTTCACCCCGACCCGCAGGAAGATGGCGAGAAGCTCGGCATCCGAGAGGGAGGCGGGGCCCTCCTGGGCCATCTTCTCGCGCGGACGCATCTGGTCGGGAAGGTCGTGAATGATCATGCTCGCGATTTAGCACGATTCGTTCAAATGAACAGCATTTTTTGGAGCGATGGACGATCGTGAAGTTGCCGTGATTCTGGTGTGCTGGAACTGAGCTGTGAGGACACCAGCTCCCCGCGCCTCGCTCCGGGGGAGCTTCGGTCTCGAGACGATCAGATCTTCGGCCGCCGGTTCGCCTGGGAACCCGTCAACTTCGAGGCCGCGTAGTAGCAGCATTGTGAAATGTTTCACATATGGCCGAAGATTGTGAATTGTTTCACATGGCTGGACGAGTCGGACCTAGTCCTTGGCGGCCTTGGGATCGAGGGCGTCGCGGAGACCATCGCCCAGGAAGTTGAGGGCGAAGAGGGTGGCGGTGAAGAAGAGGCCCGGGAAAATGAGGAGCATGGGTTGGGTTTCCATATAGTTGGCGCCGTCCTTGATGAGCACTCCCCAAGAACTGTTAGGGGCCTTGATGCCGAGGCCGAGGAAGGAAAGGGTGGCCTCATACATGATAAAGCTCGGAATGGTGAGGGTGACGTAGACGATGGCGGGGCCGAGGGTGTTGGGAATGATGTGACGAAAGAGGATTCGCCTCGGACTGAGCCCGAGCGACACGGCGGCTTGCGCGAACTCCTGCTGTTTCAGGGAGAGAACCTGGGAGCGGGTGATGCGGGCAAGGGTCAGCCAGCCCAGGGCCCCGATAGCGATGAAGAGGGGCAGGATGTTCGCGAAGCGGAAGGTGGTTTCCTCGGGAAAGCTCCACTTTTTCACCAGCCACCCGGCGGCCTCGCCGGCCGAACTGGAGAGAACCTCCTGGAGGAGGATGACGAGGACGAGGAAGGGGATGGCGTAAAGCGTATCGACGATCCGCATCATGACGGCATCGGTGCGGCCACCGACGTATCCCGAAATGGCCCCGTACGAGATTCCGATCACGAACGCGACGCTGGTGGCGACCAATCCGACCAGGAGAGAGATCTGCCCGCCGAAGAGAATGCGGGAAAAGAGGTCGCGTCCCATCTGGTCGGTTCCCAGCGGGTGGCCGGATCCGGGGGCGGCGAACTTGTGGGTGAGTTCCTGCTGGTTGGGATCACCGGTGAACCAGGCTGCCACGAAGCAGAGCCCGAACATCACGATCAGGAACAACCCGCTGGCAACCGCGACCTTGTTCTGGCGCAGGCGCATCCAGGCATCGCGCCAGAGCGAAGTGCCTTTTTCGAGTTCTGCCGGGGTTGTGCTCACGGATGGAGGAGGTCAGAGCGAGTCCCTCAAGCGCGGGTTCAGGAGGGCCTGGATGATGTCCGAAACGAGGTTGAGGATGACGATCAGGATGCCGAAGTAGAGGACGCAGCCGAGGAGGAGGAATTCGTCGCGGTCGATGGTTCCGTCGATGAAATGGCGGCCCATCCCGGGGACCTGGAAAATGGTTTCCACCACGAAGGAACCGCTGATGAGGGCGGCGAAGGCGGGGCCCAGGAAGGCGACGGAAGGGATGAGCCCGCCGCGCAGGGTGTGGCGCCAGATCACGGTGAGGGGCGGCACCCCCTTGGCGTGGGCGGTGCGGACGAAGTCCTGGTTTAGAATTTCGAGCATCCCCCCGCGGGTGAGCCGGGCCAGGTAGGCGGCGGGGGCCAGGCCGAGCGTGATGGCGGGAAGAATCCAGTCGAGGGGGTTTTCCCAGCCCGCCACCTTGAAGGCGGGAACCCGCATCGCGATCTGGGTCTGGAGGAGCGGACCGATGATGAAGGCCGCCACGCAGATCCCGATCATGGCAAATCCCATCGCGGCATAGTCGAACCAGCTGTTCTTGTTGACCGCGGAAAAGACGCCCAGGGGAATCCCGATGGCGCAGGCCACCAGGAGGGCATTGAGTCCGAGAATGGCGGAAGGCGGAAAGGATTGCCGGAGGATCATGCTGACCTCGCGGTTCTTCTTGGGGGAGACCCCCAGGTCCTGGTTGACGATGAGCCGCCGGAGGCGTAGCGCGTACTGCGTGATCCAGTTCCTATCCAGTCCGAAGCGTTTCTTGAGTGCCTCCACGGCCTCCTCCGAGATGGCCCGTTCGCCCGTGAAGGCATCGCCCGGCAAGGTCTTGATCAGGAAAAAGGAGAGGGTGTAGAGTACAAACAGGACCAGGAGGCCCTGCAGGAGGCGCTTGAAGATGAATCGGATCACGGATCAATCAGGGTTCGGTTCCAGCGATACCCACTTGTAAGGGTGATTGTTGAGGAGGAGGGGACTCCAGCCCTTGACCCGTGTGTCGATGAGGTAATTGGTGGTGTACCAGTAGACGGTCAGAGCGGGGAGTTCGCTCATGAGGATGCGCTCCGATTTCTGCAGGATCTTGAGACGCTCCACCGGGTCGCGCTCGTGTTCGCTCTGCTTGAGGAGCTTTTCGAACTCGTCGTTGGACCACCCGGTGCGGTTGTTGCCCCCGTCCTTGATCCACATGTCGAGGAAAGTGGTGGGATCGAGGTAATCGCCGACCCAGCCGGAATCGGCGAGGTCGTACTCGAGCCGCGTCATGGCATTGAGGTAGGATGTCCATTCCTTCTGTTCGATGTCGATGTGGATACCGAGGTGCTCCTTCCACATGCCCTGGTAGGCCTCCGCGATGCGCTTGGAGACGTCGCGATCGGCGGTGAGGAGCTTGATGCGGGGGAATGTCTTGGGATCGCTGAAGCCGCCCTCGGCGAGTAGGCGCCTGGCCTCCTCCGGATTGAACTCCACGGCGCGTTCGGTCTGGTAGTTGCCGAAGGGGGGAACCATGCCATAGGCGGGCTTTTGTCCGCCTTGCAGGACGTTCTCGATGAGCGATTCGCGGTCGATCGCGAGGGCCAGGGCGCGGCGCAACTTCGGATTGTCTTTGAACGGCTCGCGTTCGACATTGAAGCGGACGAACTTGGTGGCGAGGTAGAGCTCGCTGCGGGTCTCGTCAGGATAGTTGTTGTTGGCGTAGGGAATGAACTCGGGAGGGAGGGTGTAGGTGATGTGCATCAGGCCGTCGAAGAACATGCGGGCCTCGGTGTAGGAATTGACGACAGGGAGGAAGCGGATCCCGTTCAATTTCACGGTGGCGGCATCCCAGTAGCGGGGGTTCTTCTCGACCTCGATGTGATCGTTGATTCGCCACGACTTGAGGGTGAAGGGGCCGTTGCTGACGATATTGCCGGGCTTGGTCCAACCGCTGAAGGGGACGTCGATCTTCCCGCCCGAGTGCTTGAGAACGACATGGCGGGGGACGGGGTACCAGGTGTAGTGCTTGGTGATCTCGGGCAAAAAGGGAATGGAGCCGCGGAGGGCGATCTCGAGGGTGTAGTCGTCGATGGCCTTGGCGCCGACGGTGCTGAAATCCGTCGTTTCGCCCTTGTAGAATTCTTCGGCGCCCTTGATGTAGAAGAGCATTTCGGAGTACTCGGAGCCGAGGGTGGCGGTGAGGATGCGCTGGAAGGAGAAGAGGAAGTCCTTGGTGGTGACGGGAACGCCGTCGGACCAGACCCGGTCTTCCCCGAGATCAAAGGTCCACACCGTGAAGTCGTCATTGGCCTTCCACTTCTTGGCGGCACCGGGCATCGCGACGCCGTCTTTGGAAGGATGCTCGGTGCAGAGGCCCTCGAAAAGGGCACGAATGAGGTTGCTCTCGAGGACCCCGGTGACGAGTTGACCGTCGAGCCCCTTGGGCTCGGAAGAGTTACCGACAATGAGAATCCCGTCCTCGACGGCCCGGTCCGCGGCGGTCTTCTCCCCGCAGGAGACGATCAGCGCGGTAAGGAAAGCGAGGAAAAGGATGGCCGGGACGCGCATCGGGTGAGAAGTTGCGACAAATTGAGCGGATTGGCAGGGTTTTTTTTGGGAGAGGAGCAGATGAATTTCGCGCAGGCTTGATTCATCCCATCCTGCGGCTAGAACCACTTGGTGCCCCGAACGCTCCGCTGGCTCGGGACGCTAACGATTCGTCCTCCCGGTCCCTCAGATGAAGGTCTATTTTCTCCGGCGTCTGCTCCTCGTTCCACTGACGCTATTCGGGATCACCTTGTTGGTATTCATGGTGATTCGTCTTGCGCCGGGCGGGCCGGTGCAGCGGGACCTGCAGCAAATGATGGGTGCTGGGGCGGGCGAGCAGGGAGCGGCCGCCGGGTTGCGCGAGCTGGGCGGGGCCGCCATTACGCCGTCGCAATTGTTTGAGATCGAGGAGAAGCACGAGCGTGACAAGGGTGTGCTGCGCTCCTACCTCGAATGGCTCGGCGTGTTTCCGCGGGATGTGATCCGGCAGGCCAAGAGCTTTCCGGCGGGCGAAGACACCGTCAGCATCCAGGTCCCGGGACTGACCAAGACGGTGGATCTGGTGCGGGAGGGGGACGATGGCGTCGAGATCGTCAACGAATCGGGTGTGGATATTGGCGGATGGAAGGCCCGCGTGGTGGGGGTGAGCGAGCTGGAGAGGCGCTGGAAGAAGCACACCAAGGGGATGAAAGTTCCGACCGACCTGCAGGCCCGCGCCGTGCTCTACCGGTCAGGGTTCGAGGGATTGCTCCAGGGGAGTCTCGGCCGCTCCGAAAAATATGGCGACCCCGTGTGGGCGCTGGTGCGGCAGCGGATCCCGATTTCGCTCTTCTTCGGCCTCACCTCGATGGTCCTGATTTATGGGATCTGCCTCCCGCTGGGCATCGTGAAGGCGATCAAGCACCGCACCTGGCTCGACAACGTGTCCTCCGTCACGGTCTTCGCCGGGTACGCCATTCCGGGATATGTCCTGGGATCGTTCCTGATCGTGTTCCTCGGGGCGCGGCTCGACTGGTTCCCGATCCAGGGATTCGTCTCGGAGGACTTCGAGCAATTGGGCCCGGGGGCGAAGATCCTGGATGTCCTCAACCACGCCGTCATGCCCCTGGCGTGTTACGTGGTGGGCAGCTTCGCCTTCATGACTTTCATGATGAAGAACAACCTGATGGACAACCTGGCTGCGGATTACGTGCGCACCGCGACGGCCAAGGGCGTCCGCTATAGCTCGGCCGTGTTCCGTCACGCCTTCCGCAACTCGATCATCCCCATCGCCACCACGGTCGGGCAGAACATCACCTTGATCGTGGGCGGCAGTTTCCTAATCGAGAAAATCTTCGACATCAACGGGTTCGGACTGCTGCAGTTCAATGCCGTGATGGAAAAGGACGAGCGGGTCGTGCTGGGGGTCCTGACCATTTCCGCCACTCTCATGTTGCTGGGCAACATTTTGTCGGACCTGTGCGTGGCACTGGTCGATCCACGAATCAGATTCAGGTAAGCCCGTGTATCGCATATTGGGAATAGGACTGATCCTGGCGGGTGGGGGAGCGATGATCGCCCACAACGCCGGTCTGGCGCTCCCGTCGCTGCACTGGTTCTTCGGTTTCGAGGCGAAGGAGGCGGAACTGACGGACGCCTCGTGGTGGAGAAAGAATCAAGGCGAGGCGATCGGTTATCTCCTCTCTTCCCTCCTGGTGATCGGGGGGGTGATTTCCCTGCTCCGGAGCCGCCAGGGACCGCACTGGAATCCCCAGACGCTGCGGAAACTCAAGCGATTCCGCTCGATCGGCCGTGGATACGTCTCGCTCCTGGCGCTCGCGGGTCTCGTGGCGCTGGGGCTGCTTGACCAGGTCCTGGTCGGGGAGCGGGCCCTCCTGGTGAAGTACGACGGCCGGTGGTATGCGCCGGCCATTCTCCAGAAGTCGTTCACCGACGAGGACTTTGGCGGCACCGCGAAAAGCGAGGTCGACTACCGCGAGCTGAAGAAGCGATTCAAGCGGGAGGGGAAGGGAAACCGGGTCTGGTTGCCGCCGGTTCCGTTTGATCCCACCTTCGACTCGGAGGGGGAAATCCGCTCCTCCCTGGTGGAGACCGAGGGGGTCTTCTTCCAGGAAGGGGATGGGGCTCCCTACGCGGGGCTCGCCTATCGCTTCTATGCGGAAGAGAGCAAGAAGCGGCATTCGATGGTGAGGTTCCGGAAGGGGGTCCGGCAGGGAAGGGAAGAATACTACGACCGCAACGGAGACCTGGCGGGGGTCTACACCTGGAAGAACGGCGTGCGGGACGGCAGTCCGCTCATGGGCGCCGACACCGTGGCTGCGGTGGAAGGCGCGGAAACCACCCCGCTTCTCGCCGTGAAATATCCCCCTATCCCGCCGGGCTTCAAGAGCCGCCACTACCTCGGAACCGATTCGCGGGGTTGGGACGTGCTGGCCCAGATTTTTGGCGGTCTGCAGGTGGTCTTCCAGGCCGCGATCCTCTACCTGGTGGTCACCTACTCGGTGGGCGTCACGTTCGGCTGCCTGATGGGCTACCTGGGGGGCACCTTCGATATCGTCACCCAGCGCTTCATCGAGGTCCTTGCCAACGTGCCGTTTCTCTACGTGGTGATCATCATCGCGGATCGCATCGGCCGCGACAATATCTCGCTCGTCACGATCCTCCTGGTGATTTGCATATTTTCGTGGATTCACATCACGTTCTACATGCGGACCGCCACCTACAAGGAGAAGGCGAGGGATTACGTGGCGGCGGCTCGTGTGATCGGAGCCGGTCCGGGGCGGGTCATTTTCCGGCATGTTCTTCCCAACGCGATCTCCACGATTGTGACCCTGCTGCCGTTCAGTGTGGCTGCGATCATTACTTCGCTGACGGCCCTGGACTTCATCGGGTTTGGCCTGCCGGACAAGTATCCCAGCTGGGGGCGCCTGTTGGGCGACGGCGTATCGAACCTCGACTCGCCGTGGATCGTGGCTTCCGTGTTTTCCGGAATGGTGG
>CAUZKZ010000009.1:0-29725 GCA_963580345.1 Verrucomicrobiia bacterium | reverse complement strand
AGTAGCGCGGGGTTGAGGAGCGAGTTCGCGAGCGACGACACCCCGGGGTACCGGGCGCGGAGGGAACACGACCCCGGAGGGTGTCGAAGCGGCGCTGTGATCCCTAACCTCGCAGCCTTCCGGTCTGTCCCCTCTTTTCAGTCCCCTCTCCTCATCCAAACCCAGCCGCTGCAGCCGCGTTGATCTCCGTGCCTCCGTCTCCTCTCGGCCCCCTCGCCCCCCCATCCGGGTTACATTGCGCCCAAGAAGCCGCTTGCCACCCCGGCCCGCGAGGACGACTTTATTTCGCCATTTCTCAGAGTAATGTCCACCGGTTCGCATCCGCTCTCACCGCCCGAGGGCTGAGAGATCAACTTGCCGTGACGTGCAGACCTTCCGGGGCTGATCCCCAGCGCTTCCAGCTTGACCTGCCGTGCTGTCCCGCCGCATCCTTCCGGGGGTATCGGTTGCCTGATGACCCCTGCCCTCAGCCGAATCCCGATGTGCAGCTGGAATGGGCCTCGTGGAACTGCCCGCCTCGTGGATCTGCCCAAGTGCCATCCTGAATCCTCCCCTCTTCTCGTCGCCATGAATCGACACCTTCTCTCTCTTCTCCCTCTCGCGGCCGCGCTCTCCCTCGCGCCCGCTGCGGCGCGAACCTGGGTCAACTCCACCGGACAACCGATCGATGGCGAGTTCGTGGAAATGAAGGGAACCTCGGTGCAGATCCGCCTCCCGGACGGAAAACTGGTGGGCGTCCCCCTGGAGATCCTCTCCAAGGTGGACCAGGAATTCGTGCGCAGGCGCGACATGACCGCCAAGGCCGAGCTGGTGGCGATCGCAGTGAAACGAATCGATGCTGCGGTGGATGCGGGGTTGGAACGACAGAAACTCAAATACAACGAGGGCCTCAACGACCACATGTACCTGCGCCGGATCTACCTCGACCTGGCCGGACGCATCCCGAACTACGACGAGGCCAGGAGCTTTCTCGATTCGAGGAACAAGGACAAGCGCCAGGAACTCGTCGTCAAGCTTCTCAAGTCACCGGACTACGCCAGCCACAACTACAATCATTTCGCCGAACTGCTGCGCATCCGGTCGCAGTTCCCCGACACCATCCTGCGCAACGACGCCTTCATCTACTGGCTGAAGGAGCAGATCCACTCGAACCGTCCTTACGACGAACTGGTGCGCGATATGGTAACCGCCGAGGGGCGCCTTTGGGACAATCCGGCCGTGGGTTATCATCTGCGGGACAACGGAATGAAGCTCGATCACGTCGCGTTCATGGGAAAGGTGTTCCTCGGAACCAACATCACCTGCGCCCAGTGCCACGACGATCCCTTCAAGTTCTTTACCCAGTACGAATATTACGAACTCGCGGCATTTCTCGCGGACCTCGAAACGAAGAGCCCGCTGCCGAAGAAAAAGGGCGGCGGAAAGATGATGATGTCCGGCTCTCCAAATCGGAAGGCCCTCGAAGCTTACCTCGCGAAGAAAAATAATCTCGATCCGAACAACAAGGAGCAACAGCAGAAGATCAAGAACCTCTCGGGCCGCTACGAACGGGCGCTGCGCGACATGGCCAAAGCCAACGAGCTCGCCGTGTTTTCCGTCAAGGACCGCGAGATTCGGCTTCCGGACAACTACGAATACGACGATGCGCGGCCCAGGGAGGTGGTGAAACCACAGGTCCTCTTCGGCAAGGAGTCCGGCCCGATTGCCGCCGCCGGCACGCCGCGCGAACGGCTCGCGGCATGGCTCACCTCGCGGGACAACGAACGCTTCGCGATGAACATCGCCAACCGGATGTGGGCCCGCTACCTCGGCCGCGGTGCCGTCGAGCCCCTGCACGACATCAATCCGAAAAAAAGCTACAATCCCGAACTTCTCAAGGTCCTCACCGAAGAGATGCTTACCCTCGACTTCGATCTGAAGGCCTTCTCATGGGCAATCGTGAATACGAAAGCCTATAACCGTCTCGCAACCCGCACCAAGGTTCCGGTTACTGAACCCTACCACTTCCCCGGACCGGTCCTGCGCCGCATGACGGCCGAGCAGATCTGGGATTCCCTCATCACGCTGATGGTGCAGGACCCCATGCAGTTTCGGCTCCAATCCGGCGAGTCCTATAACCGCCTCATCAATCTCGTCGATCCCAAGGAGGCCTCGGTGGAAAAAATCGTCGAACGGCTCGACGAGTACAACCGGTTCTCGCCCGAGCGCGCCCTGGTCGACAGCAAAGGCACCCCGATCCTGGACGCCAAGCCGCCCAAGCAGGAAAAACCGTTCGGACTAACCGCCCTGAGCCGCAAGCTGGTCGGACCGAGCGACGAGGAGATGATGATGGAGTTCATGAACGCCGCCAAGAGCAGGAAGATCCTCCTGGCGCGCGCCTCCGAGCTTCCGCAACCCTCCGACCCGGCTCACTTCCTGAGCAAGTTCGGCCAGTCGGACCGAACCTTTGTGATCGGCGCCAGCTCCCTTGACGGCTCCGTCCCCCAGGTCATGGAGCTCATGAACGGCTACGCCACCGAGATCCTGACCCAGCCCGGCTCCCGCATCTTCCTCGAAATGAAAAACCTCCGGTCGAACTTCGAAAAGGCCGACGTCGTGTTCTTGAGCATCCTGAGCCGCCGCGCCGTCTCCAACGAGCAGCATCTGATCGACAACGAGCTTCGTGCCGGCGGCGCGGCTGTCTTCGCCGACCTGATCTGGGCCCTCCTGAACACTCCCGAGTTTCTCTTCGTAAAGTGATCCCTCAACCTCTCCTCTTGCCATGAAAAATACAGTCCGCAAGCTCAACGAACTGGAGCGCCGCGACTTCCTGACGAGAACCGCGGCTGCTGCTCTCGGCGTCACCATCCTCCCGCATCCCGCCCGCGGGGCCGAGACCGTCAAGCCAGGGGCCAACGCCACCGCCAAGAACGTGATCTTCCTCTACATGGCGGGAGGCATGCCCCACGTCGACACCTTCGACCCGAAGACCGCCGGCGATGTGAAAGGCAACTCCTCGCCCGTCGGAACCAATGCCGACGGCGTGCAGATCTCCAGTCTCCTCCCGAAACTCGCCCAGCAGGCCGACAAGTTCGCCCTGGTGCGGAGCATGAATACCAAGACCGGCGACCATTCCGGCGGTAACTACCTGATGCACACCGGCTTTGCCCGGCGCCCCGGAATCACCCACCCGCAGATGGGATCATGGGCACAGTATTTCCTCGGCCGGCGCGCCAAGCTGGTGCCCGACAGCGTGGTGATCGGGGGCGGCAATCCCGGTCCCGGCTTCTTCCGTCCCGACCACAGCCCCCTGCCCATCGGTGATCCCAACAAGGGGATCAAGGACCTCGTGCCGAGCATCGACAAGGCGCGGTTCGCACGGCGTTTGAAATATGCCGAGACCTTCCGCAAAGCCTTTGAGGATGGCTTCCCGCATGAAGACGTGCGCTCCTACGCGGACTTCTACGGCGAGACCGTCAAGCTCTTCGACAGCAAGACCACCGAACTCTTCGACATCAACAAGGAACCCGGCAACATCAAGGCGCTCTACGGCGGCTCGCGCTTCGGCCGCGGTCTCCTCCTGGCCCGTCGTCTCATCGAGAACGACGTGCGCTACGTCGAAGTCCAGCTCGGCGGCTGGGATGGAATGCACGGCAGCCTCAATGTCGGCAATGCCAGGACAAATGAGATGGACGGCCCGGTGGCGGCCCTGCTCCAGGACCTGGAGTCGCGCGGTCTCCTCAAGGAGACCCTCGTGATCCTCACCACCGAATTCGGTCGCACCCCGAAAGTCAATGATCGCGGCGGACGCGATCATTTCCCGAAGGCCTTCTCCATCATGCTCGCCGGCGGCGGGGTGAAGGGTGGCCAGGTCATCGGGCAAACCGACGCCAGGGCCAGCAACATCGAGAGCGAAGGCTACGGACCGAAGAACCTCCACTCCACCATCGCCCACGCCCTCGGACTCCCCCTCGACAAGCGCGTCCACGTCGCCGGCGGCCGTCCCTTCTTCGTCGGGAACCGCGGCAAGGTCATCAAGCAAGCCTTTGCCTGATCGCAGGAGCCAAAACGATTGATCGCAGATCCCACTGCGAAGTGACGGGCAGATCGGTTGCTGCGAAATGTCACGAAGTCATGGCTGACCACTTTTTTCGCGCGAGAGACCCAGCCTACCTCGGCGGCGGGATCCTCTCCATCGGTGCCCTCGTCGGCTCTGTCACCGTCCTCAACCTCTTCCTCATGCCCGCCCTTACGCCGCGCTGGGCCGAAGAAAGCGGCCTGGAGAAATCGCCGAGTCATAGTTTCCCAACCTGCACCGCCGCGCCCATGTTGGCGATGCCGGGACCGAAGTATTCCTTGCCGAGGGGCAGGATCATCGGCTCTTCGAAGGGACGATAAGGCACCATCGCGGCGATTTCATCGAGACGATCCATGATGTCTCGCGGCAATGGCCCTTTCTCTACGGACGCCACGCTCGATTCGAGGTGTTCCACCGTCTTGCAACCGATCGGAATGGTCGAGATGTCCGGATCGGAGATCGCGAAGCGCAGGCACATCTCCGCTCCGGCAAGGCCCGTTTCATCCAGGAGGCCGTAGTAGGCGAGCAACTGTTCCTGCCGTGCGGTCGACAGCCAGATCGGTTGCGACCGGACTTGTTCGTCTGCCCGCTTCGTGAGGAATCCCTGCCCCATAACGGAACTGAGCACGATGCCCATCCCGTTCGCCACGGCCGTCGGGATCAGCGTCTGTTTGGCTTCGCGAAAGAGCACGTTGTAATTGAAGGCGCTGAGGACGACGTCAAAACGATTGCTGCGGACGAGGGAGGTCATTTCCGTGACCGTCGTTCCGGCCAGGCCCGTGAAGCGGATCTTGCCCGCCGTCTTCAGCTCGTCCATCAACTCCAGCGCCGGACCCGCGAGTGGATCGTAGCTGGACCACCACGGGAACTGCTGTGGCCGGTCGGGCTCATGAATCATGAGAATGTCGATCTGATCGCGCCCCAGGAGGCGCAGGCTTTCGTCAACCGATTCTCGCAGGGCGTCAATCTGCTGCGGATCGAAGGGCTGCGGCCGGCCGCCGAGCTTGGTGGTGATGATGAGCGGCGCATCCAAGCCGGCCATGGCCTGCCCAACCGTCAATTCGCTGTCGGCATACCCGGGCGCGGTATCGATCGCATTGACGCCGAGCTCGATCGCCCGCTGCAGGATTCGCCGGGTCTCCGATTCCCCGCCCGCCAGGGAGGAGGTGTACAAGCCCCCGATGGAGATGACGCTGATGTCGAGGTTGGTGCGGCCCAGTTTTCTTGTTTCCATTCGAGATTCTTGATTTGGTTCCCTGCTTCGGATGCGACCGCCACCACGACCGTCAGCACGGCGCGCCTGAGCATCCTCCTTGCAAAAATCTAATCCCGGGCGACGCCCGGTGCCCACCAAATTATCCCGATGCCGGCCACCTTGGCGTTTTTCACCCGCCCGCGAAGACCGGTTTGAAGCCCGCTTCGGTCAGGATCCGTTTCACTTCTTCGCGCTTATCACCTTGAATTTCAATGCAGCCCTCTTTCACCGTGCCGCCGACCCCGCAGGCTTTCTGCATCTTCCTGGCGATTTCCTGTTTCTCGTCGAGTCCGATCCCCGTAAAATTTTTCACCACCGTCACTGCCTTGCCGCCGCGATGCGCGGTCTGACGAATGATGTCGACGCGCCCGCGGTTGGTGTTCTTCTGCTCCCGCCGGGAGGTTTTCGCCGGCAGGTTTCTGGAGGCTTCGATTGGTGCTAATTCAGGCGAGTCCTCGCGTTCGGCCGGCAATCCGCTCAGCCCACCCAGCGCGCCGAAAGGATTCTGCGTCAAGCCCTCGCCTCCCTTCGTCGATCTGCGTTGTTTCTTGCGACTCATCCTATCGATTCAATCACGGATCATCCGGCAGGCCCAATCCGCCTTTTTACCTCCCCGGGATCCACCAGGTGAACCGTGGTCGTTCCGACCGCCCCGGTTGGGCCGCCAACTTCGCGAAGGGAAGGCCCTCCCGAAGTCGTCGCTGTCCTCAACCTGGACGCTACTGTTGCGGCGGCGTGACGGGAGCGAGATCCCCGTGCCGAGCGAGAAGTTCAGCGCCCGAAACCGGAAATTTTCCGAGGCGCAGAAGATTGGTGGAATAAGTGTTGAGATAGATCCTTCGGTCTGATGTCGTTTGGTGATTTCGATGATCCCCCGCGGGAGCCTCGAACTACACAATCCTCAGAAACCAAGAAATACAAATAATGAAGATACTAGCAGCATTCCTTGCCTGTGCCGTTGCGGCCACCGGCATCACGACCGCAGCGGAAGCCGAGTTCCCGGACATCAGCATCAATGAACTGGACAAAGCCATCAAGGATCCAAAAATAGTTGTCGTGGTAATCGACGTGAACGGAACCGCTTCCTTCAAGAGCGGGCACATCCCTACCGCAATCGATTTCCAGGCCAAGGGCAAGGACCTCGCGAAGCATATGCCCGAGGACAAGAAAGTCCTCGTGGTCCCGTACTGCGGCGGACCAAAGTGCAGTGCCTACAAGCGGGCCGCCAAGGCCGCGAAGGCCCTCGGATACGTCAATGTCAAGCACCTCTCGGCCGGAAAGTCTGGCTGGCTTGACGCCAAAATGCCCGTCGAGAAGGGCGAGGCCACCTCGAAGAAGACTACCAAAAAGGGCTGATTCAAATCAGGACCGGCCGCGTGCCGACTTTCCTGACGGGCGCTCCTCGACGGTGGGGAGACGCCCGTTTCTTATTTCGCCAGGGCATCATCTTGAACAACCTCGGGAGACTTTGCAGCAAAGGTTGACCGAGGCGGAGGCGAGGTTCCACCCCGCCCCGGAACACCTCAGTGCCTTGAATGGACTCAAGACGCTCAACCTCTCGTTGACAAAAGTCGGTGACCCGGACTCGCCCGGCTGAAGGGTTTGACTGGCCTTCAAATGCTGTTCCTTGGGAAAACAGATCTCACTGACGATGGCATCAGGAACCTCAACAAGGCGGTGCCGGACTGCCGGGTTACCTGGTAGGCGATCACAAGCAGAGGTCTCGTTGCGCGCCCATAGGCGCCTGTGACGTCATTGGCGCCGCACCGCGGTGAGGGAAAAGGTGCCGGTCAGACGGATCTCATGGGCTTCTTGGCGTAGCTCACCCTCGGCCCACCCCGCTCGCCTCCCCCTCCCCGTCGATCGCCGGCGGCACCTTGCCGTTTGACTTCCAACATGAACCGATCCTATGCTTTAGTTTGCTTCGTCCTCCCCCGAACATGAGATTCTCAACTCCAACCCTCCTCCACTCCACGGCACATCCACCATCGAATTCCCCGGCAACGCCGGAAAGCCCCCTCCCACGCCGCGCTCCTCGAACAGTTCTTTCGGGCCTTTTGCTCGCCATGCTCGCCGTGCTGGTCCTCCCGACCACGTCGCTGGCCGGCAAACCGAAAGCACCGAAGCCCATCCCGCTCGATGACCGCAATGTGTCGAAACTCGGCAGCGCCCTCAAGGACCGGTGTCCGGAGGAATATGGCGGCCTCACCGCCAGCCAGCGCGGACGCGCGATCAATACTCTCAAGCGGTTCATCCAGCTCACCATCGGGTTCTATCTCGAAGACGACGGCAACCCCTGCAACGCCGAACTCGCCGCCGCCCTCAAGAATTTCTGCAAAAAAAACAAGAAAGTCAAAATCGAGATCGTGTTCGGCCAGGAAGCGCCGATCGAAGTCATCCCCGACGGCAAAAAGGGCGCCACCCGCGGCGATACCATCAGAATCAGCGGCAAAGTCTTCAAGAAGATGCCGCGGCTCAGAGAGGCCGCCACCCATACAGGGAGTCTCCTCAGCACCCCCTTGCCGCAATCCTTCCGACCCACCGTCTACTGGTTCATCACCGAGCTCATGAGTGAAGCCCTTCGGGTCAAACACGAAACGAAACTGGCAGGGGTCGCCCAGCCTGATGCCCTCCTCTTCAAGAACGACGTCGCGGTCCTGCGCCGCAAACTCGACATCTACAAGGACCTCAAGGCAAAGCTCCAGGAACTCCTCGCAGACCCCTTCACCATCCCGGATGCAAAATACCGGATCAACCGCCGCGTCTTGATCGAACTCCAGGGCCTCTCGCCCGATGCGAAACGCCTCGCCTTGACCCAAAAGTACCTCGATTACATCTGCAACGTCCGCATCGTCCGCGCCGAAAAAGAACTCGCCAAACGGTGGGCGGATACCAAGAAAAAATTCGGCCTCGCGAAGGGCCTCGGGCTCGATGAAATCGACGAAACCATCGATGACCTGATCAACAACAAAACCGAGCCCGTCAGCTTCGAACTCTGGACCGATCCGCTCAAGAAAACCGCCTTCTTTACGGTCCCCAATCAACTTATCGACGAAGATTTCGAACCCAGCTACCACGGCGGTGGCGGCACTTTCGACTTTGGCAACGGGATCGAGACCATCGGCGATACGGTCATCACGCAGGTCGGCCCCAACGCGTTCGACACCGCCCCACTCGAGACCGAGTTGCTCGCCGTCACCGGCGTCGACCATGTCTATCACATGGCCATCATCGACGGCGGCGCAACCATGCTCGTCGCGGCCGGCGAGGACAGCACCGGCGATGGTCTCATCATCGCCTACAGCGACACGGACTTCGACGGCTTCTTCGAAGCCGTCACCCGCACCGAGGCGATTCGAGACTCTGCGATCTACGGCGGCGCCTGGTTCACCACCGACTCCCCATCCGGCAATCCCCTCCTCTTCAGCCGGGGCGGTCACTGCCTCTATGGCTTGAGCGCCAGCGGCCCCGCAGCGCACAACTTTCCCGACACCCTCGACTTCCGCGGCTCCCTCGGATTCCAACGCTTCGACCTCGAGTTCGTGGACATCGACGACGACGGCCTCACCGCCAGCGCCACCGGCCCCAACCGGGACCGGCCGATCGGCCCGTCCACCCTCATCCCCTACGCCCAAACCACCCTCGCCGGTGGCGAGTTCATCCCCGTCTTCGTCGACGACTACTTCCCCTTCCTCGACGACGAACGGGAACCTGACGTCCTTCGCCGTCCCGTCGAGGCTGACCTCCAGATCCTCGCCACCGGTCAACCGGGCAACATGATCTCCGTCCAGGAAGTCTCCGGCGCCAGCATCGCTCTCGGAACCGCCACGGTCGGCACCAGCGGCGAAATCGCCATCACGCTTTCCCGCGCCTTGCTCATCGGCGACGTGATCCGACTCATCGACCTCGCAACGACGGCCACCTCCGATGACTTCGATGCCATCCCCCTCACCTCCCCGCCGGTCATCAACGCCCTCCGCGTCCTCAGCTACGGCAAGTTTCTCATCAACTTCGAAGGCATCCCGGGCTCCCCGGTCCAACTCGAATCCGCCACCACCCTCGCCGACTGGGTCATCACCCCGCTTCCCGACCTCGATGATGTCGGCACGGCATGGGTCGAGGTCGACTTCCCCGGCCCCCACCCCTCCGCCCAGTTCCGGATCTCTCAGCCCTAGCCCTGAAAGCACCTTCACACCGAGAACAGATTGTCAGTCACTTGTCTGTCGCCAAGGCCATCGTGTCACCATCGCTTCCGTGCGCCATCCGCAGCCACGTGCGTGGGCCCGTGGAGTCCGTGGGAGGATTCTGCAATGCGCTGCTAACGTCTAACCGATAACGCTGCAGCCCCATGTCCCCGGAAGTCGTCGATGCCCTCAGCCGCACGAACTTCACCGCGATCGACACCGCCATTGTCGTCCTCTACCTCGCGGCCTCGGTCTTCATCGGCCTTCGCCTCAAGAAATACGTCCGCAATATGACAACCTACATCGGTGCCGGCCGCAAGGTCGGCACCTGGCTCGGGGTCGCCACCATGCTCGGCACCGAGATGGGACTCATCACCGTCATGTACTCTGCCCAGAAGGGCTTCACGGGCGGCTTCGCCGCATTCCACATCGCTCTCATCGCCGGCGTCGTCACCCTCCTGATCGGCCTCTCGGGATTCATCGTCGTCCCGCTCCGCCGCCTCGAGATCCTCACCATCCCCGAATTTTACGAGAAGCGCTTCGACAAGAAAACCCGCGTCCTCGGCGGGTTCATGCTCGCCTTCGGCGGCATCCTCAACATGGGACTCTTCCTCAAGGTCGGCTCCATGTTCATCGTCGGCGTCACCGGACTCTCCTCCACCGGCTGGGCTCTTCCCGCCGTCATGATCGGCCTCCTCGTCCTGGTGCTCATCTACACCACCCTCGGCGGGATGATCTCCGTCATCCTCACCGATTACATTCAGTTCGTCGTTCTCTCCGTCGGCCTCCTCATCGCCACCTTCCTCGCCATCTCATACCTCGGGTGGTCCGACATTTTTACCACCATCGAGGAGGTCATGGGCGCGCGCGGCTTCAACCCCGTCGCCGAAGGCTCGGGCTTCGGCTGGTCCTACGTCGCCTGGATGATCATCACCGCCGGGCTCGTCAGCTGCGCCGTCTGGCCCACCGCCGTGGCCCGCGCCCTCGCCATGGAATCCACCAGCGCCGTCAAACGCCAATACTGCTTGTCTTCCATCTCCTTCACGATCCGCTTTCTCATCCCCTATTTCTGGGGCATCTGCGCCTTCCTTTACATCCTGCGCGCCCCCGAGGGCGCCGACCTCAAGGCCATCTTTTTTCCGGAGGGATATCCCGGGCCTCCCGACGCCGGCTTCGACAATCTCTACGCCATGCCGGTCTTCATGGGCCGCCTCGTGCCCACCGTCCTCCTCGGCATCCTCACCGCGGGCATGATCGCCGCTTTCATGTCGACCCACGACAGCTACTTTCTCTGCTGGTCCTCCGTCATCACTCAGGACATCGTCGCCCCGCTGAAGAAGAAACCGCTCACCGACGCGGCCCGGGTGCGCCTGACCCGCATCCTCATCGTTCTCATCGGCGCCTACGTCCTCTACTGGGGACTCGTCTACGAAGGGCAGGACGACATCTGGGATTACATGGCTGTCAGCGGAGCCATCTATTTCACCGGTGCCCTCGCCGTCCTCATCGGCGGGCTCTACTGGAAACGCGCCAGCTCCACCGGCGCCTTCGCCGCCCTCCTTGCCGGCCTCACCGCCCTCCTCGGTCTCGGCCCTGTCCAACAACTCGTCGGCCTCCAGTACAAATCCCCCGAGACCGGCGAATGGATCCAAATTCTCACCGGCGCGCAAGTCGGTCTCATCGCCGTCGCCCTCGCCTTCGCCGCCCTCATCTCCCTTTCCCTCCTCTTCCCCGACAAGAACCGCAATCCGTCACCGCTCCCCGTCGATCCGGCCGCCTGAGCGATCCTCTCCATCCGACCATACCACTCACCTCTCATCCCCGAACCCATGACCTGGATTCTCTTCTGGAAGATCGTCCTCATCCTCGCCCTGGCCCTCTTCGCGGTCATGGCCGTCCTCGTCGCCATCTTCGGTGCGCTCGACATCGGGAAACTCCTGCGCGCCCTCCGCCATCTCGAAGACGAGACGCCCGAGGAGTAGGAGCCTGTTGAAAGTCATCGCGTCGACCAAAGGACGGCGCTCAAGATCAGGAGGAAAAGAACTGCAAGAAAGATCCGACCGGATCTCGTCTTCGCGGTGTTAATGAGCTGTCAGAGCATGGGGCAGAATCCTCCCAATCTCGGGATCCGCAACCAGGAGATGCGGAAATCTCAATATTGCCCCATCCGGAGCCGGCCGGCCCCGGGGGCCCGTCCCCGACCAGCGGGTTGGTGAAACGCTCCCGGAACCCATCCACCCGCCGTCCCTCCCACCACTCCGGATCTGGCGGCGGCCACGCCGGACTGGACACCGGATGGCCTACACTGTGTGCTGCTCCGCGAACGTCGGCCATGAATGCATTCCACCGCTTGCTCCTTTCCGCCTTCCTGCTGGCTCTGCCGGGGGGCATTTGTTTCGCCCAAGGCGATCGCCTTTCGCCGCCGCAGGCCCTCGCGGCGTTCACCGTTGCCGATGGGTTGCAGGTCACGACCTTTGCCGCCGACCCGGGGATCGTCAGCATCTCGAATCTCGACGTAGACCACCGCGGGCGGGTCTGGGCCTGCGAATGCGTAAACTACCGGGGCAATCGCGGCAAGCGGCCCGAGGGCGACCGCATCCTGATCCTGGAAGACCTCACCGGCGACGGGGTCTCTGACAAGACCACCGTCTTCTACCAGGGAACGGACATCGACATCGCGATGGGGCTGTGTGTGCTCGGCAACAAGGCCATCGTCGCGGCCTCGCCTCACATTCTCCTCCTGGAGGACACCGACCGCGATGACGTGGCGGACAAGAAGACGGTGCTGCTGACCAGCGATGCCGAGTTTCAGCACGACCACTCGCTGCACTCCTTCGTGTTCGGCCCCGACGGGCGGTTCTACGGAAATTTCGGCAATACGGGACGGCGCCTCAAGGACGCCGCGGGAAGGACCATCGTCGATCGCGCCGGCCACAAGATCGAGGATGGCGGCAAGCCGTACCACGGCGGCATGGTCTTCCGCTGCGACCGCGACTTCGCAAACTTCGAGGTGCTTGGCCACAACTTCCGAAACAACTACGAAGCCACGATCGATTCCTTCGGCCGCGTCTGGCAGTCGGATAATGATGACGACGGCAACCTCGCGGTGCGCCTGAACTACATCCTGGAAGGCGGCAACTACGGCTACCTCGACGAGCTGACTGGCGAACGCTGGAAGGCGCCGCGAATCGGCGCGCACCCCTTCCGCGGCAAGGCGCACTGGCACCAGAACGATCCCGGCGCCGTGCCGAATGTCATCGAGACCGGCAACGGGGCCCCCGCGGGCGTCACGGTCTATGAAGGCGACCTGCTGCCGCCGCCCATGCGCGACGAGGTGATCTTCTGCGAGGCGGGTGGGCACCTCGTGTGGGCCCTGCCCGTGAAGGGCGCCGGCGCCGGCTTCACAGCGAGCAAGTTCGAGATCCTCCGCTCGCCGGACAACAACTTCCGGCCGATCGATGCAGCCGTCGCGCCGGATGGCAGCCTCCTGGTGAGCGATTGGTACGATCCCGTCATCGGGGGATTTCGCCAGGACGACATCGAGCGGGGCCGCATCTACTGGATCGCGCCCAAGGGGCACAAATACTCCGCCCCGAAGTATGACTTCGATTCCGCCGAGGGCGCGGCTCAGGCCCTGCGCAGCCCGAACTACTGCGCCCGCTACCTGGCGTGGATGCAGCTGCACGAACTGGGCGAGAAGGCGGAGGGGCCGCTCGCCGCCATGCTGCAGGACGCCAACCCGCGGATGCGGGCCCGGGCCTTGTGGCTCCTCGGTCAGATACCGGGCAAAGAGGAAAAATACATTCAGCGGGCCGTGAAGGACGAGCACCCCGAAGTGCGCCTCGTGGCCCTCCGGCTCACCGACCTGCTCCGCAGGGACACGGTGGGCCTGGTCGCACAACTTGCGAACGATCCCTCCCCGCGCGTGCGCGCCGAGTGCGCCGTGCACCTGCGCCATCACGATTCCAGGGAAGCGGCCGGGGCCTGGGCCGCGCTCGCCGCGCAACACGACGGCCGGGACCGGTGGTAGCTCGAGGCCCTCGGCATCGGCGCCGCCGGGAAGTGGGACGCCTCCACAAGCGCCTTCGAGTCCGTGAAGCCCGGGCCAGGCGCGGCCGCCCGGCACGACCTCGCGTGGCGATCCCGCGGCAACCGCACGCCTGAGGCTCTCGCGAATATCGTTCTCGCCGCAAAGCAGGATGAGGATGTGCGGCGCTACATCCGCGCCTTCGACTTCCAATCCGGCCCGCACAAGGACGAGGCGCTGCGGTCGGTGGCCTTCGGCCCGGACGTGAATCACGAGATCGCGCTGGCCGCGATCCAGCGCTTGCCGGAATCGAAACTCGGGGCCGATGATCGCTCCCGGCAGCGACTCGTTGCACTCCTGACCTCCGGCCCACCGGGACCAGCCTCGATCCGCCTCATCAAGCAGCTGGAATTGACCGAGGCCTATCCCCGCCTGCTGGAAGTGGCCCTGCAGGACGGGAATGATGGGCGGGGCGATGCCCTCGCGGCGCTCTTGGATCTCAAGCAGCAAGACCTGGTCCGCGCCGCTCTCGAGAGCGAAGACCCGGCTCGCGCCCTGGCCACCGGGCGGGTTCTCGCCCAATCGCGGCATCCCGCCGCCAGGGAACTACTCTGGGCCTTCCTCGCCAACGAAAAACTCGACATCCAGGCCCGCAAGGAATCCGCCCGCGAGCTGGGCCGGTCGAACTCGGGCGCCGACCAGTTGCTCAAGCGGATCGCGCGCGGCGAACTGAAGGACGAGATGCGGCAGGCGATCGCCGGCGTGCTCCTCACCCACCGCCACGCCGCCCTGCGAAAGCGCGCCGAAAAACTCTTCCCGCTCGCGCCCGCCAGGGACGCGCAGCCGCTGCCAAAGCTCGGTGACTTGATCGCGAGGAAGGGAGACGCCAAGGCCGGCCGCGGGGTCTTCTTCAAACAGGGACAATGCGTTACCTGCCACCGCGTCGCGAACCAGGGACAGGCGATTGGCCCCGACCTCGACTCGATCGGCACCAAGCTGGCGCGCCCCGCCCTCTTCGAGGCCATTCTCTACCCGAGCGCCGCCATCAGCCACGACTACGAGATGTACTCCGCGGAGCTCAAGGACGGACCGCTCGTCTCGGGCACGCTGGTCAATCGAAGCGACCGGGAGATCCAGCTCCGCGATGCCCAGGGCAACCTCCAAACCCTCGACCGGGCCCAAGTGAAAACCCTCGCCCGCCTCCCCGTCTCCCTCATGCCCGATAATCTTCATCAATTGATGACAACCCGGGAGTTGGTCGACCTGGTGGAATATATGACCACCCTGATATTAAACCCCGGGGCGGAGAAGGGAAACAAGTAGAGCCGAGGGAGGCCCGGGCTCCTGCTGCCCTCGCTTTAATCCTCGGGCCCCGTGAGGTGTGAGCTCGGCGGGGAAATAATAGGCACGAATCCCCGTATCCAGTTCCGTGTAATAAGCACCAAGCTCCAGCCTTGCAAAACCATGCCAATGAAAACCAGAAATTGTTACCGGAGCGCGCGCTGCTTTTTCGTGATCGTGCTTGGCTCCACCATCTCCGCCGCCGCCCTGACTGCCGCACCCCTCGTCTTCGATGAGAAGACCGGGCATTTCAAGGACCTCTCCTACCAAGTCCTGAGCGACGAGGGCCTCTCGTGGAAACAGCGCGCCAGGCTCTTCGGCGGCGAGACCGCCCACTACCCCGAACTGACCGACGACGAGCGCAAGACCAAGGAGGCCGAGTTGAAGGAACTCCTGCGACGCCTGGACGTGGCCGCCACCATGCTCACCGGTAAGCCCGAAGACAACGTGGCTGACCGCACCGAGAAAAGGATTCGCACCTGGCTCGACAAGCAGACCGAGAACATTCCGGCCGCCTACGCCGGCCAGGACGCCGAGAAGTTGAGACACTACGCGGTGGGCTTCCTGCGGGCCCACGAGATTTTCCAGGACAAGAAATACCTCCAGGCGGGATTGAAGTGCGCGGACTTGATTCTCGCCAAGCAATTGCCCCGCGGCCACTGGTCTTATGGCGACCGGGGAGGCGACATCATGCGCATCCAGGACGGCTTCGTCACCCGTCCGTTCTGGATCATGCTCTTCGCCCACAAGCTGAGCGGCGACAAGAAGTACCTGGAGTCGGCCCGGCGCGCGGGCGATGCCCTCCTCTTGGCGCAGAGCGGCGGCGGCGGCTGGCCGGACTACTGGTCGTTCAGCGGAGGGAAGTTGGGAGGAACGGCCGGCTCCGCGCAGGGCGGCATCTCGTTCAACGACGGCGCCACCAACGCCTCGTTCCAGATCATGGTCATGATGTACCACCTGACCGGCGACAAGAAGTACGTGGCGAAGCTCGGAAACCTGGGCCCGTGGCTCGTGAAAGCCAACCTCGGCGAGGGCGACGTGGCCGGTTGGGGGCAGCAATACAACGGGGACGGCACCCCCTCCCGGGCCCGCGCCTACGAAATCGAGCTGCCCTACACCAGGGTGACGGCCTGGCGGGTCGGTCCGATTCTGACCTGGCTCTACCTGATGGACGGCAACGAAGCGCACATCGACCTCCTCAGGAAGGCCTACGCCACCCACGAGCGTATCCGTCAGAAGGACCTGGAACCTGCAAACCTGGCCGATTGGGCCGCCATCAATGCGGTCTGGATGGACGCCTCTTCCTGGCCCGACGGAGGGTATCTTCCCGGACTGCCCGATGCCTACCTGCCCGACGGATCAAACTGGGGCTGCGTCCAGATTGCCTACAAGATGATTCCCTACTGGCCGGTCACCGATGAGCAGCGAAAAAAGTACGGCCGCTTCATGCACTCGAATCGGCCCAACGTGCCCGAGATGGCCAAGCTGGCACGCGCCTACCAAATGCCTCCCGGCCGGAACAACGTCTACCTCTACGCCCATACCTCGTCGAAGGTGGTCAATTCGATGTTGGGAGTGCGCCGCGCGCTGCTCGAACACAAGCGGGGTGGCCGCAAGGCGATGCTGAAGTACTACTCCTATCCCACCAAGTTCACGCCCGACCAGTACCTGCAGGCCCGCATCGCCGCCGCCAGTCGCGTGCTGGATTACCGCAACCGTTCCCTAGCGGTCGACTGGAGCGACTGGCCGTTCAGCAACGGCATCACGGCGTGGAAGGACTTCTGGTGGGTGAGCCGCAAGGAGAAGTGGTACGGCCGCGACGCGGCGTTCCAGACCGCCGGCCCGTGGTCCGGCACGGTGTGGTACCAGTGGCAGCTGGTCTACGACAAGAAGCTGGCGCTGGGCAAGATCGACGCCGACGCCGTGGCCCGCGGCGGGCGCGGCGTGGAACACGTCGGCGGCGGGTTCAATCACCTCGACTCCTGGGACGTGCTCGGCGAGTGGGGCATGGCCTGCCTCGAGAAGGAAAACTATTTCGACGTCCCGATCGCCAAGAAGTAGAGTTTTTTGCGCCTGACAGGACGGGTCTGCGGGAAGCCTTGGGGCCTTCTTGTTCCTGGCCGGGAGGCGCTTGCCCCAAAATTCGTCGCGGGAAACGGAGCGTCGATTTTTTGGATCGCCTGCTTGACGCGCACAGGACGTGAATTCAGCCTCGAAGGTCCATCCCGAGTAGAGCGGCACATCGCCCGTCCCGAGGCCGGGAACTGCGCCGCCGGGCCGGTGGTAACCAACGAACCGATGAACTGATGAAAAGTAGATCCCGAGTCATTCCGGCCACCTTGCTGGCCCTTTCGGCCTGTTGGGCCGCACAAGAACTGCAGGCGGGCAGCGACAAGACCCTCGTGGCCTGGGTCGCCCCCGCCAACCTCACCCAGCAGGGCGGCAGCGCCCTCACGATCCAGAGCGGCGACCGCTTCGACGCGATCGTCTTCGGCGAAAAGGTGGCCCGGCGCTGGATGGCCGGCAGCGACCGCTTCGCCCGCACCCAGGCGGAGCAGGGCGACAACCCGGCCGAAACCGCCGACGACAAGACGGTGGTGCAGATCGCGATCGCCTACCAGGGCGACGAGGTCCGCATCTACCGGAACGCCGAGCCCTACGCGTCCTACAAGACCAAAAACATCGACCTGCTGGACCTCGACAACCACATCACGCTGTTCGGACTCCGGCACGTCGGCGCCCGGAGCGATGCCGGCCGGATGTTCTCCGGCGCGATCGACGACGCCCGCATCTACTCCCGGGCCCTGACCCCGGCCGAGATCGCTTCCCTCCAACCGAACCAGAAGTCGGCGATCGATCCGCTCGCGTGGTGGGACTTCGAGGGCGACGCGGTCAAGGATCGCGCCGGTCGCTTCACCCACAGCGCCATGACCGGTGGCGTCAAGCTGTCCGGCGGCCGCCTCCTGCTCGACGGCAAGGGTTACCTCGTCGCAGCCCGCAGCGAAGCCGATGCCAAGGCCGCGACCCGCGAAAACAGCCCGCGCGCCCCCGGGCCGCCCTATGTTGCGGAGACACCCGCCTGGCCGGACAACCCGCCGGCCAACTGGCTCACCTTCCACCTCGCCCACCCCGGGCCGGGCAACGCCTTCCCCGGCGATCCCAACTGCCTCTTCGACTGGAAGGGCCGCTACCACCTGCATTACATCTATCGCAACCACACCGGGTTCGTCTTCGCCCACGTCTCCAGCGACGACATGCTGCACTGGAAATGGCACCCCACCGTGCTCGCGCCGCCCAAGACCGGGCACGGCATGTTCAGCGGCACCGGGTTTTTCACCAAGGACGGCAAGCCCGCCATCATCTACCACGGCCAGGGCTCCGGGCGGAACTGGATCCAGTATCCCGCCGATGACCAGTTCAACAGTTGGTCCGAGCCCGTGGCCGTCGTCCCGAAGGACGCCGACGGCCAGGTCCCCAACATCCGCCACTGGGACCCGGATTGCTGGTTGAACGGTGACACTTACTACGCCCTGTCCGGCGGGAAAGGCCCGCAGTTGATGAAATCGTCCGACCTGGTGAACTGGACCTACCTGGGCGACCTGCTGCACAAGGACTACCCGGCCCAACTCGGCGTTCCCAAGGACGAGGACATCTCGTGCGCCAACTTCTTCAAGATCGGCAACAAGTGGATGCTGCTGTGCATCAGTCACACCCTCGGTTGCCGCTACTACCTCGGCGATTTCAAGGACGAAAAGTACCTGCCGGAGTCCCACGCCCTGATGAGTTTCAAAGGCCAGGGCCGCCAGTATTTCGCGCCGGAATCGATGCTGACCCGCGACGGCCGCCGCGTGATGTGGGCGTGGCTCATCAAGGTGCCGGCCGCCCCTACCGGCCTCCAGGGCCTGCCGCGCGAATTGGAACTCCCCGCCGACGGCATCCTCCGCATCAAGCCGCTGCGCGAGCTGCAGAAACTGCGCCACGATCCGCAGGACTGGTCCAGCCTCACCGTGAAGGCAGGCGAAGATTACGCGCTGGAAAAAATCAAGGGAGACGCCCTCGAACTCGAACTCACCTTCGCCTCGCCGCTGCCGGAGGAATGCGGCCTCCACCTCCTCGCCGACGAGAAGGGCGAAGGCGGAATGAGCATCGTGGCCGGCGCCAAACGAAAGACGTTGCAGGTCGGCGGCATTCAGCCCCCGTTCGAGTTGAAGGAAAACGAGGATCTCACCCTGCGCGTCTTCATCGACAAAAACGTGGTCGAAGTCTTCGCCAACGATCGGCAGGCCGCCATGTGGGCCCACCCGCACGTCCGCAAAGATGCGAATATCCGCCTCTTCGCCAAGGGCGGCGACGCGAAACTCAAGTCGGTTCGGGCCTGGAAGATGAAGTCGATCTATACGAAGAGCACCCCATGAATCCGGCCCACTGGCCGTGCTTCTGCCGCGTTCCTGTGACGACTCCCTCCTTCGCTCCCCGATCGCTGCACTTGTGCAGTGTAACCTTTGAAAGTGAACGGTTTTTGCGATTTGTTAGAGTTTTGCCACGGCGAGGCAATAGTAGCAGGCACACTCCGTGTGCCGTTGCTCGTCACGCGGACGGCACACGGAGTGTGCCTGCCACTTTGGCGTCCCAATCGATCAGAACTTGATGTTTCACTGCACCAGTCCAGCGTCGCAGAACTATCCGCACCGTTGAAATTCTTCCGGGCGGGGAAGTGCGGCTCGCTGGCGCTCGCGTCGCGCGGAGAGGTCGCGGTATTCTTCCCCGTTTCTTCGTTGCTCCTCGGTCGTTGCTCTCGACCAACTCCGCTCGTCGCGCCTTGAACGCGCGGAAGAATCCAAGCACATGGAGACATTCCCATGCTGCGCGTTGGCATGCCTCGCCATGGCATCGTCCCTCCTCGCCGCCATTGGGGACGAGATCGGGAGCGAAGAGCCCGCGGCCGCACACCGATTTTCCCCCCGGGCTTGCAGTTTACCGAAAACATCACCTTCCAGGCCGCGGGTTCTTCCATGGGCCCGCCCGCCCAGGGCGGCTCGCCTGTCCTCCTCGACCCAAACGGCGACCCGGTAACGCTCATCACCTCGCCCGCACAAATAATTGTGGCAAGTGCTCTCCGTCCGCCACACAACCAAGGGGGCTCCTTCCCGCTGCAGATCAAGCTCGACCCCGACAACCAGCTCGAACTCACCCTTCACGACGAGTCTGAATTTCTCAGCCATTACCTCCGGGGATGGAACATGACCCTTATCGAGGTCGCCCCGATCCCACCACCCACCTTCCGGATCATCGACGTCACGACGGACGGGCGGGGCGAGGTGACGATCACCTGGGAGAGGGATGCCGTCCTCACGCCCGCCCGCTCTTGAAGCTCACAATCTTGCCGTCCTTCACTTCGGCCCAGAGGCAGGGATTGACGTGGCAGGGGGTGTCCACATACCACCGCACCCTTCCTCTTTGCTCCGGTCCCGCATGCGGCCGTAACGAGAAGTAGTATCCTCATGCTCAAGGAAGAATACCGCCTCCCGCTCCCGACCGTGTCACGAGTTTGTAAAAATGGGCTCCCGGAAGTTTGCGATTTCCGCGGGTAGTTCCGCTCTCTCACGGAGTCGTTCTCACCACGTAGAGTCCCACCGGTCCGCCCGGCGTGTGCGTGGCAGACATGGTCCCCGCCGTGCCAGGCAAAATCGCGGACACCGGGGTCCAACTCTCGGCGGTTCCCGTCACACTGAATTCGAGCTGATAGTTGAATCCCGTTTCCGAAGTCCACTCCACCTCGATCTGGCCGGCCGAGTGCGTCACAGATACAATCTCGAACGAACCGGCCGGAGCAGCCGGTGGAATTGCGGCCAGAGCGTAGAGCCCGTTGAATAAACCCGCCCCGGAAACACCGTTGTTGTACGAAGTGCCGCCAATTTGGGTCACGGCGGCGGTGCCGATATTGATCGAATAGAGATCTTCGAAGGCGCCGATCAGCCCGTGAGTCGCACTCCAGGTGAGCGATTCCATCCTTATCCCAAGCGAACCGACCAGGGTAGTCGCGCCGGTCGCGGGATTGATGGTCCAAAGATTGAAGCCCGAGACGGTGGCATTGGGCTTGCTCACCCCGTAGAGCACACCGCTCGCCGGATTGTAGGCCAGACCAAAGATCATGACATCGGTCGAACCCGCCCCGATCGAGGTCCCCACCCCGGACGAGGAATCGATTGAAATAAACTCCGTGCGGTGCGCTGCGCCTTGCACCGATGCACCGATGCACCGATAAGGGTGCCGTTACAATTCACGATCGCCTCAACATCCGGGAATCCGACCGTGCTGGCGCTGACTCTGCTCGCCTGCCCAAAGAGGGGGCCCTCATGGGGAATTGTCACGAGGTAGTCAACAAACGTGCCATTCTCCAGTTCAATGCCATAAAAGATCCCGTTCAAGAAGGTCCCGGCATAGACACCACCGTTAGCGGAAAGCGTGCCGGAACTCCCCACCGTTGAGTCGTCGTTGATCTGATTGAACAACTGCGATCGGTCGGCCGGTGGGGGCGTCGAAAGCCGCGATTGTACTGCAAAAATATCATCTGCGGCGCAGGCAGGCCCGATCGGCCCCATGATGGACGCAACTCCCAGCATCATCCAAGCGCCGATCCGACTTCTTCCGAATAAAGCCCTCTTCCTTTTCATGAACCACAACTCTCGGGGGTTGGAATGAAAGGGTCAAGTTCTGTTTGCCAGCACGCCCGGGGGACGGGAATCCCAAACCGTGGGGACGTGTCGCGGCACGCCACGGCTGGGCTGCCCGTTACCTGCAGAGCGTGCCGGACACAACCTGCACCGCGCCGATCCCACCGGAACTCGTTTCGCGGTCCGATTCCGACCCGGCCTTTCCCGATCCCACCCCGGATCGTCGCAGGCCCCGATTTTTCAATCCTCCAGGCCTCCCCATCTCCGGCCGCTTCCTCTAACCCGGATTGGGGAATTGATTTGAAGACGGCCAGGGGTTGTTCTACTGGTTCCGCGGAGGGAGCCATGAGGATTCACTGCCCAGTCTGCTCAACGGCGATCACGGCGACCGAGGAACACATCGGTCTGAAGAACCGTTGCGTGGAGTGCTCCACGAAGTTCGTCATCCCGGCCAGCGAAGACGCCAAGATCGAAATCCTCGAACGCGGCAAGGCTCCGGACCCGTCCGCCCCCCGTCCGGGTCTTCTCCTCAGGAAGACGCCCCCTCCGAAAACCCTCGTCACGAAAGTCCCGCACAAGGGAATGCCCAAGGTTCCGAAGATTCCGATCAACAAGCCTTCACCCCGCGTGGCCACCCCTTCCCCCGTCGTGAAGGTGCCGAAGGTCCCGCGCAAGCCGATCATCGGGAGACTCGCCTCGCCTTCGGTCTCCTTCAATGTCCCCGGATCGGCAGCCCGGCGCCGTCCGGCCGCCAGGCATATTCTGATCGACACCAACCCGGAACCTCCGGCCCCCACCGCGCCCCTCCCGAAAACCACCCCGCTGGAATCCGCCACGCCGGCACAGACGGATCCGCCCAGGACCAGCAAGCTGCTCCACGCCGCAGATTCCAAACCCGCAGCGGTGCGCCCCGCGGCAAGGGAAGAACAGCCGCCCGCAAAAGAGAGCCGACCACCGACCGACGACCGCGCCCCCGCGGTCCTCGAACCCGCCAGGAAATCCACCACCTCCAAGCGCGCCGCTCTCCCGCGCCCCGCAGCGTCAAAGCTGGCCAGGCCGTCGACTCCCCATCGCCCCGCTGCCGCCAGGACCGCGGCGGGCGCAGTGGGCAGTTACCTTGGCCTCAAAGTCAATCGGCTGCAGAAAAGCCCGAAGGGAATCGGAGCGGCGATTGCCGTCGTGGGAATTTCCCTGGTCGTGGGCCTGGTCGTCATCTCGGACCTGGGCGGAAGCGATGACACCGGAGGCGGGGAACTCGCCAACACCGACGCGCCCGATCCAGCCGGACTCGTCCCCGTTCCGGCCGACCAACCGGAGGCGCCCGGGGAGGGTGAGGGGTCGTCCGAATCCGGTCTCGATGAACCCAATACGGTGGGGGTCGACCAGTGGAAGGATGTCATTCACCCCATGCTCGACCACTACTGTCTCGATTGCCACGATGAGGCCAACGAAGAAGGTGGCCTCCAAATGGAGCGCTTCACCACCGAGAAGCTCGCCCTCATGGCACCCGAGATCTGGGAAAAAGCCGCCGCCCTGGTGAAGATGGGCTCCATGCCGCCCCGCGACCGCCTCGACAAGCCCAGCGACGAGGAACGCAAGAAGTTCCTCGCCTGGATCGACACCGTCGGTGAGCGCTGGGACTCCGGCGAATTCGGGCAGGACCCCGGCCGCACCACCATTCGCCGCCTCACCAAGAACGAATACAACTACACGATGCGCGATCTTTTCGGCCTCAGGATCCGGCCTGCCGACAATTTCCCGGAGGACGGGGGCGGCGGAGATGGCTTCGATAACAATGCCGACGGCCTCTATCTTCCGCCCCTTCTCATGGAAAACTACGTCGAGGCGGCCGGCGAACTCGTCAATGCCATCTACAGGAACCAGGACACTTACCGCCGCTACCTCTTCGCCTTCCCTCAGTCCTCCGACGGACTGAATGAGGCCGCGCGCAAGGTCATGGAGCACTGGGCCCCGCTCCTCTACCGCCGCCCCGTCGAAAAGTCCGAGATCGACGCCCTCGTGGCGCTGGTCCGCTTCCAGGCCGACAAGAAGAAAATGGAATACCGCGACGCAATGAAGATGCCGCTCCTGGCGCTCCTCATCTCGCCCAACTTTCTCTACCGCTCCGAAAAGATTCAACCCGGCGGGATGGCCTACAAGGTGGAGGACATCGACCTCGCCAGCCGCCTCTCCTATTTCCTCTGGTCCTCGACTCCCGACCCCGAACTCCTCAAGCTGGCCGCCGAGGGAAAACTCAGCGATCCGAAAATCTACGAAGCACAGGTGCGGCGATTGCTCGTCGACGACAAGGCCAAGTCGCTCGGGATGCACTTCGCCGGCCAATGGCTCAAGTGGGAGGAACTCCGCTCGCGGGCCGTCCCCGACAAGAAGAGATTCCCGCGCTTCGACTTCGCCCTGCGCGTCTCCATGTATCGCGAGTCCTCGATGTTCTTCGACAACCTCGTGAAAGAGAACCTTCCCCTCCTCGACCTCATCGACTCCGACTACACCTTCCTGAACCAGCGGCTGGCGCTCCACTACGACATTCCCGGTGTCACCACTTCCGCATTCCGAAAGGTGAAACTCGACGACCCGAACCGCGGCGGAGTGATCGGGATGGGCAGCGTGCTGACCGCGACCTCCCTCCCCCTCCGCTCCAGCCCCGCCGTGCGCGGAAATTATGTGCTGACCGAATTGCTCGGCACCCCTCCCCCCGCCCCGCCCATGAATGTTCCGCAGTTGCCCGAGGACGACACCGAGATCGAGTTCACCTCCTTCCGCGACGCACTCACCCAGCACCGCAAAGATCCGAACTGCAAGGCCTGCCACATCGAAATCGATCAGCTCGGCTTCGGGTTGGAAAACTTCGACGCGATCGGAACCATGGCAAAGAATTCCTGGCAAATCTCGCGTCGCCACGTGCTGCGCGGCGTCGGTGCAACCATGGGCCTTCCCCTCCTCGAGGCCATGCTTCCCTCCGGTCGCGCCTTCGCCGCAGGGGCAGCCGGCCGGGAAGGTCAGCCCGTGCGCTTCGCGGCCTTCTTCATGCCTCACGGCGTGAACCACGGAAAGTGGGATCTCCAGGGAGACAACCTCGACGCCCTCTCCCCCATCCTGACCCCGCTCGAGTACGTCAAGGAATACGTCAACCTCTTCGCCGGATTGCGCAACGCCTCCGGCGGACACAACATGGGCACCAGTTCCTTCCTCACCGGTAACAGACCGGTCAAGACCGCGGACCCCGCCAACGTGAATGTCGGAAACGCCAGCATCGACCAGATCATCGGCGCGCTCTGCCCCGGGGCGGTCCTTCCTACCCTGGAACTCGGCCAGAGCCCGCCGAAGCGCGGCGCCGCCAGCAACGGTAACAGCCACATCTACACCAGTCACATCTCCTGGAAAGACGCCAGGACCCCCGTCCCGGCCGAGCTGAATCCGGAACGCGCCTTCGACCGCCTCTTCAAGGGCGTCGCCATGCACGTCAAGGCCGCCGGCCTCAGGGCAAATCCCGCTCCCACTCCGGACAAAAGCGTCATCGATCTCGTCATGGAAGACGCCAGGAAGCTGCACAAGCAGGTCGGCCGCGCCGATCAGCGAAAGCTCGATCAGTATCTCACGGCGGTGCGTGACGTCGAAGAGCGCTTGATCAATCGCAAGAAAGCCATCGCGGGCCGGATCCTCACCCGGGACATCTCAAAGGAGATTAGCGTCACGCGCCGCGCCATCCGCAAGGTCAAAAAGGAAGCGGGGGTCGATGAACTGAGCGTGGTCCCCCAGCTTCCCTACCGCGAGTGGGGTCAGCTCCTCATGGACGTCATGGCCCTCGCCTTCTGGACCAATTCCACCCGCAGCGCCACCATGATGTTCGCGGACGGCGGCAGTGGACGGAACATGTCCTTTCTCGAAGGCGTCAGTGGAGGCCACCACAGCATCTCCCACCACGGCGGCAAGTCCGAGAGCCTTGAGATGTTCGCTCTCATCAACACCTTCTACATGGAGCAGTTCGCCTACTTCCTCAAAAAGCTGCAGAGCTTCAAAGAAGGCGCCAGCAACGTGCTCGAAAACTCCCTCGTCGTCTTCGGCTCCAACATGGGAGACGGCCAGAACCACGGCCCAGGCAATATCCCCATCGTCGTGGCCGGCCGCGGCGGCAGCCGCATCCGCACCGGGCGCCACGTGCGCACCGGCGGAAGCACCGGAGACCTCCACCGCTCCATCATCGACACCTTCAACCTCGAAACCAACAGGTTCTCAACGGGCGGAACCGTCGGCGCCTTCAAGAGCTAAGTAGGGGCGCGGAGGGATCTGGAAAGTTTGCGCGGGAGAGGTGTGCCGGGATGGTTCGCGCCTTCCAAAGTCATACTCCACCCCTACCCGCTGGGAATTGGGCCCTGGGTTTGAAATTTATTTGGAAATTGGTTCGTCGAGTCTTCGCTGTGCCGGCTGTGACTGCGATCTGGTCGGTGGCAATTATTTGGAAATTGGTGTGTCGCGTTTTCGCCGCTCACCGGGCCACACCCATTTCCACCAAACCGCACTGCACACCCCTCAGTGTTCTCCCCCTCCCAGTGTTCTCCCCCCGAGCACTCTCCTCCCTCAGTGCTCGCCCCCCCGCCCGAATCGCTCTTTGGCATTCTTCCCAAACCGCGCTGCAGCTGCGTTGATCGAGTCCAGCACTTCGTCAGTGGATTTCCCGCTCGCACTCCTGGCCGCTGCGATGACGGTCTCGCATTCGTTGCTGTCCATGAAGCGGGCCGCTTCGAGCAAGGGGCCCTGGTCCTCCGGCGGAATGACGAGAAAGCCGTGCTGGTCGGCGTGAATCAGGTCCCCGGAAGAAACCATGCGCCCGAACACTTCGACCTCGCAATCCCAGCGCACGGGCTGGACGTAGGCGTGGCCCACGCAAAGACGCCGGGCCAGGGCTTTGAACCCGGCGTTGGTCATTTCGTCCACATCTCGTATCGCGCCGTCCGTGATGGTTCCCACGCATCCCAGGGCCCGGTGCAGGTTGCTGTTCACCTCTCCCCAGAACGATCCGATCACACCCGGCTTGTCCAGGTCCTGGACCACCACAATCCTGGGGCCCGGTGCCCCCGCCACGTAGCGGCGATACTCGGACGCCGCGTTGGGATTCTTCTCGCGATGTGCCGGATTGCTGGGTTCGATCACGAGCGTGACCGCGTAACCGACCATCGGGCCCATCTGCGGCATGAAATCGCGGGTTTCTTCCAGGTTGAAGGCGTCCGCTCCGGGATTCCCATTCGTAATCTGCTCCCAACCGTTGTAGATCGTCGGCGTGTTCCAGCGCTTGAGTTGAAGCAGATCGGTGTGTGCGAGCTTGTTCATTGCAGTGGGCCGTCAGACCTCGTTGTACGAACGCCCTTCGCCCGAGCAAACCTTTATTCGCCCCGCCCGGCCGGACTCTCCACCGGCTTCCGGCACCGCATCGCCTCACGATTGCCGCTTATTTATTGTTCATTCCCGGTGGTTCGTGCTCAAACCCCGCAAACCGAACCAGCCGCCCCGCCATGAACCTGCCTGCCGTCCTGCCTCCAGTCGCCGCCCTGGCCTCTCTCTCGGTCCTTCTCCTCGCCGCCCGCCCCGTCACCGCCCAGGTCCAGCCCCGTGATATCGCGGGTCTCCGCGTGTGGCTCAAGGCCGACGCCGGAATCACCACCGAAGACAACTCCGCGAAGAGGGGCTCCGCCAAAGACGTCGTGGGATGGGCCGATCAATCCGGCCGGGGCAGTGACGTCGCTCCCGCCTTTTCCGATCCCGGAACCCGCCCCGAGTTGATCGCCGGCGTCCCCGAACTGGGCGGAATGCCGGCCCTCGAGTTCGATGGCAAAGGCGGGGGCCACTTCGAAGTCACCGACGCTCTCCTCGGCAGGGTGAAGGAGCCCTTCAACGGCAACCGCTCCACCGTCTTCCTCGTCGCGAAAATGGACGAGCGCGCCGCGATCTCCCCGCTCACCCTCAGCGCCACCGCCGACTCCAAAACCGGCCGGGGCGGGCTCGGCATTCGAAGGGGCGGAAATGTGAAAGGCTGGTTTTGCGTGCACTACGGCGGACCGGGCAACGGCGCCAAGGTCCAGAGCACCGAACCGCCCCTCGCCCCGGGGTTCCACATCCTCGCCGTAAATTTCGATAAGCCCGCCTCCAAGCTCCGCATGACGGTCGATGGCAACCCGGCCGGGGAATCCATGCGGGACACCGCCAACCTCGCTCTCGATGACATCAGGTTCATCCAGATCGGTGGTCACGGGATCCTCGATCCTCCGGGCGAGCCGGGATCGGAGTGGTATTTTGGCGGACAAATCGCCGAGATCGTCGTCTTCGATCGCATCCTCACCAACGACGCCAAGGCCGATGCCGCCGACAATGAATTCAACGCAGTGGGCCACTACCTGCAGGCCAAGTACGGCCTCAAGGGTGCCTTCGTGAAACCGATCCTCGCGAAAGACACCGACCGCGATGGATTGTAAGATTCCATCGAACTGAGCTTCGCCTTCCTCGATCCCACGTCCAGAGGCGTGCCGGCCCACGAACCGGTTGCCTGGGCGATTGTTTTGCATGGGAATCACAGCGGCGATCTGCGCGACCGGCGGACGCGGCCAGGATGTCGCGCCGGCCCTGACGGCGACAATCACGCGCCCCATCCATCCCGTGCTGATCCGCAACGAGCATGGTCCGCTCCTGCGCGTGATCATCGAGGTCCCCGACAAGCAAGCCGTAACCGGCCGCTCGCTCTCCGTCTCGCTGGCCGGCACGAACGACCTGGACGCCCTCGCTTCGCTGACCCTCTTCTTCACGGCCGACAAGACCGCATTTTCGCCCGCTGTGCAGTTTGCCGAGCGACAGAAGCCGGCCGAGACGATCACGTTTCGGGGCGAGCAGTCGCTGCAGCCCGGCCGAAACGTCTTCTGGCTCTCGTGTCGCCTCAAGGATACCGCCGATCAGTTGCATCGTGTCGCGGCATCCTGCCCCGCTATCGAAACGACGGCCGGAAAGTTGCGTCCCCGCGATGAGTCGCCGGCCGTGCAGCATCGGATCGGCATCGCCCTGCGGAGGCACAACGACGACGGCGTGCACACCTATCGCATCCCCGCCCTGACCACCACCGCCGGCGGAACCCTCCTCTGCGCCTACGACATGCGGCGGCGGACCGGTCGCGACCTGCAGGGAGACATCGATATCGGGCTCAGCCGCAGTGCCGACCGAGGCCGGACCTGGTCCAAGCCCGAGAACCTGACGCGGAAACTGAAAAACGAGGCCTGGTGGCTCTTCGCCCCCTCGCCCCAGCAGGGAATTCAACTCGCCGACGGCACCCTCGTGATGCCGTCCGGGGGGCGGCACGAAAAGGGTGTGAAGTTCTCGACGATCATGACCAGCCGCGATCACGGCGCAAGTTGGACGGTCGCAACGCCGGCCTACAGCGGCGGCAGCGAATGCCAGGCCGTGCAACTCGGCGATGGCTCGCTCATGCTCAATATGCGCAACGAGCACGAGCACGTCACCCTCCGGACCATGCGCTACCTCATCCACCTCCTCGACCGGCACGGTGCCACCGATCGCGAACTCCGGATCCTGCGGGAACGACTCCGGTAATTGCCGTGCCGGGGCGCCCCCTGGTCGGGAAGCTTACTTGAGCAGCTTGACCCGGATCTTCCGGTAGCGCACTTCGTATCCGCCCGGCGAGTGGTACTGCAGGGCGACGATGCCTTTCTTGGCGGCCTTGGCGGGATCCTTGTCGTCGAACTCGATGGTCACCGCTCCGTTGATTTCCTGCTTCAGCTTGGTCCCGTTCGCGGTGATGCGATAGCTGTTCCACCCATTCTCTTTCTTGATTTCGGGCTTGTTCTGGTACTTCCCCGCCAGCAATCCCCTGCCCCCTTCTTCGTAGAGCTTGCCGAACCAGCCGTTGCCGATATCGGCCTGGTATCCCGTCACGACCCACTTGTTGTCTCCACGGGCCGACTGCTTCGAGCGAAACTGAATTCCACTGTTGCCCTTGTTGTCGACCAGGACCCACTCCGCCTCCAGCACGTAGTTGGACAAGGGGTGCTTGTAGACCAGGAAGGTGTTGCCCCCCACCAGCTTGGCGATCTTGCCGGAGATGTAACCGTCCACCACGCTCCACACCTTTGGATTGCCATCCCAGCCGGTGAGATCCTTCCCGTTGAAGAG
>CAUZKZ010000008.1:0-31148 GCA_963580345.1 Verrucomicrobiia bacterium | reverse complement strand
GCGCCGGGTGAGCGGGTTCAACGGGTCGGTGATCCACTTTGCGAGGGCGGCCCGCCGCCGGCCCTGGTCGGTTTCGCGATCGCCGAGGTCGGGATCTAGCATCGCCAGCGCCGCGAAGGTGCCGGGCGGGAGCGGGTCCCCGGTAGGCGACTCGGGATCTCCCCGTCGCAGGATGCGGATCTCCGGCATCTTGTCCAGTGGGACGATGGCGTAGACCTTGGAGGTGCGGAGGGAGGCGATCCTTTCGTCGAGCGCCTTCTTCTTTTCACGAAGGGCGGCGAGCTGCTCGCGCTGGGCGGGCGACAAGCTGGCGGAGGTGGAGAGCAACTTCGGATTTCCGAAGCCGACCTGGTCGTGGCTGATGCCGTTTCCACCGTCGGTGGAAAGCAGGGTGAGGAAGCGGGCCGTGACCGGGAGGGGAATCTCGACGGCCTGCAACCCGCCGGCCCGCTTCAGTCCGCGGAATTCGGCCACCTTTTCTCCATCCACGAAGACCCACGCGTCGGCGTGATAGGCGTCGACCGCCCCGAAGTAACCCAGCAGGGCCGTGAAGCGCAAGGCGCCCTCGCCGGAGGCCTCCCGGATCGCGGCCAGATCGAAGGTGAGGCCCGCGTTCGCATGCAAGCCGATCAGGGAGTTGTCGCCGTCCGCAAAATTGATGCCACCCAGCTCGGGGGAGTGCTGGCTATTGACCGGCCCGTTGCGGATGAGGTCCCACGCCTTGGCGTCCGCACCCGGAATGCCCCTGATGGTGATTCCGGTCGAGCTCACCGGGATCTCCGCTTTTCCGTTTTCTCCCCCCGGGATGAAGACCCCGTCGATGAAACGGGACTCCGATTTGGAGAATCGGTTCGGCACGACCTTGTCGAGGTGGCCCAGCGGCTTCGACTCCGCTTTCCCGGTGCGCGCATCGATTCCCTGGCGGGCACGTCCGGTGCCGGTCCCATCTCCGCCACCCACCATGTCGGCCAGGTCGAGGCCGGGCTCGAGGCGGGCGATCTCCTTGACGACTTCGGCCCGTGCCGCGGCGTGCTTCTCCTTGTCTGTGACGGTGACGGTGCGCTCCTTCCGCACCACGCCGGCAAACACGGACCAGAGCCGGTAGTATTCTTCCTGCGAGATCGGATCGAGCTTGTGGTCGTGACAGCGCGCACAGTTTACGGTGGTGGCGGTGGCGGCCGTCATGACCTGTGTGACCATGTCGTCGAGATCGAGGGCCCGTGCCGCGCGCTTCAAAACCGGGCTGTCGGTTTCTTCCTGCCCGGTAAAGTCCCACGGTCCGGCGGCCAGGAAACCCGTCGCCACCACCGCCTCCGCTTCGGCCGGCCACAGGACATCTCCCGCGATCTGCTCCTCGAGGAAGCGGTCGTAGGGCTTGTCCCGGTTGAAGGACTCGATGACGTAGTCGCGGTAGGGCCACGCGGAACTTCGCCGCCGGTCCCGTTCGAATCCATGGGTATCGGCATAGTGCGCGATGTCGAGCCAGTGCCGCGCACGGCGCTCTCCGTAATGCGGCGAAGCGAGCATCCGGTCCACCAGCTTCTCGTAGGCGCGCGGATCGGGATCCGTCACGAAGGACTGCACTTCTTCCGGGGTGGGAGGCAATCCGTGCAGGTCGAAGCTCAGCCGGCGGATCAAAGTTCGCCGGTCCGCTTGCGGCGACATCTGCAATCCCTGCGCCTTCAGCTTCTTCGCGATGAAGTGGTCCACCGGATGGGCAATCCCATCTCTGGAAACGTCACCACCTGCGATCGCGGATTCGCGAAGCGGCTCGTAGGCCCAATGCCTCGGACCCGAATCCTCACCGACCGGCTCCGCTGGACCCGCAGCCGCCAGCGGGGCGAGGAGGACCATCATCACAAAAGGCAGTTTTCGATATCCGGATGACACGAGACCGAGCTTCCTTGATCCATACGAAGGATGACCGGAAAGGCAATCAAAGAAAGTCCTCGACCCCCGCCGTGGCATGCTGAGGATCTGCTCCCTCGAATCGTGCGCGGCCGGCGGGGACGGCACGAGACCGCAAATTGCTCACCGGCAGCCACATTTACGCAGCAATTGGCGGGGTTTCTTACTCTTGCTACCCGGTCGCCGTCTCTCTAGCCTCGTTTTCTTGCCGAGGCCGACGTGAACCGTAACGAAGACAGAAACAGGAAACTCGGGGATTCCTTCCGGCAGTCGCGCCGCGAGATGTTTGTCATTGTGGGGGCCTGGCTGGTCTTTCTGATCTGGACCGGACTCGTTTGCGCTTTCGGTTCGGGGCTCGATCCGGACGAGCCGGTGAAGACCTTGCTCGGAATGCCGCGCTGGGTGTTCTTGGGCGTGGTTCTGCCCTGGATCGCGGCCTGCTGCTTCACCTTGTGGTTCTCCATGTTCTATATGAAGGACACCGATCTCGACCCCGATCAGGATGGTGATCACTCCGCAGGAGATACCCGGTGAACACCGCTTTGCTTGCTGCCACGACGGGTGCGGGATCAAGTTCCGCGCTGATCGCCTTTCTTGGTTACATGGTGGCGGTCTTTGTCATCGCCTTTCTGGCTGGTCGGGTGGGCAAGGGAAAATCCTTTGTCGGCGAGTACTACCTGGGCGGACGAAATTTCGGCATGTGGGCCTTTGCCCTGACCTACGCCGCCACCCTCGCGAGTGGGGGAAGCTTTATGGGATTTCCCGCCCTGATCTACACCCACGGGTGGTCTCTGGCCTGGTGGATCTGCGGCTACATGGTCGTGCCTTTGGTTGCGCTCAGCTTGCTGGCAAAACGCATCAACCAGGTGGGACGCATCGCTGGTGCGATCACGATCCCGGAGCTCCTGCGCAAGCGGTTTAACAGCAATCAGGTCGGCAATACCGCCACCATTTTGGTCTTGTTCTTCATGTTCTTTTACCTCCTCGCCCAATTCAAGGCGGGCGCGAAGATCATGACGACCCTCTTCGGCAATGTGCCGGCTTACGAAAAACTCGTCGGGGCGGTGGATGGTCTGACTGGAGACTGGTTCTGGATTGGCAGTGCGGATCCCGACTACCTGGTGTGCCTGATCTTCTTCGCGATCGCGGTGGTGGCCTATACCGCCTACGGCGGATTTCGGGCCGTCGTGTGGACGGACGTCCTCCAGGGAATGGTCATGCTCATCGGAGTTCTCATTCTTCTGGCGCTGACGCTTTCACAGGTCGGCGGACTTGAGTCGGCGACCCAGCGATTGGCCAAGCAAACTCCGCCGGAATTTGGGAAAGCGATTCTCGAAACGGGAAATGCGAAGGGGCTCGACCGTGAACTCCCCAAGGGTGCCTGGCTGGGGTCCGCCGATGGAGAAATCATGCGGCTCATGGAAAAGGTTGCACTCGGGCCGGAGGAGGATGGGAAGAAAGAATACGATGTTCTCATCATCACCAGTGCGGAAGAGAAGAAAGAATGGAAGGACAACGGTCAGTCCGACGTGAAGGCGCGCATTGTCGGACCCCGCACTCGCTATGCCGCCGGTGCCGGTCAGGAGGGAGTGTATGTGACCGCACCAGGACCTCACCCCAAGAAGGAAGGGGGCTTTCTTCCCGTCATGCTGGCGCTTAGCTTCTTCGCCTTCTGGAACTTTTCCGGTGCGGGTCAGCCCAGCTACATGGTCCGGCAGATGGCTTTCCGCGACACGGTCGTTTTGAAGCGCTCCATTCTCTTTGTCGCGATTTTCTTCACGCTGATTTACTTGCCGCTGATTCTGATCTTTACCAGTGCGCGATTACTCATGCCCGGCATGGAAGTCGATGCGGATCGCATCATGCCGGAACTCGCGAGCGTGGTGACCAGCAACGCCGGCGTGGCGTGGTTGGCGGGTATTCTGGTAGCGGCCCCATTTGCGGCCATCATGTCGAGTGTAGACAGTTTTCTCCTCCTCGTCTCTTCCGGGGTGGTCAGGGATATCTACCAGCAGAACGTCAAGCGCGAGGTCCCGGAGAAAACGATCGCCCGGTTGAGTCGCTGGACTACGATTTGCGTCGGCATTCTGGCAGTGGTCTTCGCCCTGAACCCCCCCCCGTTTCTGCAAACGCTGATTGTCTTCGCGTCCGGAGGGCTGGGGGCGAGCTTCCTCGCTCCCGTCGTTCTCGCTCTCTATTGGAAGAGGATGACTGCGCCGGCCGCCGTGGCGGGAATGATTGTGGGAGGGGTTGTCATGCTCAGCTTTTATCTGATCGGCTGGGCGATTGACGATGAGTTTGGGGCTTACCTCTGGCTCAGCATCCACCCCTTCATCTGGGCCTCCCTGGCTAACCTGGTGGTGGTGGTTCTGCTTAGCCGGGCTGGAAGGGACCCGGACCAAGAACTGGTCGAGCAGTACTTCGGGACCTGAGTGAATTCCGCATCGCCTCCCGGAACCGAGCCGCTAGTCTTCGCTTCATCGATGAGCGCAGAAGAAAATCTTGCAGAACTGAACCTGACCCTGCCCGAGGCACCCAAGCCGATGGGGGTCTACAAACCAATCGTCTTCGTTGGGCACGTGGCCTACCTTTCGGGTCACGGACCGTTGCGGGAGGACGGCAGCCTGATTGTCGGCAGGGTCGGGGAAAGCATGGACTTGCAGGGCGGCTACGACGCCGCGAAGCAGACCGGGCTGGCCCTGCTCGCCACCCTCCGGAGTGCTCTCGGCAGCCTGGACCGGGTGCAACGGGTGGTGAAGACGTTGGGATTCGTGAACTCCGCCAACGATTTTGAAGACCAGCCCAAGGTCATCAACGGCTGCAGCGAGTTGTTCGCCGAGGTGTTCGGGACCGAAAACGGGGTGGGGGCCCGCAGTGCGCTTCCCTCCAACACCCTCCCCGGCGGCATCGCGGTGGAAATCGAAATGATCGTCGAGATCGCCCCGGAATGAACTCCGGCCTGGAGGTGACCAACGTCGAGGGCATTCCCTCGCCGTCCCTGCTGGTATGGCCCGACCGGGTGCAGGCCAACCTCGACCGCATGATCGAGCTGGTGGGCGGCGATGCGACGCGTCTTCGTCCCCACGTGAAAACGCACAAGATGGAAGCCGTGGTCCGCATGCAACTGGAGGCCGGGATCCACATGTTCAAGGGTGCCACCATTGCGGAGCTGGAGATGTGCCTGAGCTGCGGTGCAAGGGATGTCTTGCTGGCGTATCCCCCGGTGGGGCCGAATCAAAGGCGCCTGGTCCAGCTCGCCACCAAGTTCCCGGAGGCCGACATCCAGTTCGTCACTGATGAGCCCGGCGCCGTGGTTGCCATGGATTCGCTCTGCGAGGAGGCCGGTCTCGCCCTGGGCGTCTTTATCGATTTCGACTGCGGGATGCACCGCACCGGGACCGGCTCGGTCGAGACCGCGGTGCAGCTGGCCGAGTCCGTGGTGGGTTCCGGTCGCTTGCGCTTCCGGGGCGTGCACACCTACGACGGGCACGTGCGGGACACCTCCGTCGCTCAACGCGAGTCGGTATGGTCCGCCGCCATGGACGGAGTGGACCGGCTGGTGGAGGCGATCGAGAAGGCGGGCCTGGAGGTCCAGGCAGTGGTGGGGGGCGGATCACCGACCTTCGGATTTCACGCTGCGAAGCGTGGCTGGCAGTGCAGCCCCGGCACGACCTTGTTCTGGGACGGCGGGTATGCCGCACACTTCCCGGATCTTCCCTTTGCACCGGCTGCCGCGGTGCTGACCCGCATCATCAGCAAACCCGGAAGCGATCGTCTTTGCTTCGACCTCGGTTCCAAGGCCATCGCTTCCGAGAACCCGGTCGATCGGCGGGTGCAGCTGATCGGGCTGGAGGGTGCCAGGCCCCTCATGGCCAGTGAAGAACACTTCGTCTTCGAGTTCGAGGAGACCGGCCGGTTCGAGGTCGGCGAGGCCTTCCTCGGCATCCCTTATCATATCTGCCCTACCGTAGCCTTGCACCAGGAAGCCGTTCTCATTCGTAATGGCGAAGCCACCGGGGAGACCTGGCCGGTGACCGCCCGCAATCGAAAGCTGACAGTATGAAACTCATCTTCGACGCCCATCTCGATCTTTCCCTCGGCGCCATCGACTACAATCGGGATCTGCGGTGGGAGCTGGACGCCATCCGTGAGGAGGAGGCCGGCATGACGGACCTCGGGGGGCGAGGGCGTGGAACGGTGTGTTTCCCCGAGATGCGTCGGGGCGGTGTCGGGATGTGTGTGGCCACCCTCCTGGCGGGCTGCATGAAGCCGGGCGCGGTGGCCTCGGGCTGGAATTCCCCGGAGAATGCCTGGGCCCAGACGCAGGGCCAGCTCGCGTGGTATCGCGCCATGGAGGAGGTCGGCGAAATGGAGGCCATCACGGACCGGGCTTCCCTCGACCGCGTCTACGAACGGTGGAGGAGCGGGGACGGGGAGGGGCCCATCGGCTATGTCCTGAGCCTGGAGGGCGCCGATTCGATTCGCACTCCTTCTCACCTGGAGGCGGCCTGGGCACAAGGATTGCGCGCCCTCGGACCGGCGCACTTCGGCGTGGGCCGCTACGCCCTCGGCCATGACCAGGGCGGGCCGCTCTCCCCGAAGGGAAAGGAGTTGGTTCGCGAAATGGACCGGCTCGGCTTCATCCTGGACACGACCCACCTTTGCGATCGCACCTTCCACGACGCCCTCGATCTATACGAGGGCCCGGTGTGGGCCAGCCACTCGAACTGCCGCGTGCTGGTCGACGATCCGCGCCAGTTCCCGGACGACCAGATCAAGCGACTGATCGAACGGGGAGCCGTGATCGGCGGCGTGCTTGACGCCTGGATGCTGGTGCCCGGCTGGCGCCGTCGCCAGAGCACTCCCGAGGAGACCGGCCTCAGGTTGGAGCGGGTTCTCGATCACACCGACCACATCTGCCAGCTGGCCGGCAACGCCGATCACGTCGGAATCGGATCCGATCTCGACGGCGGATTCGGGACGGAGCAAACCGCCACGGATCTCAATTCCATCGCCGACCTCGCGGGGCTGGAGGAACTGCTGGATAAGCGCGGCTACGACCAGGAATCCATCGATAAGATCTTCCATGGAAATTTCATTCACTTCCTGAGACAACACTGGAAGGAATGACTTCCTCGTTTATGACCGAGACGGTCATGCCACTCGAACTCCCGCCAACCTCATGAATAAAATTGATCTCACCGACAAAACCGCGGTCGTCACCGGGGCGGCTCGCGGCATTGGACGCGCCATCGCGGAGCGCCTGACCGCCTCCGGAGGGCGTTGCGCCATTTGGGACCGCGATGAAGCTGCAGCGGTCGCAACCGCCAACGAAATCGATGCAGCGATTCCCATCACGGTCGACGTCACCGACGCCGATTCGGTGCAAGCTGCCGCCGCCGCCACCCTCGAGCAGTGCGAGGGCGTCGATCTTCTCGTCAACAACGCGGGGATTGCCGGTTCCAGCAAGCTGCTCTGGGACTGCACGGCGGACGAGTGGCAGGAGGTTCTGCAGATCGATCTGTTCGGGGTCTTCCTTTGTTGCCGGACCCTCGTCCCCCAGATGATCGAGCGGGGGTATGGCCGCATCGTCAACATCGCCTCCATCGCCGGCAAGGAAGGCAACCCCAAGGCCTCCCACTACAGCGCCGCCAAGGCGGGCGTGATCGGGCTTACCAAGTCGCTCGCCAAGGAATGCGCGCAGAACGGCGTCCTCGTCAACTGCGTCACCCCCGCCGTGATCGAGACCGATATTCTCAAGCAAATTTCACAGGAGCACATCGACTACATGCTCTCCAAGATCCCGATGGCCCGTTTCGGCCTCACCGAGGAGGCCGCCGCCCTCGTGGCGTGGCTCTGCTCCGAGGATTGCTCCTTCAGCACCGGAGCTGTCTTCGACCTCTCCGGAGGCCGCGCCACTTACTGATGGACGGTGGGGATTTAGTGTACAGTGTACAGTGTTCAGTATTCAGTGCACAGGCGCAGAATACGGAACACCGCTTAATTCACGACATTCCTCAACGGCTTTCCCTGCAGGGCTCGCAAGACTTCGCGCGCGCCCTTGGTGCGGAACTCTTCGCTCCCTTCTTCACAATAGTAGGCGGAGTGCGGATTGAGCAAGAGGCGGTCGTGGGCGGGGTGATCAGGGTTGCGCCATGCCTCCAGGAGCGGTGAGTCGTCATCGGGCGGTTCCTTTTCAAGGACGTCGATCCCGGCTCCGGCGAGATGTCCGGAGGCGAGGGCCTCGATGACAGCCTCCGTGTCGATGATGCCACCCCGGGCGGTGTTGATGAGGAAAGTGCCGGTGGGCATCCGGGCCAGCTCGGCCGCACCGATCATGCCGCGGGTCTCGTCTGTGAGCGGACAGTGCAGGCTCAGGACGTAGGCTTGGGCGAGGAGGTCCTCGAGCCGGTCGGCGCGCCGCACCCCGAGGGCTTTCTCGATGCCATCGGGCAGATAGGGGTCATGGAACACGACCTCGAACCCGAAGCTCTTGGCGCGGAGGGCGGCTGCAGTGCCGATCCGTCCGCAACCCACGATGCCAAAGACGCGCCGCCGCAAGCGCGGAATGGGCGCGGCCGGCACCACGCTCCAGTCACCTTCTCCGCGACGCAGCCGGCTGTTCAGGAGATGGGTCCCGCGGGCCAGGGTCAGCGCCAGGCCGAGGGCGGAATCCGCCACCTCTTCCGTCCCGTAGTCGGGGACATTGCAGACCGGGATCCCGCGTTCGCGAGCCGCCGCGATGTCGACTCCGTCGTAACCGACCCCGGGGCGCACGATCAGCTTGCAGTTCCGCAGCCGCTCGATGCTGGTGCGTGTGAAGCGCAGGAAGTGGTACACCATCACAGCTGCAGCCTCCTCGATCCGTCCTTTCAGATCCTCTTCGCACGTGGCATTGAGGGCCGTCACCTCCGCCACGCCGTCGAGCACGCTCCGCTCGTGATCGAGCGGTTCGCTGATGAAATCGGTGACGACGACCTGGGGGAGGCTGCTCATGGTCCTACTTCAGCATCCCGCAGGCGCGAAGCACAGCTTCGTGCACGGCGAGGTCGTGCCGGGAATCCCACGCCAGTTTCTTTTCCCCGCGGATCACTCTGGCGAGATCGAGGAACTCGCCGTCGTAGCGGCCGGGGGACCTGGGTAACGCGATATCCTGAAAGCCCTGCTTGTATTTCCCCTGCGGTCGATCCAATCCCAGCCGCAGCGCCGGCGGTTCCAGGGGCCGGATCTCGCAGGTTCCCTGAGTGCCCGTCACCGAGAATTGCCGGCGAGGTCCGCCCAGCGGGTCGACGTGGTTGCAGCGAATCGTCGCGATCGCCTTGGGATAGTCGAAGACGCTCAGCTGGTTGTCGGCGAAGCTGTCCTTGCCGGGTGAGGTGCGGTGGTTGTACCCGGTCACGCCCTCCGACTTGCCGAGGACAGTCACGACCGCGTCGATCAGGTGGCAGGCCAGCTCGAAGGTGCCGCCGCCCTCGAAGCGGGCCAGGCGCTTTCGGCCGGAGTCGTTCATCTTCTTCCCGATCATCCCGGAGACTTCCGTGATCTCTCCCAGCCACCCGTCGCGCACCACCTGGAAGAGGAACACGAAGGCCGGATTATAACGAAACATGTATCCCATCTGGATCGTGAGATCGCGTTTTCCGGCCTCGGCATGCAGTTCCCGGCAAGTCTCCAACGACGGGCCGGCCGGCTTGTCGAGGTGGATGTGTTTTCCGGCCCGAAGGCAACGGAGCCCGGTGGGCACGAGCTGTTCGACTTCCGTCTCGACCGCCACCGCCTGCAGGCCCGCGGAGGCGAGGAGTTCCTCTTCGGTCATCCAGCGAAGTTCCCGATACCGATCGCCGAGCGCCTTGCGCCGATCCGCGTCCGGTTCCACCAATCCGACGAGTTCGAAGAGATCCGGATACCTTCGGATCGTATCGAGCTTGCCGAGGGCGTGGGCGTGCTTTGTCCCGATTTGGCCGATCCGGATCCGCGGATTTTGCTCATCGGCTGCGGTTGCGATGCGGCCGGCGGCGAAGGCTGCCGCGCCGGAAGCGAGAAAGGTTCGGCGAGTGGTTTGCTGATTCATTGTCGTCGGGATGATGCGATTCGAATCCGATCGCCACGGGCGGGGCGATCCAATCACAACGGATACTGAAGGCTGGAAGACGGATTGCGAAAAAAATGTGCCGAATCGATCCCTGGGGCGTCAGATTGTGGGATGTCTTTTCCCAAGAGCGGAGCAATTCTTCTTGCTGCGATGTTTGGCCTTCCGGTCTGGGCACGGAGCGGGACAAAAAATGGCGATCCGAAGGGAAAGCTGCGCGGAGCATTGTTTTGTCTCGCTTCCTATGCGCAGAAGATCAACCCGGAAAATCCCAAGGACCTGGTCGAAGCGTTCTTCGAGTCGCCCGGGATTTCCGCGCGGGCGCTGACCGGGCTGGGCAGGGTTTCGTTTCCGATCCAGACCGCGAACCAGGACGTGCAGAAGTGGTTCAACCAGGGGGTGGCTTGTCTGCACCTGCTCATGGACGAGGAGGCGGAGCGGGCGTTTCGCCAGGTCATCACGCTCGATCCGGAGGCTGCGCCTGGATACTGGGGGCTCGCCCTGGCGAATTTCGACCAGGCGGGACGCGGCGCCTTTTTCGCGCGGCTGGCGGCAGGCAAGATCAGGGACGAGACCTCTCCCTCGGCGCGGAAGGAAATCGAATCGCTGGCCAGGTTTTTCTCCGACCCATCGGGCGCCCTGCCGGAGCGCTTGCAGATGTTCGCCTCCGATCTTGAATCGATCGCGCGGGATCATCCCGACCACCCGGAGGCCAAGGCCCTCCTCTTCCGGCAGCTCGTGTTGAACGAGGTCCGTGGGCGGGTGCCGCTCCGCCGTGCCGAGGCGGCCGATCGCCTCGCGGTGGAAGTGCTTGCCGGCAACCCCGCCCACCCGTGCCAACACCTGCGGCGACTCCTCTGGAAGAAGCATCGTCCCACCCAGCTCACGGAGGCCGGGCTTCTCGACCCCGCCGGCATTGCGAGCGCTGCCCCCGCTCTGGCGTGGCGCATTCTCGGCGAAGCGCAGCAGGCCGCCACGCAATGGGAGGCCAGCGCCGCTTCCCTGGTGAAGGCGGTGGAGACGGCTCGGTCGGATCGGGAAGGATGGTTCGATCGCCCGGTGCGCAGTCCGAGTTTCAGCGACGACTGCGTGGCCCTCATCGAGGCGCTGAGCAAGCTGGGCCGCCCCGCGGAAGCGCTCGACCTGGCCGAGGCCATGATGGCGCAAGCCCTGCCCGGCACAGTGGCGAGCGATAAGACGCGCGAATCGTTTTGGTGGTCGATCTATGCGCAGGGTGCCTGGTCGTATGCGCTGGTGTGTCACGAGCACCGCCTCATGGACCGGCTGGCGGCGAAGATGATTGAGGTCGGGGCTCTCATCGATGGCCTGCCGTCGGCCGACAAGCTCCGCGAGGAAGTCGCGATGTGGACAGAGCGGAACAGGTTCGGACGGAACCACGATCTCTCCCCGGAAGCCTGGGCTCACGACTCCCTGGCTACCGGTAGCTGGGAAGGGGCCCTCAATTCCCTCGTCAGCGTGCCGGAGTCCCGCCGTTCCGCCTTTCTCCCCAAGGCCCTCGCGATCATCGCGCATTACAAAGCGGGCAACGTGTTGGAGGCCCGTTCCGCCTTTGACCGCGAGTTTCGTCGGCAGGCCGGCGCCGCCACCTCCCCGCTGCGCGATCACCCGGCCTTGCGGGAAGTCGCGGCGCTTTGCCGGATCGGACCGGCGTGGCCGTTGCCGGCCGGTCCGGAATCGACCAGGCTCACCGCCTCGGTCCACAACCTCTCCGGTGACCTCCGGAAATCGTGGCCGGTCGCGCCGGAGTTTTCGCTTCCCGATGGCAAGGGCACCCGGGTCGACCTCGCATCCTTTCGAGGCAAGCCGGTGGTCCTGATCTTTTTTCTCGGTGCGGGCTGCTACCAGTGCATGGAGCAACTCGTGAAGTTTCTTCCCCTGGCCGAGGCCTACCGCCGGGCCGGCATCTCGGTGGTGGCGATCAGCCCCGACCCGGTCGCGCTCCTGGAGCACTCCATCCCCGCCGCAAGGCGCGGCAGCCAACCGATCCCCTTTGCCGTTCTCTCCGACGAGAAACTCGCGGTGTTCAAAGATTACTTCGTCTTCAACGAATTTGAAGCTCGTCCGCTCCACGGCACGGTGCTGATCGATCCGGAGGGAAGGGTGCGCTGGAGTCACATCGACAACCGGCCGTTCACGGATCCGACGTGGCTCCTCGGCGAAGCGCAGCGGGTGATTCCCTGAATGACGGGGCTTCCCGGGGATCCTCGCGCCGGAATCATGTGTTGAAAGTTGTCGCCGCACCTGCGAGCTTCAACAATCCGGTTTGTCGTCCGGGTTTAAATTCAACCGTACCAACGAAATGAAGAGAGGAAAGAATGGGTGCCGTCTTCGGAGGGTGTGGCTCGTGGCAAGCCTGGCCGGGGGGGTGCTCCCCGTGCTCGGCGAGGGCGCTGCAGCCGGGCTGCAGGCGTGGCTCAGCCTGGAACAAGACTGGAAGCACGATCTGGAGGCGCCGGTCATCGCGCTCGGCTCCGAGCAGGAATTTGACGGCGCTTCCGTCCTCGCGACCGCCGTCTCGATGGCCAACACCAGGGCCCCGAAATTCTGGTACACCGGTGCGCAGGGGAATGGAGAGGAGCGGGTCTTCCGGCTGGGCGTGGCCTCGACCGGCGATTCGGTCACCTGCCGCAAGGAGGGCGCGGTTTTTAAAATGCCCGACGGGAAGAGCTCCATCCTGGACATCTCGACCTTGCGCAACCGGGACGGCTGGGCCTGGCGATTCGGGCGCACCGGGGCGTTCCTCTACTTCACCGCCACGCGATTCGACCAGGGCCCGCCCCGCTACGCCATTCACGAGATCCACAGCGGTGACGGCAGGAGCTGGTCGGCGCCATCGCCAGTTCTTCTGCAGAACGCCTCTTCGCCCGAGGTGATGAGGGACGGCAACGACTTCCGCATGTGGTTCAACGACACCTCGCGGGATCCGTGGGTGATTCGTCATGCGGCCTGCGATACAGACACGGCCAAGTGGACGATTGGAGAATGGAAAGTGACGCCGGGCGTGGTGCTCAAGGCGGATCAACCCTGGGAGTCGGGCGCCTTGCGCAGCCCCGTCGTTCTCAAGGTCAATGACCTCTACCAGCTGTGGTACGTCGCCGATGTCAAGGGGCAGGCAGGAGAAACCGCGCTTGGATTCGCGGTGAGTGCAGACGGATTGAAGTGGACCAAGCACCCGCAGAATCCCGTCTTCCGCCCGGGGAAGAACGAGGCGATCTCCCATCCGACCGTGAAGCGAATGCCGGGCGGCGAGTTCCGGATCTGGTATGCCAGCCGGCCCACCACCGCACCGGACTACCAAGCCACCGGCATCAGGACGATCGTCTGGAAACCGGGGAAGCCTCTCCCGATCGCGGCTGTCACGACCTCTCCGGCCGATCCCGACGAATTCAAGAAGTGGCGCGACGAGAGGCGGGCTGCCATCACGAAGATGTTCGCGATTCCTGCCGGGCGGGTTCCGCTCGACGCGGAAAAGCGTGGGGAATACGAGCAGGACGGGATCGTGATCGAGCGGTGGGTATTCACCACCGAGCCCGGCTCCCGGGCACCGGCCCTGCTCTACCGGCCGAAGAAGCCGAAGGGAAAAATGCCGGCCATTGTGATGACCTTCGGTCATGGTGACAGCAAGAGCGCCTGGTATTGCCAGTACGCGGGGCAAGTCTACGCCAAGCTGGGACTGGCCTGCCTGGCGGTCGATCCGATCGGCTCCGAAGAACGACATCCCGCCGGAGTGCGGGCCATCGGGGCCCGCGGGCACGACAAACCCTATTCTCTCATCGAACGCTCGGAAGCCGCCAACCGGCGCATCATGGGAAAGTTGGTCTTCGACTTCATGCGCGGCATCGATTTCCTGGGAGAGCGCCAGGACATCGACCAGGATCGGATCGGGGTGGCCGGCAATTCGCTTGGCGGTGCGGAGGCGACCTGGCTGTCGATCGTGGAACCACGGATCAAGATCGCGGTGGTGTCGGGCTGGGGGTACGCGGAGAACCTTCTCTATTCCGGGAAGGACTGCACGCGTCTTCCCAACATGTGGCTGCGGGAACGGATGTCGTGGCTCGACGCGATGCTGCTCTCCGCTCCGAACTGCGAGGTCTTCTTCGTCAACGGCGCGGAAGATTTTCATTACGTCCTGGCATGGGACTACCTCGGTCGGCTCGCGTCCGAGTCCGGCCGGATCCTGACGAATCTCGGGATGTCTCCGAACACCTTCACGTGGACGGAGCCGGAGGCCACGCACCGCCCCTTCCACATTCACAAGGAGGCGCTCAAGTGGATTCACGAGCGCCTCGGCACGCCCGACATGACCTTGAAGGAAATCGAGGATCTTTCCACCGCGATTGGCGGCGAGTGGTGCAAGGCGAATGGATTTCGGATCGAGGGATTCTACGCTTCCATCAAGAGCCAGGCCGGCTGCCGGCTGCCGGACCTTGGCTTGCGCCGCATCCCACCGAATGAATTGCTCTGCCTGAAACCGGAAGAACTCGGGAAGCCCGAATTTACAATTGAAGGATGGCTGGACAAGGTGGAGAAAGATCCGCCCGTTCCGGCCCGTGAATAGACTGCGATGAGATTGCGATCCCCGAAGATCCCCTGGCGCGGACTGCTGGGTGCTCACGCCCTGGGGATTTTCCCGCTCGCGGCGGGGGAACTTGTTTTCGAGACCGACGTGCGACCGATTCTCAAGGCCGCTTGTTTTCATTGTCATGGAGAAGCGGGGGAAAAGAAGGGGGGGCTCGATATCCGCCTGGTGCGGCTGATGCTGCAGGGTGGCAAATCGGGCCCGGTGCTGACTCCCGGCGACCCGGAGGCCAGCTTGCTCTGGGAGAAGCTCGCGGCCGACAAGATGCCCAAGGGCGAGAAAAAGCTCTCCACCGACCAGAAGGACAAAATCCGCGGTTGGATTGCGCAGGGCGCGAAGACGGCCCGGCCGGAACCGGAGAATCCGGAAGAGGCCCGCTTCACCTTGGAAGAACTGGCGCACTGGGCCTACCAGCCGGTCGTGGAGGTTCGGTCGCCGGCCGGGGAACCCTCTCCCATTGATGCCTTTGTCGCGGCGAAGCTGGCCGCGAATGGCCTGCACTTCTCGGAGCAGGCGGATCGCAGGACGCTGATTCGCAGGTTGAGCTTTGGCGTCACCGGCCTGCCTCCCACCGCCGACGAGGTCGAGGCCTTTGTCAATGATGTCGCGCCGGGAGCGTATGAGCGGCTGGTGGATCGCCTGCTGGCCTCCCCCCAGTATGGAGTGCGGTGGGCGAGGCATTGGCTGGACACGGCCGGCTACGCGGAGTCGGACGGCAATGCCCTCAACGACCCGAAGCGGGCCCAGGCCTGGCGCTACCGCGACTACGTGATCGAGTCCTTCAACAAGAACAAGCCGATCAACGAGTTCATCGTCGAGCAGCTGGCCGGTGATGAGTTGATCGAGGGGGAGGTCAAGGTCGACGAAGCCCGTCACCTCGAACTGCTGACTGCGACCGGATTCCTCCGCATGGCGCCCGACGGCACGCAATCGAGCAATTCCCTCATCGACCGCAACACGGCGGTGGCGGCATCGATGCAGGTGGTGAGCACCAGTTTGCTGGGAACCACGGTCGGCTGCGCGCAGTGCCACGATCACAAGTACGATCCGATCGGGATCGACGACTACTACAGCTTCCGTGCCATCTTCGATCCGGCATTTCCGCTCAACAACTGGAAGCAGCCCGCCAATCGCCTGGTCGACATGACTTCGGCGGAGGTGCGGGCGGAGCGGGACAAGATCGAGGCGGAGGCGAAGAAACTGGAGGAGGAGCTCAAGGAACGTCGCCACGCCCACTGTGCCGGGATCCTGGAGAAAAAACTGGAGGATGTGCCCGAAGAGGTGCGAGAAGCGACGCGCAAGGCGGTCTTCACGAATGAAAACGAGCGCACTGCCGAGCAAAAGCAACTCCTCGAAAACCACCCCATGGTGAAGCCGGTCGATTTCATCAGCGGCCTGCTCGTCGAGTACGATGGCGCGGCGAATGCCGAGTTCGAGAAGGAGAAAAAGAAGATCGAGGAAGTGCGCGCCAGGAAACCGCCGCTGCGCATGATCATGGCCACCACCGAGCCGCCCGGGGAGATCCCGGTGAGCAAAGTGTTCTTCCGGGGGAACCCGGAGAGTCCCCGCCTCGAGGTCGCGCCCGCCGAACTGATGGTGCTGCGGCGGCACCGGCCGGAGCTGAAACTGCCGCGAAACGACGAGGGCCGCAAATCGACGGGGCGCCGCCTGGCCTATGCGCGGCAATTGACGGACGGCTCGCACCCGTTGACGGCACGGGTCTTTGTCAACCGGGTGTGGATGCACCACTTCGGGCGCGGGTTGGTCGCGACGCCGGGGAACTTCGGCCTTTCGGGAGAGAAGCCGTCCCATCCCGGGCTCCTCGATTGGCTGGCAGCGGACTTTGTGAAGAACGGGTGGGACCTGAAGCGAATTCACCGCATGATTCTTCACTCGAAGACCTACCGGCAGCGCTCCCAGCGCCGGCCCGACCACGACCGGACCGACCCGGAGAATGCGCTTCTCGGCCGGGCCAACCTGCGGCGCCTGGAGGCCGAGGCGATCCGAGACGCCCTCCTTTCGGTGACGGGCAAACTCAGCGCGACGCTCGGAGGTCCGGCCAGTCCGGTCAGTGCGAATGGCGAGGGCAAAGCGGTCATCGGCGGCGACAAATTCCGCCGGAGCGCCTTCGTGGAGGTGCAGCGCCGCCTGCCGCTGAACATGCTGGAGACCTTCGACCAGCCGGTCATGACGCCGAACTGCGCCCAGCGCCGCCAAACCACGGTGGCGACCCAGGCTTTGTGGTTTCTCAACGACCAGGAACCGGTGGAGTACGCCGGGGCCCTGGCGAGCTCGTTGATCGGTCAAAGCGAGTTCGGTTCGGTGCGATTGGCCCGGCTTTATCTTTCCCTTTTTGCGGAGCTGCCTACCGTCGATGAACTGCAAACCTGCGAGAAGTTCCTGGCCGAGCAGCGGGGTCATTTCGCGATGGCGGATCCCAAAGCGGACGCCGACCATCGGGCCCTCGCGTCGCTCTGCCACGTCCTGCTGGCCTCCAACCGGTTTTTGTACATCCCCTGAACGATCATGGACAAACGCTCTATCACGCGCCGGCATTGGCTCCGCTCCTCCTCCTTCGGACTTGGCGGGGTTGCAGCCTCGTGGCTTCTGAAGCAGGACGGCCTGCTGGCGGAAGAAGTGAATCCTGCGCTCGAAAAGCCGGAGCTGGAACCGGTGGTCCACGATCTCCTCCCGAAGCAACCGGGGCGCGACCCGCAAGCCCGGGCCATGATTTCGATGTACATGCTGGGAGGTCCGAGCCAGATCGACCTCTTCGATCCGAAACCCGAGCTGGTCAAACGCAACGGCCAGAAATTCGAGGGCAAGCTCGTATGGGACAACGCCGCCCAGGCGAGCCGTGAGATCCTGGGGCCGTTGTGGAAGTTCAATCATTATGGCGAGTGCGGCATGGAGATGTCGGAAAAGCTGCCTCATCTCGGGTCGATCGCGGACGAGATCACGCTCATCCGCTCCATGCGCACGGGATCCAACAACCACGTCCCCTCCAACCGCGCCCTCACCACCGGAGCGCCGGTCGGAGGGCGCCCGGTGCTTGGGAGTTGGCTGCTGAACGCGCTGGGCAGCGAGTCGCAGAATCTTCCCGCTTACGTCGCCCTGACCGATCCGCGGGGACTGCCGCAGCAAGGAAACGAGAACTGGAGCCAGGGCAATCTGCCCTCCGTCTACCAGGGCACGATGGTCCGGTCCACGGAGCCACGCATTTTCAATCTCGACTCCCCGGCGCACCTGCGGGGGCAACCACGGCAGGCGCAGCTCGGTCTCCTCGAAAAGTTGAACCGCGAGCATCTCGCCCGCCATCCCGGCGAAAGCGATTTGGAGGCACGGCTTGCCAGCTACGGTCTGGCGGCGCGGATGCAGGGCGCCGCCAGGGAGGCCTTCGACCTCGCCAGCGAACCCGAGTCGATCCGCAAGATGTACGGAATCGACCAGGATAAAACGAAGGACTACGGCACACGCTGCCTGATCGCGCGAAGATTGGTGGAGCGTGGCGTGCGCTTCGTCCAGATCTTCGCCGCAGGTCAGAACTGGGATCACCACGGATCGATCCAGACCGCCCTCCCGGACCGCTGCGCGGAGATCGACCAACCGGCCGCAGCCCTGGTCAGCGACCTCAAGCAGCGAGGACTGCTCGACAGCACCATCGTGCACTGGGGCGGAGAGATGGGGCGCCTGCCCGTGATCCAGTTCCGGAGCGGAAAAACGAATCGCGAGGCGGTCGGGCGCGACCATAACACCTACGGCTTCAGCCAGTGGGTGGCGGGCGGCGGCTTCCGCAAAGGCTACGTGCACGGCGCGACGGATGAGTTTTCCCACCACGCCGTGGAAGGCATCGTCAATCACTACGACTGGCTGGCCACGATCCTGCACCAGTTCGGACTGGATCACCGCCGGCTGAAATTCCGCTCCGGGCCGCGGGACATCCGTCTCGTCGAGGAAAGCGAGGCGCGCGTGGTTACGGAGTTGCTGGGGTAGGTCTTTTGCCATGAATGCCATCAGGTCTCTCATCGTCACACTCCTGTTTGCTGGGATGTTCGCGGCATCTTCCCTGGGCGGGGAAAAGAAGGAGGAGGCACTCTTCGTGGCGAGTCCGCTGACCGTGCCGGGCGCCTTCACGCCCGGCATCGAGGGACCGGCCTGCGATGCGGCCGGCAATGTCTACGCGGTGAACTTCGGGAAGGAAGGGACGATCGGCCGGGTGACGCCGGACGGCAAGGCGGAGGTCTACGCCGAACTGCCGGAGGGCAGTGTCGGGAACGGGATCCGCTTCGATCGCAAGGGCGTGATGTTCATTGCCGACTATACGAAGCACAACGTGCTGAGGATCGACCCCAAAACGCGCAAGGTCGCGGTGTTTGCCCACGAGGTTGCCATGAACCAGCCCAACGACCTCGCGATTGGACCGGACGGCACGCTCTATGCCAGCGATCCGGCCTGGAGCAAGGGAACGGGGCAGCTCTGGCGAATTGGCCGCGACGCCAGGGTCACGCTTCTTGCCGGCGGGATGGGAACCACCAACGGCATCGAAGTCAGCCCGGACGGCAAGTCGCTCTACGTGAACGAGAGCGTCCAGCGCAACGTCTGGGCCTTCTCCATCACCAAGTCGGGGAAACTGGAGAACAAGCGCCTCATCAAACAGTTCCCCGATTTCGGGTTTGACGGCATGCGTTGCGACATCGACGGCAATCTCTACATCACCCGCCACGGCAAAGGCACCGTCGTCAAGATGACGCCTGCAGGCGAGATCCTGCGCGAAGTCGACGTTCTCGGCACCAAGCCGAGCAACCTGTGCTTCGGCGGCCCGGACGGCCGGACGGTCTACGTCACGGAAGTCGATCACACCCGCCTGGTCACCTTCCGCGCCGACCGGCCCGGCCTGGCGTGGCAGCGCTGGCAGGAAGCCGGGAAAATCGAGGTACCCGTAGATGACAAGCAACCCGGCGCCGACCTCTCATGGCTTCCCGTGCCGCGGGATCAGATTCGGACCTACACCGCCTATCGTGCGGCAGGCAAGATCACGATCGATGGAAAACTCGATGAGGCGGCGTGGAAGCTCGCGCCACGGTCGCCGAAGTTTGTCGATATCATCACCGGGAAGGGGACAGAGTATTCGACCCGGGCTGCGGTCCTCTGGAACGACGACTTTCTTTACGTCGGATTCGAAATAGAGGAACCCGACGTGCAGGCAAGGCTGAAGGAGCGGGATGCGCCGATCTATTCCGAAAACGACGTCGAGGTATTCATCGCGGGCGCGGGCGGGTACTACGAACTCGAGATCAATGCGCTCGGCACCCTGTATGAGGCCTTCTTTGTCTGGAAGAACGCCTATGAAAGCGGAGGGTTCGCGGCGGACCCGTCCTTTCGCCGCGAAGGGGAAGGGGTGATCGACTTCAACGGGGTCGGGTTCAAGACGCACCCCCGCGGCAAGCGGACCGGTTTCATGAGCTGGGATTTCCCCGGGCTCCGGTCCGCGGTGCACGTCGACGGCACCCTGAACGACGACTCCGACAAGGACCAAGGCTGGAGCGTCGAGTTCGCGTTCCCGTGGAAAAGCGCCGGCATGCGCGCCCTGGCCCGCGCCGACCAGCGTGCCGTCCCGCCGAAAAACGGCGACACCTGGCGCATGGACTTTTCGCGATTCAACAAGAAGAAGCACGGCGATGGCGACTCCGGCGGATGGGTCTGGAGCCGGCATGGCGTGTGGGATTCGCACCTCCCCGAATGTTTCGTCAGGATCACTTTCTCGGAAAAAGCGCCGAAAAAGTAGTTCGGCGCGAGGATCGGGTCGAAATTCGGCGCCTCCTCGCTTTGTTCGTGAAATACGCGTCCCGACGGGCGAGGTTTCTACCCATGCTGCGATTGCGAACGCCCTGCTGCCGCGCAGCCCCGCGCGGTGTCGCGATCGCTTTGCTTGTCATCGCCGGCGGGATCCACGCGGTGGCGGAGAAGGAGGGCGTCGAGCGCGGCCGACCCTGGGCGTTCGGTCCCATCGCGGAGGTGCAGCCGCCGGAGGTCGCGGCGCGGGAGTGGGTCCAGTCGCCCATCGACCGATTCGTCCTCGCCAGGCGGGAGAAGGCGGGGCTCGTCCCGGTGGCACCGGCGGACAAGCACACCCTGATCAGGCGCGCCAGCTTCGGGCTGACCGGCCTGCCGCCCACCCCCGACGAGATCGAGGCCTTTGTGAACGATCGTTCCCCGGAGGCCTTTGCGAAGCTGGTCGAGAGACTTCTCGCTTCGCCCGCTTACGGCGAACGCTGGGGGAGGCATTGGCTCGACGTGGCGCGCTACGGCGACTGCAATGGTGCGGACGAAAGCAAGCCGTTTCCCAACGCCTACCGCTATCGGAACTACGTCATCGAGGTCTTCAACCGCGATCTTCCGTTCGACCAGTTCGTCCGACACCAGATCGCCGGTGATTTGTTGGACCCGACCGCGGACCACCGCGGCCTGCACCCGCTGACCGGAACCGGCTTCCTGGTCCTGGGCACCAAGATCGTGGCCGAAAAGGATCAGCCCAAGATGTTCGCAGACATCGTCGATGAGCAGATCGACACTCTGGGCCGGGCCTTCATGGGGATCTCACTTGGTTGCGCGCGCTGCCACGACCACAAGTTCGACCCGGTCTCTACGAAAGATTACTATGCGCTGGCGGGCATCTTCCACAGCACCCGCACCATGGCGAGTGGCGGACAGTGGCTCGAACGCCCGCTCAAATCGGCCGAATCCCACCAGGAAAAAGTGCGCCACGTGGGGGAAGTCGCGGCGCTCGAAGCGAAGCTGGCGGCGCTCCGGCAGAAGGCGGGGGAAGCCCTCCCGGCGGGACAATCCGCCCTCGAGTTCGAGGCGGAAACTTTTGCGCGGGGCAACCTTGTCATCGACATGGACCGCTATGGAAAAGGGATCGGCATCATCGGCGACGTGACCGCGGAGGCCGACTGGGCGGAGTGGGATGTCACCACGGCCCGGGCCGGCAAACACATCGTGCAGTTTCGTTACGCCGCGGCGGTCGCCCGGCCGGGGCGGATCCTGCTCAACGGAGCGGAGGGCAAGGCCAATGCGATGGGGCAGGTCACCGGCGGCTGGATGCCGGCTAACCAGCGCTGGTTCACCGAGGGCGTGTTCCCGTTCATCGCCGGCGTGAACGTGCTCCGTTACGAGAATCCCAGGGTGATGTCCCACCTCGACAAGGTGCGGATCCTTCCGCTCAACGCCGAGTCCGAAGCGTATCTTGCCCGCCGGAAGGAGATCGAGGCGTTGGAGCATGCGCTCGCGGAGCTTGGCAAGAAGGTGCCGAAACCGGTGACTGTCATGGCGGTCGAGGAGGGCAAGGTCCGCGATGTAAAAGTCCACCTGCGCGGCAGCCACCTCGAACTGGGAGACGAGGTGCCGCGGCGCTTTCCAGAGGAGATCGCGGGGGCCCGGCAGGAAGCGCTGCCGGCCGACCAGAGCGGCCGCCTCCAACTCGCGGAGTGGCTCACCGACCCGCAGCACCCGCTGACGGCGCGCGTCATCGTGAACCGCGTGTGGCGGTGGCATTTCGGGCAGGGCCTCGTTCGCACCCCCAACAATTTTGGCGTCCGCGGTGAGCCTCCCACCCATCCGGCCCTCCTCGATTTCCTCGCCACCCAATTCATGCGGGACGGCTGGTCGATCAAGGCCCTCCACCGGAGAATTCTCGCTTCCGGAACCTATCAGCTCTCGAGCGTGCACAATCCGGACGCGGCCCGGGCCGAGCCCGAGAACCGGCTCCTCTGGAGGTTCAACCGGCAACGACTCGAAGCCGAAGCGATCCGCGATGCGGTGCTCGCGGTGGCGGGGCAGCTCGATCGTCGGACCGGGGGGGCGCCCCTCACCCTCGGCACCTACAATCTCTCGCCGGCCGACCTCGAGAAGAACCGCAGATTCTACGAGACCTCGGTCCGGCGCAGCGTCTACCTCCCGGTCCTTCGGACCAACGTGTACGAATTCCTGACGCTCTTCGATTTTTCCAATCCCGATTTCAGCGAAGGCCACCGCGTGTCCACCACCGTTCCGACCCAGGCGCTCCTGATGATGAACAGCGAGATGTATGCCCTTCGTGCCCGCCAGGCTGCCGTGCGCCTGCTCGCCGACGAGAAACTTGGCGACGACGGTGGACGTCTGCGCCACGCCTACCTGACCTTTTTCGGCCGCCGCCCGGAACCCGCCGAGATCACCCGGGCGGTCACGTTTCTCCGAACCTATCGTGAGACCGGCAACAATGTGAGCGAAGAAGATGCGTGGGCTGCGCTCTGTCAGACTTTCTTTGCTTCGAACGAATTCGTCTACCTGAACTGATGAGCTCCCGGAGACATATGCTGAGTTCGGTCGCCGCGGGATTCGGCGGGTTCGCGCTCAATGGAACCCTGGGGCTCGAGGCGATGGCGGCGAGTGCCTTCAATCCGCTCGCCCCGAGAGAGGCCCGGTTCCCGGCCCGGGCCAGACGGGTCATCTTCCTCTTCATGCAAGGGGGGCCGTCGCAGGTCGATACCTTCGACTACAAACCCCGCCTGGCGAAGGAGGACGGCAAGCCCCCGCCATTCAAGCGGGCGCGGGTGCAGTTCGCCAAGCGCGGCAACCTGATGCGCTCGCCCTGGGAATTTCGCCAGGTCGGGGAGAGCGGGCTCTGGATGAGCGAGCTCTGGCAGCATCTTCCCTCCGTCGCCGACGAGCTGTGCATGATTCACTCCGTCTGCGAGACGAACGTGGCGCACGGCGGGGCGACCATGAAACTGCACTGTGGGGACGAGGTGTTCGTCCGCCCCTCGATGGGATCGTGGGTCAGCTACGGCCTCGGGACCGAGAACCGCGACTTGCCGAGCTTCATCACGATCTGTCCGTCCAGCGTGCACGGCGGAGTCAACAATTTCGGCGCCGCCTTTCTGCCGGCCATTCACCAGGGCGTGCCCCTGGGAACCCCGGGCTATCCGAACACCCTGGCAAAGAACGCCAAGTTCCACCATATGGATCCCGGTGGCAAGACCGCCGCGCAACAACGGCTGCAACTGGATCTGCTCGGGCAGCTGGACGAGCGCCAGCGCGCGGTGTTCGGCGCGGATGAAAAACTGGAGTCTCGTATCCAGTCCTTCGAGCTCGCATTCCGAATGCAGCGAGCGGCGCCGGAATTGCTGGACATCTCCGCCGAGAGCAAGACAACGCGCGCTCTTTACGGGCTGGATGACAAGACGACGGAAGACTTCGGCCTGCAATGCCTGCTGGCCCGGCGCCTTGCCGAAAGCGGGGTGCGCTTCATCCAGGTCAACCACTCCCACTCCCTGCGCACGATGGGGATTCCGAACAACGAACAGTGGGACCAGCACACCCACCTGAAGGCGGGCCACGAAATCAACGCCGCCCAGGTCGACAAGCCCATCACGGGGTTGCTCAAGGATCTCAAGTCGCGCGGCCTCCTCGACGATACCCTCGTGCTCTGGGGCGGCGAGTTTGGCCGGACCCCCACTTCCGAGTCGAACAAGGCCGGGAAGGGAAAAAACGTCGGGCGCGACCACCACACTCACGGGTTCACGATGTGGATGGCGGGCGGGGGCGTGAAAGGCGGCTTCCGCTACGGCGCCACCGACGAGTTCGGCTACTACGCGGTCGAAAATCCCGTCACGATCCACGACCTTCACGCCACCATGCTCCACCTCCTCGGGATCGACCACACGAAGCTCGAATTCCACTACGGCGGGCGCGACTACCGCCTGACGGATGTCTACGGCGAGGTGGCCAAGGGCGTCATTTTGTAGATGATCGCTCCCGGATCCGGTAATACGGAACTTGCCTTGGTTTTACGGCCCCGAACTCCTAGCCTCGCGGATCGACAGCCACTCCGAACCGCAAAACTACCCACCGCCGCCCGAGGCACTCCGCCGTCTTCGGCTGCGGAGCTTCTGGCTCTTCTTTGGACCCGGGGCAATCGTGGCGTGCGTCACAATCGGAAGCGGCGAGACCGTGTTCGCTTCGCGTGGGGGGGCGATTTTCGGTTACGCCTTGCTCTGGTGCTTCGTGCTGAGCGCCTTGGTGAAGGCCGTCCAGGTTTACTCCGCCACCCGTTTCATGGTCCTCACCGGGGCGCATCCACTGGAAAGCTGGGCCAAGATGCCGGGCCCGAAGAACTGGCTGGTCTGGTTCATGGCGATGGTGGCGATCGCCTGGATGCCATTCTGGCTGGGTGGCGGATTACCGAGGATGCTTGGCGATTTCATGAACTCGCTGCTCGGGTCTCCGGATGCAGATGCCGCCCAGCGGGCCTTCTTCGGACGCATCTGGGGGACCGTCTTCATCGTGGTGGCTATCACCATGACGCTGGTTCAAGGCTACGGGTTCCTCGAGAAGGCGCAGACCGCCATGGTGGCGATCCTGTTGGTATGCATGCTTGTCGCCGCCGCTACCTGCCATCCCGATTTCGCGGCGATGCTGAACGGCATAGTCACTCCACGGATTCCTGAATACGAAGAGTGGATCAAGGAGTTCCCAAAGATCGCCAAGCGTGATCGGCTCGTGGAAGTGGTCGTCTACCTGGGCGCGATCGGGGGAGGAACCCAGGATTATCTCGGCTACCTCGGAATGATGCGGGAGAAAGGCTGGGGGATGATCGCGGCGGCCAAAGCGGGTCCCTCCCTCGGCAGGGACACGATCGACGGCTCTCCCGAAAACATTCGGCGCGCCAGAAGCTGGATGCGTGCCCCGCAGCTCGATACGGGGATCTCGTTCGGCGTGATGCTGATTTTCACGCTCTGCTTCGCGGTCCTCGGAGCCGCAATCCTGCATCCGCAGCAAATTGTGCCGGAAGGGAGTCAATTGCTTACTCACCAGGCCGATTTCCTGGTGCGCCCGGATCAGTCGGAATTCCTGCAATCCCTGCTGGTGTGGGTCTATCGGACGGGAGTCTTCTTCGCGATCTTCGGAACGATCTACGGGGCCTACGAACTCTACACCCGCACCATCCGCGAGTGCCTGACGGCCGCGATTCCCAGGTTACGAAGCGTCCCACTGGTAAAATTCCGGATCGCGACGGTCCTGTGGTGCGGCATTCCGGGACTCCTCCTGCTCTGGCTGACCACCAAAGATCCGGTCGCGATCCTCACCCCGGCTGCCATCGTTTCCTCGACCTTCGGGTGCGGAGTGTGGTGTTTCGCGATGCTCTGGTCGGACAAGAAGCATCTTCCCCAGGCGCTCCGCATGCCGGTCGCGCTGCGGGTGGGCGTGATTTTTTCCGCGGTGGTGCTGAGCGTTCTCGGGGTCGTTGCTTTCTACAAGCAGTACTTCTGATCGGCGATGTCATCGGCCCGACCCACGATCGCGCTCGGCTCGCTCTTCATCGAGTGCAACCAGCTCGGCGGGGTGCCGACCGGTCTCGGCGGCTTCGAGAGGTGCGAGTTACGGCGCGGGGCTGAGGTCCTGGCGCCCTCGTCGGGGGTGGTGGGCGGAATGCTGAAGGTCCTGCAAAATCGCGGCGCCCGCCCCGCGCCCCTGTTGGTGGCGACAGCCTGTCCGGGGGGAGCGCTGACCGCCGACTGCTACGCGACCTTGAAGGCGGAGTTGTTGGATGGTCTCCGGTCCGCCCTGCCGGTCGATGGACTGCTCCTCGCGCTGCACGGGGCCGCCGCGGCGGAGGGCGTCGGCGATCTCGAGGGGGACCTGCTGGCCGCAGTGCGGGACATCACCGGGCCGGAGCTGCCCGTGGTCGCGACGCTCGATCTGCATGCCCACGTCACCGCGCCGATGGTGGAACTGGCCGATGCCTTGATCGCGTGGGAAACCTATCCTCACCGCGATGCCTTCGCGACCGGCGAACGAGGGGCGAGAATGATTCTCGAGATCGTCGACAAAAAGGTGCGGCCGGTCATGGCGATGGCGAAAGTGCCGCTCCTGACCGGATCGGTGCACGGCAATACGGAGGGCGAAGGCCCCTTCGCGGAGGTCATGCGCAAGGCAAAGTCCTGGGAGGGACGGGGACCGATCCTCTCCACCAGTGTTTTTCACGTCTACCCTTACCTCGATCTTCCCGGCATGGGGTCCGGGGGGCTGGTCATCACCGACAACGACCGGGAGCGCGCCGCGGAGTTCGCGGTCGAGCTGGCGGAACTCTATTGGGGAAAACGGTTCGCAATGGAACCCGAGGTCCACCCTCCGTCCGAGGCGATTCGCCGTGGCCTTGCCATCGAGGGCGGGCCGGTTCTGCTGGTCGAAACGGCAGACTGCTGTGGCGGCGGGGCCACCGGCGACAGCGTGGCGAGCTTGAAGGCACTGCTCGCGTGTGACATCGACGACCTCTGCCTCGTCCCCGTCGTCGACCCTGCCGCCGCGGCTCTCTGTCACCGGCACCGCGTCGGCGACACCCTGGCGCTCGCGCTCGGTCACCAGCTCGATCCGCGTTGGGGAAAGCCCGTCGAACTGACGGTTGAGTTGCTGGCCCTGAGCGACGGGTGCTTCGCGTACTCCGGTGGTATCTGGGCCGGGCAAACCGGCGAGATGGGGCCGTCCGCGGTAGTGAAGGCCGGCGGGATCGAGATCCTCGTCATGTCGAACCCGACATACGACTGGGCCGACGAACAATTCCGCGCAGTGGGAATGTCGGTCGAGAAGGCGAAGTTCGTGGTGGTGAAGAATCCCATGAACTTCCGCGTCGGTTACCGTGGGGTGGCGAAGGAGGCCCTCATCCTGGATACGCCGGGACCCACCCCGGCGACGCTCCGCGGGGTGGCCTACGCGAATCTCGCGCGTCCCTACTTCCCCCGCGACGAGGACATCCCGAACCTCAAGCCGGTTGTGATCACCTCACGCAACTGATAACCACGATGCCGACCATTTCCAGGATTGAAGCGGACGATCGGCGGTTCGAGCTACCGGCCGGGGCAGGCAGTGACGCCGTGCATACCGATCCGCAGTACGGATACGCGGTGACGCGCCTCATCACGGAGGATGGCGGACATTCCGGGACGGGAATTGCCTACACCCTCGGGGGCGGGACCAACCTGGTGCGGGACGCGGTCGAGCTGCTTGCAGCCCCGCTCCTGGGCCGCGAGATCGAAGAGCTCATGGCGGAGTTCGGCGGGGTCCAGCGGTCGATCGCCGAGCACCACCAAGTCCGCTGGTTGGGGCCGCACAAGGGGGTCATTCACCTCGCCCTGGCCTCGATCACCAACGCCTGCTTCGACCTGTGGGCCAAAGCGCGAGACGTCCCGCTCTGGAAGTTGCTGCTGGATCTCGCGCCCGCGGAGATCGTCCGGCTCATCGACTTCAGCTACCTCGACGAGGTGCTCACCGCAGACCAGGCAGCGGCGATTCTGCGCGAACGCATGCCGACCCGCCCCGAGCGCGAGTCCATCCTCGCAGACGGCTATCCCGGATACGACACCTCGGTGGGCTGGTTCGCCTACAGCGACGACCGGATCCTGGAGAATGCGCGCCGCGCCGTGGAGGCCGGGTTCACTGCCATGAAACTGAAGGTCGGGTCGCCCGATCCGGCCCACGACATCCGGCGCGCCAGGCTTGTTCGCGAGGCGGTCGGCGATTCCGTGCGCATCATGGTCGATGCCAACCAGGCCTGGTCGCTGCCGCGGGCGCTGGAGGTCTGCGCGGAGTTGGCGGAGATCAATCCCTACTGGGTCGAGGAGCCCACCCAGCCGGACGACGTGCTGGCCCACCGGGAAATTGCCCGTGCCATCGCGCCGGTTCCCGTCGCAGTGGGCGAGGCGGTATCCAACCGCGTGATGTGGAAGAACTTTCTTGAGGCCGGTGCGGCCGGCGTGGTGCAGGCCGACTGTACGCGGCTGGCGGGAATCAGCGAGTACCTGGCTGTCGCCATTCTCGCCACCAAGTACCCGGTCAAGGTCATCCCGCACGTTGGCGACATGGGTCAGATCCACCAACACCTCGTCTTTTTCAACCACATCGCCCTGGGCCACGAACGCCTCTTCCTCGAATACATCCCCCACCTGCGCGACCATTTCCGTTTCCCTGCCGTGGTCGCAGACGGCGCCTACCACCTGCCCCGGGAGCCCGGATGCTCGACCGACCTGACGGCGTAACGCCGCTTCGGGAATCTCGGCGTTTTTCGTCTTTTTTGATCGCCCGCGTGGTCGCGGCTTGAATGATGTCAGGTCGTGAGGCGCGGAAAGAAGGAACCCACCGGCAGTTCCCAGAGGCGGGGCGGCCGGCGGCCGGCGACCAGGAGAAAGCGCGCTCTTTATCTTCTCCTGGTGATCGCCCTATCCGCCCTCGCCCTGGAGGTTTGCGTTCGACTCCTTGGGATCGCAGAACCCCTGGCCCGGGAATACGCCCTCTTCGCAAGTGACCCGGTGCTTCCCTATCGCACCGCGCCCGGCCTCACGCTGCGCGGCCGGTCGGCCACGGACGAGTACGATTTCGAGTTCCGCCACAACCGCAGGGGCTTTCGCGACGAAGATCATATTCTCACGAAACCGGCGGGCGTCTTCCGCATCCTGGGATTGGGCGATAGTTTCACTTATGGAGCGGGGGCGGACTACGAAGAAACCTACCTGCGGCGCCTCGAGAAGAGACTCAACCAGGGCCGGCACGGCGGTGCAACGACCTGCGAGGTCATCAAATGCGGAATTCCCAGGTTTTTTCCGGAGCCGGAACGGATCCTGCTCGAGCACGAGGGGCTGGAGTACGATCCCGACCTGATTCTCGTGGCGTTCGTGCCAAACGACATCATGGATACTTACATGGGCGTGCAGTCCGTGGTCGTGGATGACTCCGGATACCTGCGCCGGTGGGAAGCCAGGCGAGTGGGAACTGCCGGAGTGTTCCTTTACCGGCATTCCCACGTCTTCCGCCTGCTGTTCCGCAAACACCTCGATCGACAGGTCAAGAAAAGATTCACGATTGACTGGGCCGAGGTGTTCAAGGCAAGCGGAATCTACGAAGATGCCTGGCGCAAGGTCGAAGCGGAGTACGACCAGATGGTCCGGATCGCCGGGGAAGCGGGGATCCCGATCGCCCTGCTTTATCTTCCCGTCGAACCCGCTGCGGTGGACCACTACCAGATCGAAGACCCGAGCTATCCAGCCTCCCGCCTGAAGCGTTGGGCGTCGGGACGGAGAGTGCCCTTCATTGACAGCGCCCCGGCCCTGGCGGAAGCATCCAAGGAAGCGCAGGTCTTCTGGACCAAGGATGGTCATTGTACTCCGCGCGGGTATGGCGTCATTGCGGAAGTCGTCTACGAGTCGCTCCTCGCGAACGGTCTGGTTCCCCGGGAGACCGAATGACCGGGCGGACCCCGCGGCGACGGCGCGGACGCCGTGAACGCGGCCCGCTTCAGCGCTGCATCAGATCCTCGATCAGTTCCGGATCGTTCTCGAATTTCCCGGCCTCCCCGATCCCGGTTACCAGCAGGGCGTTAACCCGAATGGCACAAGGTTAAGCGTCAAGGTCGGCTCTTGGAGTGCGGGGCTTCGCACCGCTTTGGATTTGGTTCCTGGGACTCACCGGCATCGGCATCATCCACCTTAATTCGCATTTCCACACCTGAATCCTCGATCCAAAGCGGCGAAAATCGCCGCACTCCACATCGCGGCCCCTCGAAATGCTAACCCCTCAGCGCCTTGACCGCTTTACCCGAAAACGAAAACTCCGCCTATCCTCGCGCCATTCGCCTTAACCCGGGACTGCCCGGATTTCAACCGCAACCCCCCGCCCCGGGGCGTCGTGCCGGCCTTGCCATTCCGGCCCAGGATCCTGTCCCAGGGGGGAACCACCTTGTTGAATTCCCGGAAGCGATCCCGCCCGCGGCGAAATTGATCATTGTCTTTCTCAATGTCAGCCAGCGCATCGTACAGCATGGCGGCCAGCATCTTCTCGTCCTCGGTGTTGACCTTGTTGATCAGGTGTTTCAGGTCGGCGTGGAGGTTCTTGTAGATCAACTCGTTGCTGACAGGCTTCTTGTTGCTGGCGGTCACGTTCAACGGGGGCGGACGTTCTCCGCGGCTCAGGATGTCGTTGGCGGATTTGGCCGCTTTGTTCCCGGGATTGAGACCGAGAGCGACCGCCAGCATCTTGGCCTTGGCGGCGTTGCTCATCACGATATTGCGGGCGAGAATCGTACATTCTTCGCCCACCTGCTTCAGGAACGCCTCGTCGACCGCCTTGATCTTGGCGGGATCGAAGGGAATCTCATCCAGGACGGGCGGGGTGTAGGCGGTTTGGTCCGCTTGCCGGGCGCTGCCCTCGGTGCCAAGGGCCATTCCAACCAGAATGACGGACAGCGGAACCGGGCAGTGGATTTTCATCGTGGTTTCCATGGGCTACCAGACGCGGTCGGAAAGCGCAACCGGTCATCGGGGAGGAGCGTGGTCCGGCGGGTGGCGTCGCATGGGACCCCTGCTGCCGATGGTCTCTGCCGCCGAGGCTCCGGCGCCCCAGGGCGATTGGCTGGTTAGGTCGTGAATGGGCATGCCGTGCGGAGTAGGGCGAGGGCTTTGCCGGGATAGCTGGCGTAGTGGTCCAGCGCAGCATTGAGCGACTCAAACTCATCCAGCGGGATCA